>JAODMS010000041.1 GCA_025464925.1 Arthrobacter sp.
TCCGAGGTCGCCGAGCAGATCATCAGCGAGCGGCGGCGCAATCCCAGCCCGGCGGGCTGCGAAGACATCCTGGACACCATGCTCAACGCGGCGGATCCGGTGACCGGTGAGCGGTTATCCGAGGAAAACATCCGCTATCAGATGGTCACCTTCCTGATCGCCGGGCATGAGACCACCAGCGGCCTGCTGTCCTTTGCCCTCTACGAACTGCTGCGCCATCCGGAAGTCCTGGCCAAGGCGCGCGCCCACGTGGATGAGGTCCTTGGCACCGAAAGCGCCAGGATCGGGCACCTGCCCCGGCTGGGGTACCTGGACCAGATCCTCAAGGAAACGCTTCGGCTGTGGCCCACCGCCCCGGCGTTCAACGTCGCTCCGTACGAGGACACGGTGCTCGGCGGCCGCTACGAGGTCCCCGCCGGTCAGTCCATCCTGGTCCTGATCCCGCAGCTGCACCGGGACAGGGCGGCGTGGGGCGAGGACGCCGGGATCTTCGATCCGGACCGGTTCTCCCCGGAACGGGCCGCGGCCATCCCCGCCAATGCCTGGAAGCCCTTCGGCAACGGGCAGCGCTCCTGCATCGGCCGGGGGTTTGCCCTGCAGGAGGCCATGCTGTTCCTGGCCAAGCTCCTGCAGCGCTTCGATATCACGTCGGCGGACCGCGGCCATGAACTGCAGCTCAAGCACACCCTGACGATGAAGCCCGAAGGGCTGTTCATCCACGTGCGCCGGCGGGACGTCCGGATCGAAGCGGCAGGCCGGACCGCCGTCGAACATGCCCGGCAGGTGGAAGCGCCGCCCGCAGCCGCGCCCAATGGTGTCCCGGTCCGTGTGCTCTACGGTTCCAATGCCGGCACCTCCAGGGACTTCGCCCAGGGCCATCGATGCCCGACTCGAGGCCGCCGGCGCCGTGCAGATTTATGCCCGGGGTGAGGCCGACGCCCGCGGCGACTTCTTCGGCGATTTCGAAGAGTGGTACACGGGATTCTGGCCCGCCGTGGACGCCGCCCTCGGGCAGAGTACCAGTTCGCCGGCCGCGCAGCCCCAGCTTGAAATCCAGTTCGTGGGCAACGTCCGGGACCCGCTGCTGCGCCAGAACGGGGCTGGCACTCGGAACCGTCGTCGCAAACCGGGAACTGGTCGATATGGCCCAGCCCGGCGCCCGGTCCAAGCGGCATGTCGAGATCGCCCTGCCCGGCGGGATGAGCTACCGGACCGGAGACTATCTGGCCGTACTGCCGCTGAATCCCAGCGACCTCGTGCAGCGCGCCCTGGCCCGCTTCAACCTCGACTACGACTCGCACATCACGTTGAGCATGGAGCGGGGAGACACCTTCCTGCCCACCGGTAGCCCGTGGCCGTGGGCGAGCTGCTGAGCAGTTACGTCGAACTTGCCGTCCCCGCCACGCGGACCCAGCTCGAGCATCTGGCCGAGGTCGCTGCGGACCCTGCCCACCGCAGCGAGCTTGGGGCCCTGGCGCAGGACCGCGGGCGCCATCATGGTCTGCGCCGGGACCGGGCTGGCACCCTTCCGCGGATTCGTCCAGGACCGGGCGCTGCGGGCCGAGGCCGAGGGTACGACGCCGGCGCCTGCCTTGTTGTTCTTCGGCTGCCGGGCACCGGACACCGATTTCCTCTACCAGGCGGAACTAGCATCCTGGGCAGACCAAGCCAACCTCGACCTCCGGCTGGTCTTTTCCGCCGCACCCGACGACGGTCGGAAGTACGTCCAGGATCGGCTCTGGGCAGACCGGGCCGACGTCGTCGAGCTGGTCCAACAGGGCGCAACCGTCTACGTCTGCGGCGACGGCAAGCAGATGGGGCCGCAGGTCCGCGACACGTGCGGACGCATCTACCGGGAGGCGACCGGCGCATCTGTTGCGGGCGCCGACGCGTGGATGGATGAGCTAGAACGCACCCATGGCAGGTACGTGGCCGACATTTTCACGTGAAAATGCCCATCGGGGCGTGTTCCTACTTCAGGGCAAGGGCCAGTGCGTGTTCGCGGTCCAGCAGGCTCTCCTTGATGTCGATGCCCCAGCGGAAGCCACCCAGGGTGCCGTCCGTGCGGATCACGCGGTGGCAGGGGACGAACAGGGCGGCGGCGTTGAAGGCGCAGGCGCTGGCTGCAGCCCGGACCGCCTTTACATTTCCGGACAGCTCGGCGTACTCCGTGTACGTCACCGGTCTTCCCGGCACCACGGTGCGGAGCACATCCCAGGCGTGGTTGCGGAACGGGCCCGACCGCTGCAGCACCGGTACCTCCATGGCCGGCCCCGGATTGCCGGCGTAGAATTCCTCAACGGCCGCGGAGATGGAGCCGAGTTCCAGCACGGGCTCATATTCCCCCGGCAGCAGCTCCGGATGAATCTGGCCGGTGAGTTCGCCGGGAACCGCGGTCCAGCCGGACGCCAGCACAACGCCGTCCCGGGCAATGATGGTGAACGGGCCGTCCGGGGTGGACATGGTCAACAGCTGGGCTTTCATTTTTTCGCTTTCTTTGGAGTCGGGGTCTGCCGGCGCGCCGCAGCCTGCGCTGCGGCGCGCCAGAGGTGCATCGTGGCGTACGAGCGCCAGGGGCTCACCTCACGGAAATCCGGGGTGAGTGCCGCCTCCCCGGTGGCGGGGGCACCGCCGGGGTTCATTCCGGGGCCGTGGCCGCCGCCCTGCTCCGGCCGGCCGGACCGGTTTGGCGGAAGGGAGCGGATGCCGTTCCGCACCGCGGCGTCGTTGGCGAGGAAAACGTCCGGCGCGCCGATGACCCGCATCGCGAGGTAGCCCACCGTCCACGGCCCGACGCCGGCCAACGGCAGCAGCTTGGCTTCAAGTCCGGGCAGGTCATCGCCGTAGCCGAAATCGAGGTCGCCCGAGGCCATCGCCGCCGCGGCCCGCCGGACGGAGTCGATCCGGCGCTGTGGTCCCCGGAGCAATTCGAAGCCGGTCTCCGCAAGCTGGGCCGGCGTGGGGAACAGCCGGTGCAGGCCATCGGAGGGAACAAGGCTCTCAGCCCCTGCCGCCGAGAGCCGGATGAGGGCGGTCCGGGCGGCAGCCACGGTGATCTGCTGCCCGATCATCGCCCGGATCAGCAGCTCCTGCGGATCCACCGCTCCCGGCATACGGATGCCGGGAGCTTGAGCCGCACTCGCGGCCAGCCGCGGATCGGCGGCCAGGGCGCCGTCAATGGCGACCGGGTCTGCGTCCAGGTCCAGCAGCCGGCGGACCCGGCTGAGCAGGGAGGCGAGGTCGCGCAGGTCCACGGCGCCGATGGTCAGGACCAGTGGGCTTCCGTCCGCGCCGGCGTCGTAATCCACCCGGAAGCGGGCATGCCCATGGGGCAGCCGCAGGGTCCGGGCGTAGGAACGGGACGTTCCTTCCTCGATGCCCGGGATGGCACGGACGGAAAGGAAGTCGAAAACCCCCGGATCAAAGGGTTTCCGGTACGGAAGGTTCAGCGTCAGCGCCGTGCTGGACACGGGTGGCCGGTGCTGCCGGGCCGTACCCCGCAGCGCCGAGGGTGTCATCGCGAAAACCTCGCCGATCGTCTCGTTGAACTGGCGCACGCTGCTGAAGCCGGCCGCAAAGGCGATGTCTGCCACCTTCATGGCCGTGGACACCAGCAGGGTGCGGGCGGTCTGGGCCCGGCTCGCCCGCGCCAGAGACAGGGGACCGGCGCCTAGTTCGTGGCTCAGGATCCGGTTGAGCTGACGTGACGAATAGCCCAGCCGGGACGCCAGCCCCTCCACGCCGTCCCGGTCGATCACGCCGTCGTTGATAAGCCGCATGGCCCGGCCGGCGATGTCCGAGCGGATGTTCCAGGCCGGCGTTCCGGGCACGGCCTCCGGCAGGCAGCGTTTGCAGGCCCGGTATCCGGCGTCGTGCGCGGCGGCGGAGGTTTCGTAGAACGTGACGTTGCCCGCTTTCGGCGTCCGGGCAGGGCAGGAGGGCCGGCAATAGATGCCCGTGGTCCGGACAGCCGTGTAGAACTGCCCGTCAAAACGGGTGTCCCGGGCATCGATTGCCCGGTAGCGCTGCCAGAAGTCCATGGCTTCATCCTCTCAGTATTTCCGGGGCGCCTGCTAGCGGAAATCGGACACGGCCGTGGAAGAGGCGGCCGCGGATTTGTTAAAGTCGGAGCATGAATTCCAGCCTGATTCCTGCCGGCCCGGGGCAGGGCGACGAGCAGAGCCGCGCCCTCCGGGAGCTGCTCTCCGCGGACGCCAGGCACGTCGCGCCCCTGCTGCTCGGGGCGGTGCTGACGCACCAGGGACGCGAAGGTCCGGTGTCGGTACGGATTACCGAAGTGGAGGCGTACCTGGGGCCGCACGACTCGCTCTACCCTGATCCCGGTTCGCATACTTTTCGGGGGGAGACCGCCCGCAATGCGCCCATGTTCGGCCCGGCCGGCCACCTGTACGTCTACTTCACCTACGGGATGCACCACTGTGCCAACATCGTGTGCGGACCTGTCGGCCAGGCGTCGGGCCTGCTGCTGCGCGCCGGCGAGGTGGTCTCAGGGCAGGAGCTGGCACTCGCCAGGCGTCCGACGTCGAAAGCCGCCAAGGACCTGGCGAGCGGACCCGCGCGGCTCGCCAAGGCGCTCGGGCTCACGACGGCGGACAGCGGCCGGGACGCGCTCGGCCCTCCGTTCCGGCTCGAACTGCCGCAGCGCCCCGTGGCCGGCATTCGATCCGGCATCAGCACCGGGCCCAGGGTGGGCGTCTCGGGAGCCGGCGGCACGGACGATTATCCCTGGCGGTTCTGGCTCAGCGGCGACCCTACCGTGTCCCGCTACAAAGCGGCCAAGGTCCGCACGGCGTAGCTGTCCCTGGCAGGAAACGGCCGGACGGTTTGGCGCCAGCCCGTAAGGTGGATGGGTGAATCAAAGCGAGCTGGACCAGACCAAACGGGCGGCCCCGGTGGGCGAGCTGATCAACAGCCTGTGCGCCACCATCCCGGACTATCCCAAACCGGGAATCACCTTCAAGGACCTGACTCCCGTCTTCGCTGACGGGCCCGCGTTCAAGGCTGTGGTCGACGCCCTCGTCGAACCGTTTCAGGGCCAGTTCGACGCCGTCGCCGGAGTGGAAGCCCGCGGCTTCCTGCTCGCGGCGGCCGCGGCGTACGCGACGGATACCGGAGTCATCACCGTCCGCAAGGCCGGCAAGCTGCCGCGCGCAGTGGTTTCCGAGGACTACGCCCTGGAGTACGGCACCGCCACCCTTGAACTGCACACCACGGACCTCGCACCGGGCAGCCGGGTCTTGATCCTCGATGATGTCCTCGCCACCGGCGGCACGCTGGGCGCGGCCATCCGTCTGTTCGAGCGGTGCGGCATCCAGGTGGCAGGCGTCGGAGTGGTTCTGGAACTTGGCGAACTGCGCGGCCGCTCGGCCTTGAGCGGACACCAGGTGCGTTCTCTCCTGCGCCTGTAATCCGGCCGTTCCCGTCATATCGGTACAATGCTCGAAAACAACGCCTCGGCAACTTTCAGGCGGGCCACCGAAATGGTTGTAGAATGGTTGGTCTGTCTTTTTCGATAGGGGAACGCTCGATGCACGACGCTGAATTGGCCCATGAACGCGACTACGTCGCCGGGCTCTACGCCCGGCTCGATGAGTTGCGGGCGGAAAAGCGCGCCCAGCTGGCCCAGGTGCGCCGTGCCGGCGCGGTGGGCACCATGCAGAACGTCTCCGAACGCGATGCCTTCGCGGCGCTCTACGAAGACCGCCTTGCCCAGCTCGACGCTGTCGATGACCGCCTCGTATTCGGCCGTCTGGACCTTGATTCCGGGGAGGCCCAATACATTGGCCGCATCGGCCTGGCCACCGATGACCTGCAGCGGCTCATGGTGGACTGGCGGGCGCCCGAAGCCGGCCACTTCTACCAGGCAACCGCCTTCGACCGGCAGGGAGTCCGCCGCCGCCGCCACCTGATCCTGCAGGGCCGTGAGGTCAAGGCGATCGAGGATGACGTGCTGGACGCCGACCTGCTGGCCGACGGCGAATCGCTCCAGGGCGAAGGCGCGCTGCTGGCTGCCCTCGATTCCAAGCGGACCGGCCGGATGTCCGACATCGTCGGCACCATCCAGTCCGAGCAGGACCGGATCATCCGCTCCTCCATCTCCGGGGCCCTCGTCGTCCAGGGCGGGCCGGGCACCGGCAAGACCGCTGTGGCCCTGCACCGCGCCGCCTACCTGCTCTACACCCACCGGGAACGCCTGAAGACCGCAGGCGTGCTCCTTGTGGGTCCGACGTCATCCTTCATGAACTACATCGAACGCGTGCTTCCCTCGCTCGGCGAGACCGGCGTCGTGATGGCGAGCCTGGGCCGGCTGATGCCCGGGATCAGTGCCGTTGCTGAACCGGAGGCCGCCGTGGCGGCTATCAAGGGCCGGCTGGACATGGCCGATGTCGTGGCCAACGCCGTGGCCAACCGGCAGCGTGTCCCCGCCGAAAACAGGATCCTCGAAGTGGACGGGCGCAAGCTTATCCTGACGCCCCGGCAGGTCCGCCGGGCCCGGGAACGGGCGCGGGCCACCGGCAAGCCGCACAACGAGGCACGGGTCGCCTTCGTCAAGATCCTGCTGCGCGAACTGACCGAGCAGATGACGGAGCTGGTGGAGGCCGGCAGCATCGGCAACAATGCAGACCGCTCCTATCTGGCCGAGGACGTCCGCTCCGCCCGGGACGTCCGGATTGCCTTGAACCTGTGCTGGATGCCGATGACTCCGGTGAAGCTCGTGGGGGAGCTGCTGAGCAAGCCGGCCATCCTCGAAGCCTGCACCCCGAACCTCAGCCCCGCCGAGCGCGCCATGCTGCTCCGGCCTGCCGATGCACCCTGGACAGAGGCGGATGTGCCGCTGCTGGACGAAGCCGCCGAGCTGCTCGGTGAGCTTGACGCCGCGGCTGGCCGTGGACTGGCCCAGCAGGAAAACGACCGCGCCCGCGACTTGGCCAATGCCAAGCAGACGCTGGTCAACATGGAAACCGCCGGCGTGGACGTCCTCGTCTCCGCTGAGGAACTTGTGGACCAGAACCAGGAACGCGAGGCCCGGCTGTCCGCCGCCGAGCGCGCCACGACAGACCGCACCTGGGCCTTCGGGCACATCGTGGTGGACGAGGCGCAGGAACTATCGCCGATGCAGTGGCGCATGCTGGTCCGCCGCTGCCCGCTGAAGTCCTTCACCATCGTGGGCGACATCGCCCAGACAAGTTCCGTCGCTGGAGCCAATTCCTGGCAGGGCGCCCTGGCCCCGATGTTCGGGGACCGCTGGCAGCTGGAGGAACTGACCGTCAACTACCGCACCCCCTCGCAGATTGCCGAGGCGGCAGCGCGGATGGCCAACGCGGCCGGACTCGTTGTCTCGGCGCCCAAGGCCGTCCGCGAAGGGCGCTGGGCACCGATCATCGACCGCGTGGCAGCGGGCCAGATCGTGGGCAAGCTCGTTGAGGTGCTTCCCGAGGAGTTAAGCGCCCTCGACGGCGGCCTGCTGGCCGTGATTGCCGACGGCCCGCTCCTCCCGGAGGCCACAGCGGCGCTGCGCGCGGTGTACGGCCGCCGTGTCGGCACCGGCGCGGGCAGCTATGCGCAGGACATCGTGGTGATCAGCCCCCGTGAGGCCAAGGGCCTGGAGTTCGACGGCGTCGTGGTGCTGGAGCCGAGTGCCATGCTTAACCATGAGCATGGCCGCGTCGGTGACCTGTATGTAGCGATGACCAGGCCTACCCAGCGGCTGCGGCTCATCGCTGCCGCCGGCGTGCCGGCCGGCATCGAAGACTGAGTCCTGCCCGCCGGCTCCGAACAGCTGCCGGCGCTGGCTCGCCTTCAGCGGGTCAACAGCCCGGCGTCACCTGCACTGCGGCGTCCCGATCCTGCTAACTTAGATTCCGTGTCCCAGCTAAATGATCTCGAGTCCCAGCAGAACGACCCAAGCTTCGCCAACGTCTGGCAGGAGCTGAAATGGCGTGGCCTGGTCCACGTCTCCACGGATGAGGCGGAGCTGGAAAAGCTGCTCGCCGGAGATCCCATTACCTATTACTGCGGGTTCGATCCCACGGCGCCCAGCCTGCACCTGGGCAACCTGGTGCAGCTGCTGCTGATGCGCCGGATCCAGCTGGCCGGCCACAAGCCCCTGGGCCTCGTGGGTGGTTCAACCGGCTTGATCGGTGACCCTCGCCCGACGGCGGAGCGCACCCTCAATACGAAAGACACCGTTTCAGAGTGGGTCGGGTACTTGCAGGCCCAGGTGCGTCGTTTCCTGAGCTTCGACGGCGACAACGCCGCCCGGATGGTCAACAACCTGGACTGGACGGCGCCGCTGAGCGCCATCGACTTCCTGCGCGAGATCGGCAAGCACTTCCGTGTCGGCACCATGCTGCGCAAGGATGCCGTTGCGTCCCGTCTTGGCTCCGACGAAGGGATTAGCTACACGGAGTTCAGCTACCAGATCCTGCAGGGCATGGATTACCTCCAGCTTTTCCGCGACTACGGCTGTGTGCTGCAGACCGGCGGCTCTGACCAGTGGGGCAACCTGACCAGCGGCACCGAACTCATCCGCAAGGTTGAGGGCAAGCACGTCCATGCCCTGGGCACGCCCCTCATCACTAATTCCGACGGCACCAAGTTCGGCAAGAGCGAAGGCAACGCGATCTGGCTTGATCCGGAGATGTGCAGCCCCTACGCCTTCTACCAGTTCTGGCTCAACACGGCGGACGCCGACGTCGCCGCACGCCTGAAGGTCTTCACCTTTCTGAGCCGGGCGGAGATCGAAGCCCTCGAGGTCTCCGTTGCAGATCGACCGTTTGCCCGCGAAGGCCAGCGGAAGCTCGCCTATGAAGTGACCTCGCTCGTCCATGGCGTGGACGCCACCGAGAAAGTCATTGCGGCATCGGCGGCACTGTTCGGCAACGGTGACCTCACCGCGCTGGACGAGGCAACCCTGCGGGCTGCCACCTCAGAACTGCCCTCCGCCACGGTCGACGCCGGCGGCTTGGGAATCGTCGAACTGCTTGTGGCTGCCGGCCTGTCAGAGAGCAAATCCGCGGCCCGCCGCACGGTAGGTGAAGGCGGAGCCTACGTGAACAACGCGAAGGTATCGGATCCGGAGGCCGTCATCGCGCCCAGCCAGCTGCTGCACGGACGGTACCTGCTGCTGCGGCGGGGCAAGAAGAACCTGGCAACCGTGGAGGTCTCCGCGTCCTAGAAGGCCATGTTCACGTTCCTCCCCGCACCGGTTTGCACAGCGGGGGAGGAGCGTGTAGTGTCTTCTGAGTCGCCGCCGTTGAGTGGCGACCAACCCCCAACAAAATCGAAGCAAGTCTTTCCGCGCTAGACGCTGAAAGTGAAAACTTGCTTTATATTGCTGGGCGGATTCACTCCAGAGAGTGAAATTCGGAAGAACATTCCGGATTTGCAAAGTGGAATTGAATGAAATAAGCTGTAAACATCGCAGCGAAGGAAAGCGAAACATAAAGAATTCATTAAATTACTAATGAATTGTTTCGACAAGTATTCGAATGTGTCTGTTGTTTGAGAACTCAATAGTGTGCCAAGTTTGTTGATACCAATTTATTGTATTGAATTGGTTGAATTGACTGGATCCGCCACCCCGTGGTGTGGTCTGGTTTTTACAGCTGGTTTCAAATTTTGTGCATTGTGTGTATCCCGTTTTCCCGGGGGCGCATGGTGTGTCTGTTTTTGTTTTACTTCAACGGAGAGTTTGATCCTGGCTCAGGATGAACGCTGGCGGCGTGCTTAACACATGCAAGTCGAACGATGATCCCAGCTTGCTGGGGGATTAGTGGCGAACGG
>JAODMS010000107.1 GCA_025464925.1 Arthrobacter sp.
CGGTTTCCCTGGTGAAGTTATCAGCGGTGAGCCGCTGCAGGTCCTCCATCTGCGGATTGTTCACCATCAGGACATTGATGCTGTTCGGGTCTCCTGCGGAATTACCTCCACCGGCACCGGCACAGGCGGACAAGGCCAGCAAAGTAATGACTCCAGCCGCGACGACGGTGTGACGCCTAGATCGGTTCACTAAGGACTCCTTTGTTCTCATTCTTGATTGGGCACCGGCTCTGATCCCTGCCCCAGGCGCTCCTGGAGAACAATCAAACTTAGTGCTCTTTTGAGCGCTCATCGAGCGCTCATATGTATGCAGGAGTGACTCTAGTCATATATACTCGTTCGAGCAAGAGGAAATGCTCATTCGTGACGGTCGGAGGGGGCCACATGGCAAAACTGTCCCAGGATGCACTGGCGAGGCTCTCCCATCAGGAACTCCTTGCCCGTATTGGAAGGGATTACTACCTGGACAACATGCCCAAGGTGGACATCGCCCGCCGTTATGACATTTCACGATTCCAGGTAGCGCGACTGCTCGAGGAGGCCCGCACGACAGGGATCGTGGATATTGCGGTGCACTTCCCCTCGGAGCCGGCCGACACCGGTTGGATCGAATCCCTCTTAGGAATTCAGCATGTCGTCGTCGCTGACACCTCCGCCGATGAGCCCCACGCCCGCACGACTCTCGGCAGGGCTGCAGCCACAGAAATGTCACGGATCGCCAGGGCAGGGACCACAATCGGTATCTCGTGGTCCCGGACCCTGGATATCGCCTCCCGGCACGTTGAAGCGCTGCCGAAGAGTGACATTGTTCAGCTCGCCGGCGCCCTCCCCGCGGCGGGAGACGGCAACCCCATGGAAATCATCCAGCGGCTCGGGCGCCTCAGCGGCGGACGGACCTGGCCTCTCTGGGCACCGTTGGTGGTTGACGACCTAACAACCGCCGCCGGGCTGCTTCGCCAGCCCGAAATCGCCGAAGCCCTGGCCAAAGGGAACTCCCTGGACTTGGCTGTCGTGGCAGTCGGTGCCTGGAAACCTGATCAGTCAACTGTCTGGGAGCGTGTCGACAACAAAGTCCGGAGGGAAGCCAGGGAGTTCGGGGCCGTGTGCGAGTGCTCCGGCCGACTCCTGGATGCGGAAGGCCAGCCCGTGGTGACCGAACTGGATGCACGGGTCATTGCCGTAACCGTCGAGCAACTCAAGCGAACCCCTCATGTCATCGCCGTCGCCCAAGGTGCAGCCCGGGCGGAAGCAGTCCGGGCCGCTGCCAAAGCCGGCTTCATCACTACTTTGATCATCGACGCGCCTCTGGCAGCAGCCCTGGCCGGTACAGCCGACGAAGAGCGGAACAACGCATGAGCATCGTCATCGGAGTCGACTCCTCCACCCAATCGTGCAAGGTCCTGGCAGTCGACGCGGAAAACGGAGAGATCGTCTCTGCCGCCTCCGCGAGCCACCCCGACGTAACAGCCATTGATCCCCGAATCTGGAGCGGAGCCCTGCGCCAGGCATGGCATTCAGCCGGCGCAGACAACTTCCGTGGCGCGGTCGTGGCCGCATCCGTTGCCGCGCAACAGCACGGCATGGTCGCGCTCGACGAATCCAATGCTCCGGTCCACGATGCCCTGCTCTGGAACGACACAAGAAGCGTACCCGATGCCGTCAGACTACGCGACGAGCTCGGCCCTGAAGCCTGGATCGACGCAGTAAACCTGGTTCCAGTGGCATCCTTCACCATCACCAAACTTGCCTGGCTGGCACGCACCGAAGCCAAAACAGCATCCCGTGTTGCGCGGGTCGTACTCCCACATGATTGGCTCAACTTCGAGCTGGGAGGCGATTTCACCACAGACCGCAGTGATGCCTCCGGGACAGGCTACTTCTCGCCCGTCACCAACAGTTACCGCACCGATCTGCTGGAACGCTTCTTCGGTCACCGCCCCCAACTGCCGGCCATCGTCCCCTCCAACGAGCCCTCCGGGACCATTCAGAAAGGCTGGGGGGCAGGCGGTGCCCTCCTGGGCGCCGGTGGCGGCGACAATGCGACCGCCGCGCTCGGACTTGGCATCAGCCCGGGGGAGATCGTCATATCCGTCGGCACCTCGGGCACTGTCTTCACCACCTCACATGCCCCCACCCACGATCCCAGCGGAGCCGTCGCCGGCTTTGCAGATGCAACAGGCAACCATCTGCCCCTGCTGGCGATGCTGAATTCCGCCCGCGTCATGGCAGCCACTGCCAAGATGCTCAACGTCAACCTGGAAGCCCTGGATTCCCTGGCCCTGGAAGGTGATCCGGGCGCAGGAGGCCTGACGCTCCTGCCCTACCTTGAGGGAGAGCGCACGCCCGATCTGCCAGACGCCCACGGAACCCTCGCCGGACTGACGCGGGAGAACATGAATCAACAGAACCTGGCCCGTGCATCCGTCCTGGGCGTGCTCAACTCACTGGCCGACGCGATGGACCTGCTTCGAGAGTCCGGAGTCGCACCACAAAGTGTGCTACTCATCGGCGGAGGAGCAAAGTCCGAGTCCCTGCGACGCGCGGCGGCCACTATTCTGGGAGTACCCGTAGAAGTACCGGCATCCAAGGAATATGTAGCCCTTGGAGCCGCACGGCAGGCAGCATGGGCCGCCACGGGAACCTGTCCGACATGGAAACGCAGCATAGAAGCGGCGTACGAACCCCAGGGCGACTGGGGCGCCGAAGTCCGGGGCCGCTATATAGAGGCCCGCAGGAACATCTACGGCGTCTAAGGACTATGTGCGACTGCAAACCCCTCCCGGAGGCCTGGATGGGCCAGGCCGGCGGAGGAGCGGCTTGCTCCGGCGATGCCCAGGTCGAACATGTCGCAGATACGGCGGAGGTCGCCGCCGCTGGCATGCAGTTCGTTCAGGATCCGGTCCTCGCGGGCTTGCTGGGCGGTCATTCCCATCGAGGCGGTGATCCCGCCAGGGTGCGGAGCAGCACCCCGCCGACAGCCTTGGCATCTCCTACTGCCAGTACGCAGATGATGACCCGTGGTTCGCTATCGACGCCAACCCCGCCGGGCAGATCAAGTTGTCCGGCGCCGTAACGGCGGACATGCCCTAGGGTGGAACCGGCGGCAGGCGGCATCCCAACGAGGCAGGGGGACTGATGGTGAAGACGGCGACGCAACGGAACTCGCGTGCAGGCGTGGCTTGGGTTCGCGATGGCGGTGCTGTTCCCTGTTCCGTCTTTTGTGCGGGTGCTGGAGAACAGATAGACAGGACCCGGTTTGGTGTTCGTGCTCGCCGGTCCTACATCACGGGGCCGGCAAGCCGGGGGACGAATTCCTTGTCGCCGTAGCCGACGTCTTCGCTCTTGGGGTGAGCCCCGGAGGCGCCGTTGAGGATCTTCAGGAAAATCTCTTCACCCGGTGCCTCGTCGCGTTCGGGAACTGCGCGGTGCTCTCGTTCTGCGCCGCCAAGATGATTGTGCCGCTGCGGGATGGGCGGGGGCTGTTGTAATGGCCCGTTTTCTAGCCTTCCGCGCCGGAGGCGCGGTGGGAGCTGAAGTCCCCGTTTGCTACCGCCTCCGCATACCGGGTGAGGTCCGGTCCGGGCTGGAAGTCGACGAACCGGTCCTTTAACTGCTCAAAGAGGAACTTGTACACCTCGTCCTTATCCGCGTTCGACAGGGTCGAGGCCGCCTTCTGGACCGCTTCCTGCAGCGCCCTGTCAGCGTCCAGCAGGATCTTCTTCCGGGCCTGCTCATTCCATGTAACGTCCTTCAGTTCCACGAACTCCTCCTTGCGGCGCCAGCTGGTGTCCCGTCAGAGGAGTCTATGCAGCTGACACGGGAGGGGTCCAGACTTCCACGGTGCAGCGAAAGGTTAGAGACGGGGAACCTCCAGTGCCTTCGCTGCCGCTTCCTCCGACTTGCCCATGCCACTGCCCTGCTCTGCCGTGACTCACGCTGAAACTGTTCTGCCTTGCCGGCAGCGGTGGAAACCGGCGCCCGTTTCCGGTTCCGGCTCACGGGCGCGGGAGCCAGCCGAGGTCGCGGACGGAAAACCTCTGCGCAGGCGTCTCATACTCGGTCATGACCCCGTACCTGGTGTTAACGAACGCAGAGCCGGTAAAGCGGGGATCTTCAAGAGCGACCAGGGCAAGCCGGACTCCTTCGCCTTCCACTTCAGCTCCCGCCACCCGGAAGTCGTCCGGGATTCCGCCCCAGATGCGCATGGACAACGGGAAGAACAGGGCGATTTCCGGGGGAAGGTAATCGTCCCGTGACCGGGGCCTCTGCTCGACATCCCCGGTGCGGTACTCGATCCTGCCGCCGCTGGCGGGTGTGAACGACCAGGTTTTGTTTTCGTCGGTAACCGTCCAGATCCTGTCGCTGTAGCTGACCATAACCTCGGATGACCGTCGGGCGCCCCCGTCGGTGTCCACCTGATCGACGGTGGCGCCCAGCCTGCGCTGCATTGAGGAGTTCCGTACGGCGGCCAGGATCGACAGCAGGGCCTCAAAGGATTCATCCACAACCGGCGTCCTTTACCTGGGGAACCGCGGGCAGGCTATCAGGTGCCAATCTAGCCGACAAAGCCGCCGGCGCCGAGCTTATTTGCCGGGCCGCGACAGTCCGCTCTCCCGCCGGGTCATGCGGCCCAGGTGCGCAATCATCTGCGGGGCGGGGCTTTCTGGCCAACCGACAGAGTGCTGCCCGTTCAGGGGGGCTTACCCGGGGCCGGTCTCCCCTTCATGGGTCATTGCCATCTCAGCATCGTGTTGCCCGGTTCGTTCTGCCCCTCTGGTTTCGACGTCCATCCGGCGCAGGGCGGTTCCTTCCTCGTCCGTCAGGCCTATAATCAAAAATGTGTTCGATGGCTTGTCGGAGCACTAGAACATATGTCTGGATTGCAGGAGGCCCGGATGGGTTGCGTTTCGGTAATCGGTCCGCTTGAGGCGGACCTGGACGCCCCCGACCTTGGGCGTAGCAATCGCCCCGGTGGCGGTTCCCGCCGGGTTTCCGAGCCCGAGCCAGGACTACTTTTCCGGCCGCGTCGATTTGAACGCCCATCTCATCAAGGATGTGACATGCACCTTCCTGGTCCGGGTGTCCGGGTATTCGATGGAGGGCGCCGGCATCTCAGACGGGGACGAACTCGTCGTTGACCGGTCGTTGATTCCCGTCGACGGGAACGTCGTGGTCGCCATCATTGACGGGGAGCTGACCATCAAGAGGCTCCGGATCGAGCGCGGCCGGGTCCGGCTGGCCGCGGAAAACCCGGGCTACCCCGACGTCCTCGTCCCGGAACTGGGCGAGCTGAGCATCTGGGGCGTCGTCACCCGCTGCCTCCACCATGTCTGAGGATTCTGCCACTAACGCCACCGCCGGCCGGAACGACCGCATCGCCCTGGTCGATGTCAACAGCTTCTACGTCTCATGTGAGCGCGCGTTCAACCCCGGCCTTGAAGGCAAACCCGTCGTCGTGCTGTCCAACAACGACGGCTGCGTCGTCGCCCGCTCTAACGAGGCCAGAGCCCTGGGCGTCGACAACGGGGACCCGTGGTTCAAGCTGGCCCCTGACGCCGCGCGCACCGGGCTGATCCACCGAAGCTCCAACTACGAGCTCTACGGGGATCTGTCCAGCCGGGTCATGGAACTGCTGGGCCGCTACGCCGCCTGGCAGGAGGTCCACTCCATCGACGAGTCGTTCCTGGGCCTGCGCGGCACCCCCGAGGAGCTGGCCCGGACCGGCACCGGGATCAAAGCCGCCGTCGCCCGGCACACCGGGCTGCCGGTCTGCGTGGGGACCGCCCCGACCAAGACTCTGGCCAAATTCGTGAACCGGGTCGCCAAACAGAACCCGGCGCTCAAAGGCGTCTGCAGCTGGGACACGCTGCCGGCCGGGCACGCCGAAGCGATCATGGCCAAGGTCCCCGTCACCGGGATCTGGGGGATCGCCGGCCGGACCGGCAAAAAGCTGAACGCCCTGGGAATTTTCACGATCGCTGACCTGAAAGCCGCGGACCCGGTAGCCATGGGGAAAAGTTCTCCGTGCTGATGCAGCGGACCATCATGGAGCTCAACGGCATCCCGTGCATCCCGCTCGAAACCGGGATCGCCACCAAGAAGCAACTGATCTTCTCAAGGTCCTTCTCGACCCCGGTGACGACGGCCGCCCGGATGCACGAGGTGCTGGCCATCTACGCCCAGCAGGCCGCGATCCGGCTCGCCAAAGACCACCAGCAGGCCAAGCTCATGACGTGCTTTGCCGGCACCTCCCACTTCAATGACAGGGCCTCCTCGTTCCCGTCTGTGACCGTCAAACTGGCCGCGCCCACCGCGGACCCGGTGCTGTTGTCCAAGGCCGCGACCGGGGCGCTGGACGGGCTGATACTGGACGGGGTTCCCTACGCCCGGGCCGGGGTGATGCTCACGGACCTGTCACCGGCTGGCGCCGCCCCGCAGCTGCCCATCTTCACCACCGCGCACGAGGAAAAGCACATCGGGGCGCTGCTCGGGGACATCATGGACCGCTTCGGGACCGGAGCCATCGGCCTGGGCCGGGCCGGCATGGCCGAAGCCCCCGGATGGGCAATGAAACGGCTGGCAATGTCCCCGCGGTACACGACCGAATGGGCCGAGCTGCCGGTCGTCAAAGCCTGCTAGCTCCCCGCTTTCAGCGGGCCCGGCATCACGGGACACAGACTGTTTGGTGGCCCAGGGTCCGGCGGCACGGTTTTTGGCGTCCGCGGGTGCGGCTGTTCCCGGTCCTGCCGTTACTTTATTTCCGCAAGATGTCAGCAGCATGCCGAGAAACAGGAAAGGAACCGCCCAGCTGTGAGCTGCGCGGAGGGCTCCACCTGCCCCCCGATGGGCACAACCCGAACCGGTCACCGGCGGGGAGCGCGGCCCCTGGTTCTCCCCGCCTGCCAACCGGGAACGGCCTCATCCAGAAGCGTGATCCTGGCCGGGTCGAGTTCGCCGCGACGGCATTTGTATCGCTGCGCGTGAATCCACACTCCGAGGATGTGTTCCCGCTCCGACTCATAGTCGTGGTGGCGGGGCCAATCGTTGCCTTCCCGCCGGAAGTCCACGAGTTCGGCCAAGCGGTCGTGCCATCGCGCTTCGTCCGCAGCTGCCCTGTGGTTCCCGGCCCATTCCGGAACCCGGGCGAGGCCGTCACGGTAGGCCAGGTCAAGGGTGCCTTCGGCTGCTTCGCGCCGGCGGCGGCCTCGTGTTCGGCCTCGAGCTCCGGGTCCTGGTCGCGGGCGATGACCAGGTGGTAGCTGACGACGGCGGGATCATCAGCCGGCTCCGCTGGCACCTGCACGAGCTCGATCCTGCATGGGCGGCCCCGGCCAACCTCGACCGGGCCAGCGCGTTCGCACGCATCAAATCCCACCTGGACGACTTCTCCGGGTGGCGGGTTGAGCCGGACGCGGACCGCCGCACCGGCGCAGAGGATGACGGTGAGGCCGCCGGTGAGGGTGGCCCAGGTCAGGGTCTCGCCCAGCAGGAGCCCGGCCCAGCAGATGCTCAGCACGGGCTGGAGGAGCTGGATCTGGCTGACCCGGGTCATGGGGCCGATGGCCAGGCCGCGGTACCAGGCGAAGAAGCCAAGGAACATGCTGACGGCGCCGAGGTAGGCAAAGGCGGCCCACTGCACCGGCGTGCCCGAGGGTGGCTGCTGGGCGATGGAGAGCGCTGCCAGGAGCACCATCAAGGGAGATGCGAGCACGAGCGCCCAGGATACGGTCTGCCAGGCGCCGAGCTCGCGGGCGAGCAGGCCGCCTTCGGCATAGCCGATGGCTGCGGCCACGACGGCGCCCAGGAGCAGCAGATCCGCCCAGTGCACTTGCCCGAAACCGCCGGATTGGGCGAAGCCGAAGACCAGGGCCGCCAGCGCGCCCGCGGCGGAGATGACCCAGAAGGCTGGTGGTGGACGCTCCCGCCCGCGCAGAACCGCCGCCGTTGCCGTCGCGGCCGGGAGCAGGGCGATGACGACGGCGCCGTGGCTGGCGGGGGTCGTGGTGAGCGCGAAGGAGGTCAGCAGCGGGAAGCCGACGACGATTCCGCCGGCGACGACCGCGAGCCGCGCCCACTGCGTACCGTGAGGCAGGCGTTGGCGGGTCAGTGCGAGGGCGAGGGCGGCCAGAACCGTGGCCAGGACTGCCCGGCCGGAGCCGATGAACAACGGGGAAAGTCCCGCGACAGCCACCCGGGTGAAGGGCACGGTGAACGAGAAGGCTGCTACTCCAAGGAGGCCCCACCACAGGCCGGTGGGCGGACGGGACGGTATCACTGGGCGAACAAGCGTAGTAGCGCTACTATTGTCTCTCATGAACAACGATAGCAGTTCGCGGATTGTGGTGCGCCTGAGGGAGTGGATAGCCGGGGTGGCGCCGGGCTCCCGGTTGCCGTCCACCCGGTCGCTGGTGGCGGAGCACCAGGCGAGCCCCGTGACGGTGCAGAAGGCCCTGCAGACCCTTACGGCGCAGGGGCTGATCGAGAGCCGGCCCGGCGTCGGGACGTTCGTGCGGGCCGTCCGGACCGCGCGCCCGTCGGACTACGGCTGGCAGACCGCGGCCCTGCGTTCACCCCATACGCCTCTTCGCCCGGTGTCCACCGCGATGCGGAGCATCTCGAACGATGCCATTGCCTTCCACTCCGGCTATCCGGACCGGGAACTTTTGCCGGAGCGCCTGGTGCGCGCGGCACTGACCCGGGCAGCGAGGGGCGACGCGGCCCTGTCGTATGCTCCGGCCGCGGGGCTTCCAGAGTTGCAGTCCTGGTTCGCGCACGAACTCGGCGCCGCGACCCCGGCCGGGGTCACCCCGCCCACCCCGAGCGATGTCATCGTGCTGCCGGGCAGCCAGAGCGGACTCAGCTCCATCTTCAGGGCCTTGGTCGGCCACGGGCAGCCCCTGCTCATGGAATCCCCGACCTACTGGGGCGCCATCCTTGCCGCGGCGCAGGCCGGCGTCCGTGTCGTCCCGGTGCCCAGCGGACCCGACGGCCCGGACCCGGAAGAGCTGGCGCGGGCCTTTGCGGAAACCGGCGCACGCCTGTTCTATGCCCAACCCAACTACGCGAATCCCACCGGTGGGCAATGGCCGACCCGGTGTGGCGAACAGGTCCTGGACGTCGTACGCCAGAACGGCGCGTTCCTCGTTGAGGACGACTGGGCCCACGACTTCGGTATCACCTCGATCCCGGTGCCCGTTGCTTCCCGTGACGACTCCGGTCACGTCGTGTACCTTCGCTCGCTGACCAAGAGCGTGTCCCCGGCCATCCGTGTCGCCGCCGTCATCGCCCGCGGCCCGGCACGTGAACGCATCCTTGCCGACCGCGGAGCCGAGTCGATGTATGTCAGCGGCCTCCTCCAGGCCGCAGCACTGGATGTCGTCACCCACCCTGCCTGGCAGACCCACCTGCGCAGCCTCCGCCACCAGCTCCAATCACGCCGCGACCTGCTGCTCACCAGCCTGCGCGAACACGCCCCGCAAGCCCACATCGAACACGTACCAAAGGGAGGGCTGAACCTCTGGGCACGCCTGCCCGACGGGACCGACCTTGAACAACTGGCCCGCGGCTGCGAGGCCGCCGGGGTCATCATCGCCGCCGGCACCGAATGGTTCCCGGCCGAACCGGCGGGCCCGTTCATCCGGCTCAACTACGCTGGGCCCAACCCCGGCGCCTTCCCGGAAGGCGCACGGATCCTCGGCCAGGCACTCGAACGCAACAGCCCTTAGAAAAAGAGGCCCTCGTCTGGATGGATCCATGACCCGGCGAACCCGCAAGGCCGCTCCCAAGAGCCGGCGGTATTTCCGGTTTTAGGGGCCCTGAAAAGCTGCGCCGCCTCCCCGGACCTGCTACGGCCGCAATTGCACCGGAGGAAAAACCCACATCCAGGCCATGCTCTCCCTGGCCCGGCGCCGCCTCAACGTCCTCCCCGGGGGTTGCGCCGGTGGGCGGGACCGGGCGCGATCATGCCCACGGGCGGACGAATCAGAACGGCGAATCCGGCACTCATTTGTGACTGACAGTGCGGGATGGCCGTTTACCGTTGGAGCATTGGCGCACCTGTTTGGGCGGGCCCGGGCGCTCCTGACTGTTCGGCCGTTCGTGTCGGTCCTCGGAGACGAGTGCAATACAGTGTGGATGGTTCGGGCCGGCCTAAGGGGCCCCCGGCATCGTCCGTTTCTTGATAACTCTGGCGAAGGAGCCACATGGCATCGAATGATCACACACTGGTTCTTGGCGGCGGCGGTATCGGCGGCATCGCCTGGGAAATCGGCCTGCTTGCGGGCCTCAGCCATCATGGCCTTGACCTTCACCACGCGGATTCTATTCTTGGTACCAGTGCCGGTTCCACGGTCGGGGCCCAGATCACCGGAAGCATGAGCCTGGAACAGCTGTACGAGGCTCAGCTCGCCGGAGTTCCTTATGAGATTTCGAAGAGCTTCTCAGGCATGAACCTGGCGAAGTTCCTGCTTGCCTCTGCGCTCCCCGGTTCCCAGGAAAGCGCCGCGCGGCGGATCGGACGCCTTGCCCTCAGCTCGAGAGTGGGCCCGGTTGAGGAGCGTCGGGCGGTGATCGAAAAGCGACTGCCAAGCCACAAATGGCCGGACGCAGACCTGCGATTGGTTGTTGTCGACGCAGGGACGGGAGCACACCGCATCCTTACCCGGGATGATGGCATAAGCCTGGTCGACGCCGTGGCTGCCAGTTGCGCGGTCCCCATGGTCTGGCCCCCGATTGAACTTGACGGACGCCACTACACCGACGGGGGGAGCCGCTCACCGTTGAATCTGGACCTTGCGCCAGGAACCGGACCGGTAATAGCTTTGGCGCCCATGACCATGTCCTTTAAACGCGCCGGCAGCATCCCGGTGCAGCGCCAGGCACTGAAGGGTCGGCCCGTCGAGATTGTTACGCCCTCACCGGAGGCCAAACAGGCACAGGGAAGGAACCCCCTGGACAAGACCGTTGTCCCAGCTGTCGCCAAGGCAGGTTGGGAACAGGCACAGCGCGAAGTGTCCCGCCTTAGTGCTGCGCTTCAGAGCGTCTCTTGACTCCCTTAAGCGGGCCGTACCGAATACCGTCTCCGCATGAGGTTATGACACCAGGCTTTAGGACAGCCTATGTGTGACTGTTGCTTCGGAATGGCGGCTTTTTTCACAGCTCGGCTTGGCGGTTTTAGCTGATTCCGATGACGAGAGCTGAGCGCGCGGCCTCAATGACGTCGTCGGCGCTGCCGTGGGTGGGTCACCATTCTTGGTGTTCGCGGGTCGTCCCGACGGGGCCAGAATCACTGAGGGCAACCGTGAAGGAATCGATGTCATGTTGGGTGACAAGGATTCCCTGACGTCCTTCGTGCATTGCCCGTGTCATGGCGACGGCGGCTGCCCCGTTCGAGGACCTTGTGGTGAAGAGATCGGTCTCAGGACTGTTGGATCATGGGCGACTGACACGACGGTGACCGGGCCGGCCCGGGGGCCGCCGCATACCGGCGGGCCCGCCGGGCTGGAACGGGGCAGGAACACGCAGCCGTCCGAGGGAATGTCATCTGCAGTGTCGTGGAGCATACTGGGGTAGTGATGATCGGCGCCGGGTCAGGGGCTGCGGGGAGGCGGTGGCCTGCGCCAGCGACGAGCCCGTTCCCGCCGATCGCCGACTACGCGTTCTTGTCCGACTGTGAGGCCAACTGCCTGATCGCACCGAGCGGGCAGGTGGAGTGGATGTGCCTGCCGCGTCACGACTCCCCGAGTGTGTTCTCCACCATGCTCGACCGGGCCGCGGGTGGCTTCAAGGTCGCGCCGTACGGCGTCCGGGAGCCCACTGCGCGCCGCTATCTGCCCGGCAGCTTGATCCTGGAGACCACCTGGCAGACCAGGACGGGCTGGATGATCGTGAGGGATGCCCTGGTGATGGGTCCCTGGCACCACACCGAGAAGAGGGCGCGCAGATACCGCCGCCCGCCGACGAACTACGAGGCCGAGCATTGCCTGCTGCGCACCGTCCGGTGCGTCAGCGGAGCCGTGGAGCTGTCCGTGCTGTGCGAGCCGGTCTTCGACTACGGCCGACGCCGCGCACGGTGGGAGTTCGCCAGCCCCGGCTACGGGGAGGCCAGGACCGTCAGCAGCGAGGGGGATCCGGTGCTGCGTCTGACCACCGACCGCCGGCTGGGCATCGAGGACTCCACCTCGGTCATCCGCAGCCAGATGACCGAGGGCGAGGAGGCGTTCATCGCGCTTTCCTGGACGTCGCTGCCTCCGCCGCGGACGTGGGAGGAAGCCACCCAGAAGCAGTGGCAGACCACCGAGTTCTGGCGGCAGTGGATCACGGTGGGCGAGTTCCCCGACCACCCGTGGCGGGAGGAGCTGCAACGCAGCGCGCTGACGCTGAAGGGGCTCACCTACGCGCCGACCGGTGCGCTGGTCGCCGCGCCCACCACGTCGCTGCCCGAGACACCCGGGGGAGAGCGGAACTGGGACTACCGATACACCTGGGTGCGCGACTCCACCTTCGCCCTGTGGGCCCTCTACACCCTCGGCCTGGACCGGGAGGCCGACGACTTCTTCGCCTTCATCCGCGACGTCGCCGCCGAGGATGACCTGCAGGTCCTGTACGGCGTCGGTGGCGAAAGGGACCTTCCCGAGTCCATTGTCGAGGAGCTCGACGGCTACGACGGGGCCCGCCCCGTCCGCGTGGGCAACGCCGCGGTCCACCAGCAGCAGCACGATGTCTGGGGCGCGATGCTGGACTCCGTTTATCTCCATGCCAAGTCCCGTGACCAGCTCTCCGAGCCGCTGGGGCCCATCCTGCTCCGCCAGGTCGAGCAGGCCGCCACCCGCTGGCGGGACCCCGACCACGGCATCTGGGAGGTCCGTGGCGAACCGCGGCACTTCACCTCCTCCAAGCTCATGTGCTGGGTGGCACTGGATCGTGGCGCCCGGCTGGCACGGTTGCACGGTGAGGCCGATTACGCCCGGAAGTGGGACGCGATCGCGGAGGAGATCCACGAGGACATCTGCCGCAACGGTCTCGACGACCGAAATGTGTTCGTCCAGTCCTACGGCACCACGAACCTCGATGCCTCGCTGCTCCTTGTCCCGCTCGTCCGGTTCCTGCCCGCCAATGATCCACGCGTGCGGGCCACCGTTCTGGCCATCGCCGATGAACTCACCCGGGACGGACTCGTCCTGCGCTACCGCCCCGAGGAGACCGACGACGGACTCACCGGCGCCGAGGGCACCTTCACGGCCTGCTCGTTCTGGCTCGTCTCAGCCCTCGTCGAGATCGGAGAAGTGGCCCGCGCCAAAGCACTGTGCGAACGTCTGCTGTCCCACGCCAGCCCCCTGGGGCTGTACGCCGAGGAGCTGGACCCGGTGAGCGGCCGTCACCTCGGCAACTTCCCACAGGCGTTCACCCA
>JAODMS010000026.1 GCA_025464925.1 Arthrobacter sp.
ACCAGTTCTCCTCGCTGATGCTGGTGGTGTCCTCCGCCGTGAGCCTCGCCGTGCTGGTCTATGCCACCGGGCAGGGCATGGCCGACGGCGACCAGGACGCGCCGGTCTCGATCTTCCACCCGACCTATCTGATCCTGGTGGCCGGGGTGTCCAACGCTTTCCTGTCCGGTGACCTGTTCAATCTCTATGTCGGCTTCGAGATCCTGCTGACCGCCAGCTACGTGCTGATAACGCTCGGGGGGACCGGGCCGCGGATCCGCGCCGGCGTGACCTACGTGGTGGTCTCGGTGGTCTCCTCGGTGTTGTTCCTGATCGCGATCGCCATGATCTACGGTGCCACCGGAACCGTTAACATGGCAGACCTCGCCATCAAGCTCGCGGACCTGGACCAGGGCACGCGGACCGTGCTGCATGTCATGCTGCTGGTTGCCTTCGGCATCAAGGCTGCGGTTTTTCCGTTGTCCTTCTGGCTTCCGGACTCCTACCCGACGGCCCCCGCCCCCGTCACGGCGGTGTTTGCCGGGCTGTTGACCAAGGTGGGCGTCTACGCGATGGTGCGCACGGAGACCCTGCTTTTCCCGGAGGCCACGCTGAACTCTCCGCTGATGGTGGCAGCGTTATTGACCATGGTGGTGGGGATCCTCGGCGCACTGGCCCAGACCGACATCAAACGGCTTCTTTCGTTCACCCTGGTCAGCCACATCGGCTACATGGTCTTCGGCTTGGCCCTGTCCTCCGTGGCCGGGCTGGGTGCCGCCGTCTTCTATGTTGCCCACCACATCACCATCCAGACCAGCCTGTTCCTGGTGACCGGGCTGATCGAACGTCGCGGCGGCAGCTCCTCGGTGGACCGGGTGGCCGGGCTGGCCAAGCTGTCCCCGCTGCTGGGGGTGCTGTTCTTCGTCCCCGCCATGAACCTGGCGGGGATCCCGCCGTTCTCGGGATTCCTCGGCAAGGTCGGGCTGTTGCAGGCGGGTGTCCAGCTCGGCACGCCCCTGGCCTACGCACTGGTGGCCGGAGGCGTGCTGACCAGTCTGCTGACGCTGCTGGCCGTCGCCAGAATTTGGAACCGCGCATTCTGGCGCAAGCCCGAGGACGCGGAGCATCCCGATCCGGTGCTGTTGGCCGCTCCCGGGGATTCAGCCACCGGTGACCGGGCGGGCAGGAGCGATGTCACGCTGCTGCCGCGGACCATGGTCGGCTCCACCCTCGGGCTGGTCGTTCTCGGCGTGGCGCTGACGGTCTTCGCCGGGCCGCTGTTCAAGGTCGCCGACCAGTCAGCCCAGGAGATGCTGGATAGGTCCTCCTACATCGAGGCGGTGCTTGGCGAGGACGCGCCGGTCCCGGCCATTGCCCAGCCCGGGCAGGGCCCGCAGCCGGGCGGCCAGAAATGAGCCGCAAGCGGGTCTCCCTGCGCCAGGAGCTGCCGCTGCTGGTGTGGCTGGTGATTGTCTGGGGTGCCCTCTGGCAGGACTTCAGCCCCGGCAACCTGCTTTTCGGCGCCCTCATTGCGGTGGCGGTGGCCCGTGTGTTCTACCTGCCCCCGGTGGAGCTCGGCGGGCGCTTCAACGTCCTCCGCGCGATCTCCTTCGCCTTTATCTTCCTGGCCAAGGTGGTGGCGGCCAGCTTCCAGGTCCTGCTCCTGGCCGTCGTCCGCGGACCGCGGGTGATCAGCGCCGTCGTCGCCGTCCCGCTGCGGAGCCGCTCCGACCTCCTGGTGACGGCCACCGGGCACGTAATCTCACTGATTCCGGGCTCACTGGTGGTGGAAGTGGACAGATCCACGTCCACGCTCTACCTTCACGGCATCAACGTCCGCAACACCCAGGACGCGGCCAAGCTGCGGAAGGATGTCCGGGATACCGAGGCGGGACTGATCCGCATCATGGGGACCAAAGATGAACTTTCCGCACTGAAACAGGAGGTGGGCGCTTGATGCAGCTTGTCCTGACCGTGACAGCGGTGGTGCTGTCCCTGGCCGCCGCGGGGGCGATCATCCGGATCGCAATCGGGCCCTCGCTGCTGGACCGGGTGCTCGCCGCCGACGTCCTGCTGGCCATTTTCGGGGCGGCGCTGTGCATTGACATGGCCGTCAATCGGCACCTCCACAACCTGATGCTGCTGGTGGCACTGTCCATCATCGGTTTCGTCGGCTCGGTCACCGTGGCACGGTTCGTGGCAGACCGGCGGGAGAGCGTCCGTGAATCCTGAAGCGCTCGTGGGCGACACGGTCATCGACGCCGTCTCGGCAGCCTTCATGGTGGTGGGTGCACTGATGTCCCTCGGCGCGGCCATCGGACTGCTGCGGTTCCCGGACCTCATGAGCAGGATGCACGCCGCCACCAAACCCCAGGTTCTCGGGCTGTTCCTGCTGCTTTTTGCGGTGGGACTCCAGCTCCGCACCTGGTGGGTGTGGCCGGTCCTGGTGGTCGCCTGGCTCTTCCAACTGCTCACCGTTCCGGTGTCTGCCCATATGGTGGGCCGTGCCGGCTACCGCACCAAGCACCTGCATCCGGAGCTGTTGAGCACCGATGAACTGGAGTCCGTAGTGCAGCAGGCGGCGGGCAAACGGGGTTTCGACGACGAATACCCCGCCGACGCCAGCCGGGCCGCCGCCGCCCCGCTCACCGACGGCGAGCGGGGCGGCGCCGGTTCCGCTTAGACGATGTCCTTGCTCTTGGCGAAGCGGGTGATTGCGCGCTGGGTGCCGCGGTTGGCGAACACCTGGATGATGGCGCTGACGGTGGCGGAGATCAGGGCGAAAGTCAGCGCCGAGCGCAACGTCGTCGGAATGTTCTCGTCGTGGCCTTTGGGAGGCTTGTTGCCGGTGGTCCTTTCCCAGACGGCGTCGACGAGCTTGGTTCCGGCGAAGCCGGCAAGCAGGCTGATGCCAGTGCCAAGCAGTTTGATGACGATATTCATTCCAGGACTCCTTAGGGCAGGAAACAGGGCTGCCCCTAGCCTAGCGTCCAGCCCGGCCGAGAATCTCCGCCAGGGCTTCCACTACCAGCTCATGGTCAGCTTTCTGGGGCAACCCCGAGACCGTGACAGTGGCAACCGCGCCGCTGCCCCGCACATAGATGGGGAAGGCGCCGCCGTGGGCGGCGAACACGGTCTGATCAAACCAGGCGTTGTCCTCGATCCTTCCGCCCGCAGCCCGGGCCCGGAGACCCACCAGCAGGGACGGGACCTCGTACCGCATGGCGGTGCGCTTCTTGGCCTTGATCCAGATTTCATTGTCCGGGGTGGCGCCGTCCAAGGCCGCGTGGAAAAGGACCTGCTCACCTTTGGCGATATCGATGGCGATGGGCAGCGAGCGTTGCCTGCCCAGCTCAACCAGGAGGAGTCCGAGGTCAAGGGCGTCGTCCTTGCTGAAGGACGTAAACTGCAGCGCGTCGATTTCGGCCAGGACACGGCCGATGAGCGCGGCCAGGGATTCCTGCGACTGCGGTTCCTTCGAGTCAGGATCGTAGTCGGGGGAGGCCGGTGTGGTCGGGGTATGCGTCAAAATGATCCAGCTTTCCGGTGGCTTGCCCGTCTGCTACGAGGCGGCATCGGGCATCTGGTGCCCGTGCCACCTCGACTCTATCAAGCTGTGTGTTCTCGGCCACGGACGCCGCGAGAGCCCTGCTTCCGATTGTGACGGCGGCCCGGCCAAGCGCGGGCGGCGGGTGTAAACTGGCACCGCCCACAAGGGCAACGTTTGATACGACAGGGGAGCGCCGCCGTCGGGCATTCCTGGAGGAATCCAGGGGAACCGCTGGTGGGCGCTGAGAGTGCGGATAGCCGCAGACCCTCGAACCTGATCCGGTTAGTACCGGCGCAAGGGAGTCGAGTTCTCAGAGTGTCCGGGGCGGTGGCGAAAGCTGCGGCCGGCCGGAGCACTCTCCCCTCCTGTTCCCAGGAGGAAGAAATGACTGATATCTCTGCTCAGCAGACGCTCAAGCGGCGCAGCTACAACTGGCGTGTGGTGGACATTGTGGTCGCCGCGCTGCTCGCGGTGGCCGGCGGCGTGATTTTCTGGGCCTGGTCCCAGGGCGCCAACCTGGTTTCCGCGCCCGTCAACGCGCTTTACCCGCCCCTGACCGGTCTCTACGCCGGCGGCTGGATGATCCCGGCCGTGCTGGGCATGCTCATCATCCGAAAGCCCGGCGCGGCACTGTTCTGCGAGACAGTGGCTGCCACCGGTGAGCTGATGATGGGCTCGCAGTACGGCACCACGGTGCTGATTTCCGGCATCCTCCAGGGTCTCGGCGCGGAACTGGTCTTCGCCGCGTTCCGGTACAAGAAGTTCAACCTGCCGGTTTCCCTGCTGGCCGGAGCCGGCGCGGGACTGTTCTGCGGCCTCAACGACTCCTTCCTGCCCTGGGGCTGGAACATCGCCTACGCCCCCGGGGACAAGCTCGCCTACATCGTCTTCACCGCGATCTCCGGCGCCGTGATCGCCGGCGGACTGTCCTGGCTCGCCACCCGCGGCCTGGCCAGGACCGGGGTGCTGAGCTCCTTCGCCTCCCGCAAGGCCGCCACGGAGCCCGTCTACTCCTGATGCCCGGACACGACCGATGACATCTTCCAAGGAGGGCCGCCCGGCAGCGATCACGGCCCGTGGCTGGGGCTGGCGGCACGCCGGCAGGCCCCGGCCCGCCGTCCACGGGCTGGATTTGGACATCCGGCCCGGGGAACGGGTGCTGCTGCTGGGGCCCTCGGGCGCCGGCAAGTCCACCCTGCTCCACGCCCTGGCGGGTGTGCTCGGCGACAGTTCCGCCGGTGCCGGTGCTCCGGACGACGCCGAGGACGCCGACGAGACGGGAAGCCTCCTGATCGACGGCGCCCCGCCCCGGGCGCAGCGCGGCCGGGCCGGGCTCGTGCAGCAGGACCCGGAGACCCAGGTGGTGCTGTCACGGCTCGGCGACGACGTGGCGTTCGGGGCGGAGAACCTGTCCGTGCCTCCGGCGGAGATCTGGAAGCGGGTGCAGGAAGCGCTCGCCGACGTCGGGCTGGCCGGGCTGCCGCTGGACCACCCGACCTCTGCCCTCTCCGGCGGGCAGAAGCAGCGCCTGGCGCTCGCCGGCATCCTGGCGATGCGCCCCGGGCTGCTCCTGCTCGATGAACCCACCGCCAACCTCGACCCGGCCGGTGTCCTCGAAGTCCGCGACGCCGTGGGCCGATGCCTGGACAGGACGGGGGCCACCCTGGTCGTCGTAGAGCACCGGGTCGCGGTGTGGAAAGACCTGGTGGACCGGATCGTGGTGCTTCAGCCGGGATCCGCCACGGACTCCGCGGTGCTGATCGACGGGACTCCGGACCAGGTTCTGGAACAGGCACGGGACCTGCTCATTGCCGCGGGCGTCTGGGTGCCGGGACACCTGCCGCCGACGCGGGCCCGGACATTTCCCGCAGGGCACACGCCGGCAGGGTCCGGGGCGCCGGAAGCGCCGTCGACGTCCGGGGACCGGCCAGCCGGCCAGCTGTTGCTGGCCGCGGAGAGGCTCGCGGTTTCCCGTGAGCGGCCGCGCCGCGCAGGTCTGCGCAGGGGTTTCCGCAGCATCGCCCCTCGTCCTGTGCAGTCCGGCATCACGGCCCAGGTCCGCGCCGGGGAGGCGCTGACCATCACCGGGCCAAACGGCTCCGGAAAGTCGACCTTCGCCTTGACCCTGGCCGGTCTGCTGCCACCTGTCGCCGGAGCGGTCTCCGCCACGGTGGAGCTCAGCGCGGGTGCCGGCATCGATCCGTACCGGTGGAACGCCCGGCAGCTCATAACAAGGATCGGAACGGTGTTCCAGGAACCGGAGCATCAGTTCGTCACCGGCCGCGTGCTCGACGAGCTGATGTTCGGCCCCCGCCAGCTGGGCTACGGCGAAGACCGGGTGGATGAGCTGCTGGAACGGCTGCGGCTGACGGAACTGGCAGACGCGAACCCGTACACGCTTTCCGGCGGCGAAAAGAGGCGCCTTTCAGTGGCCACCGTCCTCGCAGCCCATCCGCGGGTGCTGGTCCTGGATGAGCCCACCTTCGGCCAGGACGCAAACACCTGGGCCGAACTGGCGTCCTTCCTGTCGGAACTCCTCGACGCGGGTGCCGCCGTCGTCTCCGTGACGCACGACGAGGAATTCACCGCTGTCCTGGGCGGCACCGAACTCAGTCTCCGCGCACCCGGGGTGGGCGCCCCCGGCCACGGGCTGCCCGAGATAGCGGCGCCATGAGGGAGGCCCTGAACCTGCGCGGCAACCATTCGCTGTTGACCCGCGCCAATCCTCTGGCCAAGTTCACCGCCGTCTTCCTGATCACCCTGGTGCTGGCGCTGTCCATCGACTGGGTGTCGGCGTCGGTGGCGCTCGCCTTGGAACTGCTGCTCTTTCCGCTGGCGGGGCTGACCCTCGCGCTGCTGTGGCAGCGCGGCTGGCCGCTGATTGTGGCGGCGGCGCTGGGCGGCTGGAGCACCGCCATCCTCGCCCCGGACACCGGGGCCATACTGTTCGACGCCGGTGTCTGGTCCATCAGCGCGGGCTCCCTGGAGCTGGGGCTCGGGTTCATGCTCCGCGGTCTCGCCATCGCGCTCCCGGCCGTGCTGCTGATGAGCTGCACGGACCCCACGGACCTGGCCGATGCCCTGGCCCAGAACGCGAAACTGCCGCACCGCTTCGTCCTGGGCACCCTGGCGGCCCTGCGGCTGGTGGGGCTCATGGCCGAGGAATGGCAGACCATCGGCATGGCCCGGCGCGCCCGCGGCGTGGGCTCCCGTGGAAACCCGTACCAGCGGCTCCGGGCCACCCTGGGGCAGAGCTTCGGACTGCTGGTACAGGCGATCCGGCGCGCCTCCCGGCTCGCCGTCACCATGGAGGCCCGTGGCTTCGGGGGTGCCCGGCGGACCTGGGCACGGCCGTCGACGTTCAGCGGCCTCGACATCTGGGTCCTGCTGGGCGGCCTGGGCATCGCCGGCGCCGCCGTCACTGCGGCCCTGGGAGCCGGCACCTGGAACCTGGTCTTCCTCGCCCGGCAGTAGCCGCCTCGGCCGCCCGGGCTGAGCCGCGCCCACGGCACGGTGGACCCGCCGGGCAGCCGGTTATCGCACAGGAAGGGTATCCGTGTGAGATTGAAGCCATTCCGGCGGTAATTGCCGGGGTGGATAACTCATGCGTGATATTTTCGGGGAATGACTCAACAGACTGCTGAACACGTAGGCCTACTGCTCCGCGATGCCCGCGGAGAGAAGGGCTGGACCCAGGGACAGCTTGCGGCTGAGCTGGGAACCAGCCAGAGCGCCATCGCCCGGATGGAACAGGGCAAGCAGAACCTGAGCCTGAAAATGATCCAGCGGCTGGAGGCAATCGTCGGACGCACCATCGTCAAGGTGGGCCGGAAGCAGATGACCCACCTGCGGGTGGAGGGCGGACGGACGCTGTCCGGAGCCGTGGACGTCAATAGCAGCAAGAACGCCGGCGTGGCGCTGCTGTGCGCGAGCCTCATCAACCGCGGCACCACGACGCTGCGCCGCCTGGCGCGGATCGAAGAAGTCAACCGGATCGTCGAGGTGCTGACCAGCATCGGCGTCGAATGCACCTGGCTTAACGCCAACGACCTCCAGATCCGCCGCCCCGCTCTCCTGGATCTCGATTCCATGGATGTGGAGGCGGCCCGCCGGACCCGCAGCGTCATCATGCTGCTGGGCCCCCTGCTGGACGAATCCAGCGGATACCGGCTGCCCTACGCGGGCGGCTGCGATCTCGGCACCCGCACCGTGGAGCCGCACATGCAGGCATTGCGCCAGTTCGGCCTCAGCGTGGAGGCGACGTCCGGGTTCTACGCGGTGCAGGCGCCGCCGGCCGATGGCCACGACCGTTCCTTCGTCCTCAGCGAACGCGGCGACACCGTCACCGAAAACGCCATCATGGCCGCCGCGCACCGGCGCGGCACCACCATCATCCGCAACGCGAGCCCCAACTACATGGTGCAGGACCTGTGCTTCTACCTGCAGATGCTCGGCGTGGAGATCGAGGGCGTGGGCACCACGACGCTGAAGATCACCGGCCGCCCCTCCGTCGACGTCGACATCGAATACTTCCCGTCCGAGGACCCGATCGAGGCGATGAGCCTCATCACCGCCGGCATCGTGACGAACTCGGAAGTCACCATCCGCCGTGTCCCCATCGAGTTCATGGAAATCGAGCTTGCCACCTTGGAACAAATGGGCCAGCGGCTCGAGGTGTCCGGCGAATACCTTGCCCGCAACGGCCGCACCCGGCTGGTGGATGTGACCACGAAGCCTTCGGAGCTACGCGCGCCGGAGGACAAGATCCACCCCATGCCGTTCCCCGGGCTCAACATCGATAACCTGCCGTTTTTCGCGGTCATCGCCGCCAACGCCCAGGGCCAGACCATGATCCATGATTGGGTCTACGAGAACCGGGCCATTTACCTGACAGAACTGAACAAGCTCGGCGCCCAGGTGCAGCTGCTTGATCCCCACCGGATCTACGTCAACGGGCCCACCAAGTGGCGTGCGGCGGAAGTTGGCTGCCCGCCTGCCCTCCGCCCGGCCGCCTGCCTGCTCCTGGCGATGCTCGCCGCCCGCGGAGTCTCGGAACTGCGCAACATCTACGTCATCGAGCGCGGCTACGAGGACCTGGCGGAGCGGCTCAACACCATCGGTGCGAAGATCGAGTACTTCCAGGACTGACGCGGTCTTTCGCGCCGCGGAGGAGCGCCAGTTCCGGCGGTCCTCCCGGGGTACCTGCCCGGACGCTGCCGCTGGAGCGCATCTGTTGGAGCGCCCGTAGTGCGGGCAGAATAGAAACATGCGCACTTTCGGCGTTGAGGAAGAACTCCTGATAGTCGACCCGGGGACAGGCTCTCCGCTTGCCCGTGCGGAGGCACTGCTGGCGCGCTTGAATCCGACTGCCGCCGCACCGCACGGCGATGCCGGCTTCAGTTTTGAACTGAAGCTGGAACAGATTGAAACGCAGACCGTGCCCTGCCTGGATCACGCCGGGCTGCTCCGGGAAATCAGGCAGGGCAGGGCCCTCGCGGACCGGGCCGCCCGGCCGCAGGGAGCCCGGGTCGCCGCCCTGGCGACATCCCCGGTGGCCGCCCCCACCCACACCACACCCCAGCCGCGCTATAACACCATGCAGCAACGCTTCGGCGTGACCGTCCAGGAACAGCTGACCTGCGGCCTCCACGTTCACACCCTGGTGGAGTCGCCGGAAGAGGGCGTGGCGGTCATGGACCGGATCCGCGACAAGCTGGCGGTGCTGACAGCGCTCAGCGCGAACTCGCCCTTCTGGAACGGCGCCGAGACTGGTTTTGAAAGCTACCGCACGCAGGCGTGGAACCGGTGGCCGGCGGCGGGCCCCTCGATGATTTTCGGCAGCCTGCCCGTTTACCGGAGAGTAGTGCGCCGGCTGCTGGACAGCGGCGTGCTGTTCGATGAGGGGATGGTCTACTTCGACGTCCGTCTGTGCCGGCACCATCCCACCGTGGAGGTCAGGGTCGCGGACGTCTGCCTCCGGGCAGAGGACGCCGCGCTGATCGCGGTGCTGGCCCGGGCACTGGTGGAATCGGCTGGCCGGGACTGGCGCGCCGGGGTGGAGCCCGCCCCGGTACCCACCGTGCTGCTGCGGATGGCAGCCTGGCAGGCAAGCAATTGCGGGCTGCGCGGGACGCTGCTGGACTTCGGCGGCTTCCAGCCCGCTCCCGCCCGGGACGTGGTGGAATCGCTGGTGGACTACTTGGCCCCGGTGCTGGAAGAGCAGGATGAACTGGAGCTCGTGCGCGCGGGCGTCCATCGGATCTTCGAGCAGGGCACCGGCGCTGCCGAGCAGCGCAGTGTGCGGGAAACTGTGATGGGGACGGGGGCGCCCGACGACGGCGGGATGGGCGCGGTCGTCGCGCACGCGGTGCGGGCAACGCTGCAGGACAGGACCGGCTGCGCGGCTCGGGATGGCGAGCTTGTGCCGGAATTGCTGCCTCTGCGCCGGAACTGATGCCGGGGTCTATGAATTCGTCACTTACCCGTAAACAGCACGAAATGTTGTCGGGCTACGGTGGTGCAAGAGGATCCCTTCCCGGAAGGCAGAAACCATGCATGTAGGTATCATCCGAGCGTTGACGACGTCGGACCGGCGCGTGCTCAACTCCCATGGAAAGCTGCTGCGGGAAACCTTCGGCTTCGAGGTGACATCCCGTTGCATACCTGACCAGCCGTCGGGCGTTTATAGCGAGGAGTCGCTTCAGCAGGCCATCCCGAAAGTAGTGGAGCTGGCGCTCGAGCTGGCGGGCGGCGTCGACGCCCTGATAGTCAGCTGCGCCGCCGATCCAGGCCTGGCCGAGGTGCGTTCCCTCGTGGACATTCCGGTGATCGGTGCCGGCTCAGCCGCCGCCGCAGCGGCGCTCAGTTTCGGCGGGCGCGTGGGTGTGTTGGGCCTGAAGGATTCGGTGCCGGGCCCGATTTCCGAGGTCCTCGGCGACCGCATGCTGTTGATCGATGGCCCGGAGAGTGTGGAGACGCCCGAGGGCTTCCTCTTGCCCACGGGTATCTTCGATTCCCTCGCCGCGGCCTACACCCTGGTGGACGCCGGAGCCGATGTCATCGTCGAGGCGAGTACTGGCCTGACCAGTATCGGCATGGCGGACGTACTGCGGCGCAGGCTCGGGATCCCGGTCATTGACCCGGTCACGGCTGCGGGTTCCATGCTCGTCGCGGCGGTGGCGGGCCGGGAGCTACAGCCAGCCTGACGCGGGCGGCCACAAAGAACGGCACCCTGGAGGGCCGGGGCCAGCGGATCTTTCCGCCGGCCCCGGCCCTCCAGAGGCGAGGCTTCCGCCGCCCTGGCCGTTCCGCCCAGGTCAGACCTGCTTGAGTGCCTGACCGAGGTCGCGGATCAGGTCCTCGACGGCTTCCAGGCCCACGGACAGCCGTACGACGCCGTCGCTCAACCCGATGGCCGCGCGGCCTTCCGGGCCCATGGCGCGGTGCGTCGTCGTTGCCGGGTGCGTGATCAGGGACTTCGCATCACCCAGGTTGTTGGAGATGTCGATGATCCGCAAGGCGTCCAGCAGCGCGAAGGCGGCCTCCTTCGCCGAGCGCCCCGGCGACGGGGAAAGTTCCAGTGTCAGCACGGTGCCGCCGGCCTTCATCTGCCGCGCTGCCAGCTCGTACTGCGGGTGGGAGGCCAGCAGCGGGTACTTTACCCAACTGACGCCGGGCTGCTCCTCGAGCCAGCCGGCCAGGCGCAGGGCCGACGCCGAGGAATGGTTCACCCGCAGCGCCATGGTCTCCAGCCCCTTAGCCAGCACCCAGGCGTTGAAGGCGGACAGCGCCGGGCCGGTGTGCCGCATGAGCTGCTTGACCGGTCCGTCAATGAATTCCTTGGTGCCCAGGATCGCCCCGCCGAGGACCCTGCCCTGCCCGTCGATGTGCTTGGTGCCCGAGTAGACGACCACGTCGGCGCCGAGCTCTCCGCAGCGCTGCAGCAGGGGAGTGGCGAAGACGTTGTCCACGACCACGCTGGCGCCCGCGGCATGCGCCAGTGCGCTGACGGCGGCGATGTCCACGATCTCCTGCATCGGGTTCGACGGCGATTCGAAGAAGACCGCGGTGGTGGGCTCGGACAGCGCCGAGCGCCACTGTTCCAGGTCCGGGCCGTCCACGAAGACCGTCTCGACACCCCAGCGCGGCAGGATCTCGTTGAGGATCACGAAGCAGGACCCGAAGAGCGAGCGGGCGGCGACCACGCGGTCACCGGCCGCCAGGAGTGCTCCGAGGGCGGTGAAGACGGCGGACATGCCGGACGCCGTCGCGAAGCACGCTTCGGTGCCTTCCAGCAGCCGGAGCCGTTCCTGGAAGGTGGCAACCGAGGGGTTGCCATAGCGCGAATAAACGAACCGTTCATCCTCCCCGGTGAAGGCCCGCTCCGCCGCAGCGGCGGACTCGTAGACGAAGCCGGAGTTGAGGAAGATCGGCTCGGCCGTTTCCTGGAAGCCGGTGCGGTCGAGTCCGCCCCGGACGGCCTGGGTTGCCGGGTTCCAGCCGGCGGCGTCAGGATTGAAGGGCACCTTATTTCGTCCCGGGGTTGATGGGCAGGCCACGGTTCTTCCAGCCGTTGACGGTCCGTGCCCCGAAGCGGTCGGGTTCTCCTTCAAAGCCCTCCAGGACGTTGTACGAGGTGTAGCCGGCCGCGGTGGCGGCGTTCGCGGCGGCAACGGACCGGACACCCGAACGGCACAGGAACACGAGTTCGACGGCGGTGTCCTCCGGCACCTGTTGCTTCAACTGCTCGACAAACTGCGGATTGGGAATGCCGCCGGCGAAGGTCCACTGGATGAACAAGGGATCGGTCCGGCCTTCGTTCGCGGACGCGGTATTAGGGATGCCTATCTGCGCCCACTCGCCCTCGGTGCGGACATCCACCAGGACGGCGCCTGCCTCGAGCTTAGTCCAAGCCTCCAGCGGGCTGAGGTCGCCGGCGTAGCTCATGCGTGCCCCCCGAACGTCTCTTCGTCGAAACCGTCGCTTTCGAGGTCTTCCACCGCGGTGGCCACAGCAGCGTCTGCGCTGGCAATCGCGGCGGGCAGCACAAGGGCCTGCGCCACGATGACGTTGCTGCCGTTGAAGGCGGCGGAGGGGCTTCCATGGAGGACATAGCCCTCGGCCAAGGCGGCCGATACGCGCTCACAAAAGGCACGATCATCGGTGCCCGTGAACAGGCGGTATGCCAGCAGTTCCCCGGTGGCCGTTGTCGTGCTTGGGACTCCGGGGGAGGCGGGGGCGGGTGTCGCTTGGGCGGATGCGTCAGGCACGACGGATCTCCTTCTTTCACGCTTGCAGCTCGAATGGTCGATATGCCGAGTATTCACCTGAGGCACCCCGCCGCGAAAAGGGAGGGTTGCCGACCGGCCAGTCAGGGCTTGGCGCCGGTTCTCATTACTCCCTCAAAACGTAGCACTTACGCTGCCGGCCTGCACCGCCGCCGTCGTCATGTTCCGTAACCGGACCATGCCTTGCGGACCGGCCCGCGTTGCTGGCGGCGGCCGGGCTACTCGACCGTGGCGTACAGCGCGTTAAGTTCCGCCGTGAGCTGCCTGCGCAGGTCCGGGGAACCGATTTCCTTGCCGTCGATGTGGTTGACGGTAGCCAGCAGCCGGATGCTGGAAATCAGCCATACGGCGTCGGCGTCCAGCAGGTCTTTCGGCTCCAGCGGGCCGTAACCGAGCTCCCATCCGGCGGCCCTGGCCGCGGTGAACAGGGCCCCCTGCGAGGTTCCGGGAAGGATCCCGATGTCCTGCTGGGGCGTGATAAGCCGCCGGATGGTGCGGACATTGCCTGCGCCGTCGTCGGCTGTTTCCAGGTGCGCCAGCAGCACGGTCGACGTCGGTCCCTCCAGGACCCTGCCGTCCGCGGACGTGAAGATCACGTCATCCGCGCCGTGCTTGTGGGCGTACCGCAGTGCCGCCATGTTGACGGCGTAGGAGAGGGTTTTCGCGCCCAGCAGCAGCCACGGAGCGCGCTCGCCGATGTCGCTGTCATAACCGCGGTCCAGGAGGATCACATCGATTCCGGTCTCACGCTGGCGGCGGCCCGCCGCGGCGGGAGCTGCGGCCTGGACCCAGCTGGTAGGGCCGGGGGCGCCCTCGACCCCGCGGGTCACCAGGAGCTTGACCACCACCTCGTCCGGTTCGATGGAACCGGCTGCGGTGTCTCCGGCTGCGGTGGAGGGTAGCTGCCGGCTCCGGTACTCGCTGATAGCTGTCGCGATCGCGCGCCGCCACACGTCTTCAGCCGGGATGTCCAGCTCCAGCAGGAGAGCGGAAGCGGCCAGGCGGTTCAGGTGGGCCTGGAGCTTGCGCGGCCGGCCGCCCACGGCGAGCAGCGATTCGAAGACGCCGTCGCCGCGCATGGCGCCCTGGTCCGTGGCCATCAGCTGCGGCTTGGACGCGTCGGCCAGGCGGCCGTTTTCAAACTCGGGATCAAGGAAAACCAGCACCGTGGCGGAGGCGGGAGACATCATGGCATCAGTTTAGTGCGGTGTGGACCGGGATAGGATTTATAGGTTGCCCGTTCCGGAAACTGTTCCGCGGGTCTGGAACTTGAGGGGTTCGCCTGTGCTGTGGCCATTTCCATTTGTGGGAACACTGCCCCCATGGGCGATTCTGATCCTGACCCTGATCGACCTCGCCATCCGCGTGCTGGCCCTCGGCATCATTCCCGGAAACCGCCGGCCCACTACCGCCATGGCATGGCTGCTGGTTATCTTCTTCGTCCCGGCCCTGGGCCTGGTGCTCTTCCTGCTCTTCGGCAACTTCCGTTTGTCGCGCAGGCGCAGGGCGCAGCAGGATGCTGTGAACAAGCGGATCCGCGCAGGCACTTCCCAGCTGTTCGCCCTCGAAAGCACCTATGGCGGGCCGGAATGGGTGGCCTCAGCGGCGGAACTGAACAAGACCCTGGGGTCTCTTCCCATGGTGGATAACAACAGCGTGGAGCTGCTGCCGGGCTATCCGAATTCCATCACGGCGATGGCCGCTGCCGTCCGCCAGGCCAAGACCTTCGTCAACGCCGAGTTCTACATCATGAGCACCGACCACGTCACGGATGAGCTGCTGACAGCCCTGGAGGAGGCCGCCGAGCGCGGCGTCGAAGTCCGCATCCTGTTCGACCACCTCGGCACGCTGCGGATCAAGGGCTACCGCAAACTGATCAAACGCCTCAAGCAGAGTAAGATCCGGTGGCGGCCCATGCTTCCGTTGAGCCCCTTCCGCGGACAGTGGCGCCGCCCTGACCTGCGGAACCACCGCAAGATCATGGTGATTGACGGGGACGTGGCCTTCACCGGTTCGCAGAACCTGATCGAGCCGTCCTATAACAACCCCCGGCACCGCAAGGTGGGGCGCCAGTGGGTGGAGCTCATGGCCTGCCTGCGCGGGCCGATCGTCAACACGCTCAACGTCGTTTTTGCCACCGACTGGCTGAGCGAGACCGACGAGTCGCTGGAGGGCCAGCTGGGGCAACAGCCCGAATCGGCGGCCGGCGGCGTCACGGCGCAGGTGGTCCCCAGCGGTCCCGGCTTCATCACCGAGAACAACCTGCGGCTCTTCAACACCCTCATCTATTCGGCGCAGCACAAGGTCTCGATCTGCAGCCCCTACTTCGTTCCGGACGATTCCCTTCTCTACGCGGTGACGACCGCAGCGCAGCGGGGTGTCGACGTCGAACTGTTCGTCTCGGAAAAAGGCGACCAGCTTCTGGTCCACCACGCCCAGCAGTCCTACTACGAGGCGCTGCTCGAGGCGGGAGTGCGGATCCACCTGTACAAGGCGCCGTTCGTGCTGCATGCCAAGCACTTCACGATCGACAACGAAGTTGCCGTGCTGGGCTCGAGCAACATGGACATGCGCTCCTTTTCGCTGAACCTCGAGGTCTCGGTGATGCTTCTGGGCTCGGACATCGTGGAGCGCGTCCGGGCCGTGGAGGACACCTACCGGGACATTTCGCACGAACTCAAGCTCG
>JAODMS010000136.1 GCA_025464925.1 Arthrobacter sp.
CAACCATGGGCCTGAGCCGGGTCTATCTCGGCCACCACTGGCTCACCGATGTCCTGGCCGCGTGGGCCCTCGGCGCAGCATGGCTTGCACTGGTCATCACCGCCCATCGCCTGTACCTGACTGCCAGGATCCACCGGGCGGACACGCCCGCTTAACTCCTGCAGGCCTCGCGGGCTCCTCCGCTGTGCCAGCCTCACAGCTGGTCATCGTGCAACTTGACCATCTGGACACGGATTATCGGCAGGCTTAGTGTTCAAGGGTGGCGGCGACCTGTAGCGGCAGAACGGCCGTCCTTCAGGTCCGCCGGACAACTGTGAAACCAAAAATTTACGCAGCCAAAGGAGATTGCCATGACAAACGTACGTGACATCATGACCGGCAACGCCGAATGCATCGGGGAAAGCGAAACCCTCGAGCTGGCCGCACGGAAGATGAAAGACCTGGACGTCGGCTCCCTGCCGATCTGCGGTGAGGACAACCGGCTCAAAGGCATGCTGACGGACCGGGACATCGTCGTCAAATGCCTGGCCGAAGGCGGTGACCCGCGCACGGCCACGGCGGGTGAGTTCGGGCAAGGTAAACCGGTGACCATCGGGGCCGACGATTCCATCGAAGAAGCGATCAGGACCATGACGGACCATCAGGTCCGCAGGCTGCCGGTCATCGACGGCCATGACCTGGTGGGGATGTTGAGCCTGGCTGACATCGCCCGGAACTACCCCGAGGACCGCGTCGGGGAACTCGTCGAATTCATTTCCTACTAAAGCAACCGAGCTTCTCCGGCACAACCCCGGAAAGGCGAGCGCGAAGCGAGGTGGGTGCCCGTGTCCGGGCGCCCACCTCGTTGGCAAGGAAGACCCGCCAAATTGGTCCTTTCCCAGACCTCATCGATTAATCGCGGTCCCGGCCGATAGGGCAAGTAGCCGGAGACTCCTGTGAATTGGCTAAATGCCCTCGTGCCTTTTTTCCTTGGGATAGGGCCTAAAGCTGGCTGAAGGCGGCGGTGGCGGGGTCTGCGCCGATCCGGGCGCCCGTCTCCAACGCTGTGATGGCGGCCAGTTCCCCAGGGGTCAGCGTGAGCGCTGCGGCTTGGATGTTTTCCAGCATCCGGCCAGGGGTTGAGGTTTTGGGGATGGCAATGGTGCCGGAGCCGAGGTGCCAGGCCAGAACGATCTGCGCGGGCGTGGCGCCGTACTTGGTGGCCAAAGACTTTACGGCGGCCGCAGTGAGGTCGACGCCCTGGCCCAGTGGGCTGTATGCCTCCACCGCGATGCCCAAGGAGCGGCTCTTCTCCGCGAGCTCCTGCTGCTGGAACGTGGGGTGGATCTCGATCTGATTGACGGCCGGCGCAACGTCCGCCGCCGGGAGGAGCGTTTGCAAATGGTCCACCAGGAAGTTGGAGACGCCGATCGCCCGGATCTGGTTGTTGGCGTAAAGCTTTTCCATGGCCTTCCATGCTTCGATGAAAAGCCCCTGGGACGGCACCGGCCAGTGGATCAGGTATAGGTCCACGTAGTCGACGCCCAGTGCTTTGCGGCTGTTGTGGAAGGCCTCCGCGGCCTTTCCCTGCTCGCCGTTGCGCAGCTTGGTGGTGATGAAGATTTCTTCCCGGGGAATTCCTAGGGCTGCAACGGCCGCCCCGACACCGGCCTCGTTCCGGTAGGCAGCGGCGGTGTCAATGTGCCGGTAGCCGGCTTCCAGGGCGTCCTCGACAATGCGCTGGGTCTCCTCCGGCGGGACCTGGAATACGCCGAAGCCGAGCTGCGGGATCTGGAGGCCATTGTTAAGGGTCACTGTGGGCACGGTGGTTTCTTGAGTCTGAGCCATCATCAATGCTTTCCTTGGTTGGTTTTCTATCGGGGTAAGCCAGCGCGGCGACGATCGGTTGAAAACCGCTATTCATGCGGGCCGTACAAACGACGCTATGCACTTCGGGAGACCATGTCAGCAGGGATGCCTCTTCCTGCTTTTCCTAGGACTGGTAGTCCTACCTTTTTGGTAGAAAGCAGGAACTTGGCCATGCAGAATGGAAGGCATGGGTCAGAGCGCCGAGTTTGGAAAATTCCTGAAGGCAATGCGGTCACGGCTGACGCCCGAAAAGGCCGGGATAGCTCCTACCTCTGGTGCCCGGAGGGTCCCCGGGCTGCGACGCGAGGAGATCGCGCGGCTGGCGGACGTGAGCACGGACTATTACACGCGGCTGGAACAGGGCCGCAACATCCACCCCTCACGCGCCGTGCTGGATTCGGTGGCGCGGGCCCTGTGCCTGGATGCTGGCGAGCAGACGCATATGATGGACCTTCTGGAGAACTGCGCGAAGTCCCAGCGATCACCCATTCCGGCACAAAACGTGCGGCCTGCACTGCGCCAACTCCTGGATGCCGTAGGAAATGTGCCCGCCCTGATCCTGGGCCGCCGCGCCGATGTGCTGGCCGGAAACCGACTGGCCTTCCTCCTGCTCGCTGATTTCCCGGCCATGCCGGTGGGTGAGCGGAACCTGACCCGGTGGATCATCCTCGATCCGCTGGCACACGAGCTCTTCCGTGACTGGAAGACGATCGCCTCCGAAGCTGTCGGAAACCTTCGGGTGGATATTGGCCGGCATCCTGATGACGGGCAGACCAATCAGCTGGTGGGCGAGCTCGCAGTGCGCAGCGAGCATTTCCGTCAGTGGTGGGCCGGGCATAGGGTGGCCACGGGGTCCGCAGGCAGCGTTCGGCTCCACCATCCCGTCGTCGGGGACCTGGAACTGAACTTTGAAAACATGGTGCTGCCGGACGATCCAGATCAGGTGCTGCGCGTGTACTCCGCGAAACCGGGCTCGCCGTCGGCCGATTCCCTCACGCTGCTCGGCAGCTTCGGTGCCGGTGAGGCGGGCGTCGTGGAATCTCCGCGCGCAACGGAGAACACGGATGTATCCGGCGCCGCCAAGGCGCCCTGACGCCGGACTGGCACTTACCGGGCAGCGGCCGGCCCCTAGGCGTTTCTGACTGGAACTTCGCCTCGCGAAAGCGCAGGCACCGCATCGCACCCTGACCGGCCAGCAGCAGACGCATGACGGAGCATGGTGACCAAATGCTGGTGCCCGCATCGTGTCGCCGGGGATCCCGGCGAGGCCTCCCCCTAGGCTTCAAAGGATACGTGGACGTGAGGAGAGCACAATGATTCCGGAGATCAACATCTGGGCCGTACTCCTGGCCACGTTGTCCGGCATGGTGATCGGATCCATCTGGTACACCCCTAAGGTATTCGGCAACTACTGGATGCGTGTAGCCAAGGTGTCTCCCAGCGGCGAGGCAAAGGATGCCGTCAAGCCCATCCTGATCACGCTGGTTGTCAGCTTCGTCAGCGCCGCGGTCCTTGCCGGTTCGGCCGCCATCTCCCAGCACTTCTATGGGGGAAACTTTCTGGCCAACTCCCTGATCACGGCCGTCATCCTCTGGGCAGGGTTCACGGCGTCACGGTTCATCACCCACGATGCCTTCGAAGGCCGCCCGGCCGGCCTTACCCTGCTAAACTGCGTCCATGAACTGGTGACCCTGCTGGTCATGGCCCTGATCATTGGCTTGTTCGGAATCAGCGCGGCCTAGACACGCGGACATGCCGTGACGTTGCCGGCATGCGTTGAGCGGGTTTGCGGTCCCGGTCCAGAATGAGAGCCGCAGCAATGCCAAGCATCCAGATGTCCTTAGCCAGTACCGTTCCCTGCTCGCTCGGGCGGATGCCGTCCTCCAGAGTCATTCCGGGTGTCTTCAGATACATGGTGAACAGGGACCCGGAGAAGATGCCCAGTCCCATTCCGACCAGGCGGCTGGGCAGGAAGGGCGCCAGCAGAGCTGCACCGAGGGTCATTTCCGCATAGCTGAGCAGCCTGCCGAACTTCTCGGGTTCGATTCTGCTGACCGGCGGGATAACCTGAGTCGCCATGGCTTGAAGCCCGGCAACGCTGTCTTTATCTAGATCACGCTTTCCCCAACCGGAATTCAAGAGGAACGCCCCTGTGGTCAGGCGGAGAGGGATGTGGCTCAGTCTCATCGTCGATCCCTTCACATTGCTCGGTGGCCTGTGCAGCCAAGCCTGGTTTCACTCCGTCGTGCCGAAGATTGTTCCAACGAAGCTGACCTTTTCCGCTACTGCTGGTAAGTAATGTACGCCTCATACTGCACTCGCCACTTCTCGGGGGCTTGGGGATCAGGCACAGTGGTCGTGAGGAACTGAACGCTCGTCACTTGTCCCTTGAGGTACTCCAGCCATCTAGTCACCTCCCCCGAAACGTCCCTATCGAGCTGGGCGACGTGATGAACCTTCATTGCCATGAGGGCCTCCTTGCTTGGTGGGGGGACTTTACTACCAGCTACCGGGCTCAGCGACCCCTTACCCGTGGCCGTGCTTCACCGGAGTGTTAGCGACCAACGCCCGCCTGTCGTTAGGGCTCAGGAGGAGCCCTACGTCCTCTTGCGCGTTGGCGCGTTCGACCGGCCGGAGCTGATTCAGCGGAACTTGCCGCCCGGACGTTGGTGCTGTCCGCCGCGTTGCCATAGTGGTCCAGGACGGAACCGGAAATAACGACATGCAAGGCGCCGTTCTCAGGCCCGGGTAATTTGTTGGCCGCGGCGCTGCGCAAATACTCAAGAGCGGCCTCATTAGTTAATCCGTATTCGTGTGTCAAGGTCCGTAACGCCAAACCGGCCAGGGCCCGGGATAGCTGCGCCGAGGAGGACTCCACATTGCCCTCCGCCCTCCGCGCCACCTCTTGTGCCAAGCCCAGTGTCCGGGATACGTGACGAGCGAACCTGACCGCTGCGGTGATGTCTTCGCTGGTGAACACATGGGGCCATGGAGCATACAGGTTGACAGCAGCACGATATACGTCCCCCGGGACAAAAGGAACGGACAAGAGAGATCGGATTCCGAGGCCAGCAGCAGCATTGGCGTACCCCGGCCAGCGGCGATCCAGACTGGTATCCGGCACGTGGACAAATTCTCCGCTGCGGACCGCATTGCGGGCCGGGCTATCTTCGAACGAGCACTGCACCTCGTCAACGGCGCGCGCCGGTGCGCTACCGGCCGCCAGGGTGATGGCGTCCCCGGACCGGAGACGGGTGATCGCCCAACTAATCCCCCGGGTCGGGCTTCCGATGTCTTCCACGAACTCACCGATTGCTTCGCCCAGAAAGGTGCCGATGTCCCGGTTATCGAAACCTATCTCCCAGAAGGCGGCAAGTTGGAGTCCGGTGTCCGCTGCAATTCTTTCGGGCATGTTCCACGCTCAAATTCAAAACGCGCAAGCTCACGAGTAAACCCACATGAACAGCATACTTCTGCCGCAAGCCACCTCCCAGAGCAGCACAGCCAAAAGTGCATCCGGCCACACCGCCGTTTGATTCGGGGGGAGGAAAGCCGAAATGCCACGGGGCTCAGGGACGGATGACGGTGATCGGGCCTCGGCTGCCCGTTCACCGGTCCTGTGGGTCCGGATTGTTCCCGGTTTGCGACGAGATTGATTGCGGTGACTGTGATGCCGTACGCGGTGGACCGAAGCGGGAGAGCGTCAGCCCCAGCAGAGACAGAACGGATGCCCCGCCGGAGCCGCGTAGACCTGGAAGCCCTCGGGCCACTGCGGCGGAACATGATCGGACGTGAGCTGAAAGCCCCACCGTGGTTCGCCGCCGTGGTGACGCGGCCCGCGCTCGCCCAGAACCCGATCCGCGTCCTGCTCCGGCCCTAAGGGTCGGCCCTGCAGGTCGAACCATGCTCTGGCTGCAGGCTCCGCGCATATGGTGAACGAATCTGGCCTCCATGATTGAGGTTCACGACACTTCTCACCCGCGATTCCCGGGGGCCGATAAATCGACAGTAGGCTTACGATGTAAGCAGCAGCACCTCAAGGACAGGATGAATCAATGACTGATAACAGCAGCAAAGACAGTTTTGACGGCTTTATAGTTCCGAACCCGTCAAAGTTCAGTGAGGACCTCCCGGGTGACGCCGGTGATGAAGCGAACGAGATCCGCTTCAGTGAAGAAGAGGCACTGATCGAGGAACAGGCCCACGGCATCCGGCCGGATACCTACAGCGTTCCCGGCATGCCCAACATGTCGGAAGCGCTCGGAAACATCGACCTGCCTCTGGAGGATACCGGGGCGACAACGGAGAGCGACGCCAGCGACGACTCCCTGCACGGTGGTGCGGAGCAGTAGTTCGACAGTGCTGAGCGCAGGTCCAGGTTATTAGAGAAAAGCCTGCCAGTCATCCGGACGTCGCCCCACGAGGCGCGTCAGCGGGGGGCAGTTCTCCAGGTACACATCAGTGCTGCGGTGCCGCGGCTGCTATCGCCGGCGGAATCCGTGGTGCAGGTGATTCCGAACGTTGCGTGCCCGAAGTGCAGGTCCATGCCGGCGGACTTTCCTGCTTCTATAACTGGGGCGGGAACAGGCGTGACATCCACCGTGCGGTTCAGAGCAGAGCCTGGCTGGCACCCGGTCAGGACCAATGCGCCGCCGGCCAGGAAGAGCGTGGCTGCAGTCACCGAGAAAGTGTTTTTCATACCGGTACTCATGCGTGCGGACACCGCCCATCGCCTCAACTGGACAAAAAGCGGCAGGGCCCTGAACGCCGGCACGGGCCGCACAACCGAAGGGACGTTCGCCTGTAGAAAACCTTTGTAGAACGCATGTTTGAATTGTACGGGAAATGGCACACAACTTGGCCAGCTACATTCGGCCAGTTTGATTAGCCTGACGCCCATATTTCTATTAGTAATCATTCAGTTGCGACAGAGCCGAACCCGGCATTGCTGTCGCGTCGTCGTAAACGTCCACTTATCGTGGTCCGGAACTACAACTATCGGGCTGCGCTGAAGGTGGAGTGGCCAACTGCCATGCGGAATAGCATGTGGCATTCAGCCACCGCGAACGCGCACTACCGCGGCGCGCTCACTATGTCCGAGGCCGGCCGGCACCTAGAGCGTATTGGAGCTCGATCAGCCCGGCATCGTAAGTTTTCGCGCTCAAAAGACTCAACAGGACCGGATCCTGGCCGGCGGGAAACACGCCCCGCCCCGCGCCGATCGCAACGGGCATCACAACGAGTCGCACCGCGTCCACTTCGCCAGCCGCGAAGAATGCCTCACTCAGGGTTAGGCTGCCCCAGAGGACAATGGTGCCCCCGATCTCGCGCTTAATGCGGCGGATCGCATCGACCGCATCGCCGGATTCAATGGTGGCCTGGGGCAGGTTCCCCCACGGCGCGTTCTTAAGGTGCCGGGAGAACACGAAGCGTCGGAGCCCGTTAAGCGCGGGCGCAATTATCTCCCCGTCGGATGCCGGAGTCGGCCAGAACTCCGCAAACATTCGATAGGTGGAGGCCCCGAGCACCATTGCGTCGACGGTGTCGAGCCAAGCCAGTTGGCTTCGGTCAAACTCGGCGGTACCACCCTCGAGCAGTTCGTATGCCGTGAATTCATTGTTTGCGTTGGCCGCGAACCCGTCGGCAGTCACGAATTCCTGGACCACCAATTGCCCCATGATCGACTCCCCGTTTCATCGTTCGACGGACTCTACTCCGAGCCGGTGCACCCTTCCAGAGAACGGCCTGCCAGGCAGCCGTGTCCATTGTGAAACTTTGAGGTCGGGAAGCCTTGGAACAGATCCGAGCAGATAGGCGGGAGCGGCGCGGAAACGGCCGGGATCGGATTGACGGCCACCAGCGCTCAGGATGACACTAGTTCCGTGAGCGATTCCGAGAGGGAACCGACAATCCGCAAGCTTATTGACCGTCTGGCCGTAAGGTTTCCCGATGCGCCCAAGACTCGTATCGCTGAAATCGTGCGGGAGGAATACGACCTGCTGGATTCTGGCCGGATCCGCATTTACATCCCGACGTTGATCGAGAATGCCGCCCGGAACCGGTTGCACCACGAGTTCAGCAGCGTGACGACAGTGGACTGACGGCATGGCCTGGTCCACATCTATCTTCATCATGTGGGAAGGCAGGCGGACCCTATGACATCGGGCTCGGAGCCTCTATTCTCTTGCCATGAGCGTTGGGGCCACGGGCGGAATCGCGTGCGAGTGACCCATGAATGCCCATGACACCCCGCCCCATGACAACTACGCGGCATTCCTCTCACGACTGGACTCCGCCACGACAAGCCTGAGCACACGGGCCAAGTCGCTGGACAGGGCGCTAACGGCCGTCTCGTTGCTCTTGGAACCATATCAATCCGCTGTCCGGCAATGGGAACGACGGCGCGTCCGAGTCAGCGAGCAGCTAGCCCGGCACCCGGGGAACCCACAGAAATACACCGCTTTGAGCGAGCTCCACGACACGGCAGTGAAGATGGAATCGATGTTCCGCAGCCGTACCCAGCGTGTCACGGAGATGTTATCGGTCATGCAGGGACGCCGCGACGCAATCGACAAGTCACTTCTGGAGCTTGAGATGAGCAGAGTCCAACTGAATTCGTCCCGGATGCTGTCCCAAGACCGCGAAAACCTGAGCAGGGCCTTTGCTGAACTTGCCGGCCCAACAAGTGCCGCCGCAACCATTCCCGACCCTGGCCTGCGGAGCGATCTCAAGAAAGCACGCGCGGCCGTCATCTTGGCTGAAGCGCTCATGGAAGTAAAGGGGCACAACCCATGAAGAATTCACCACACGGCCAGCCCCGTAAGCACACCGTCACTCTCGTACGCTGGTCGCAAAAACCAGGTGAAGTGTTCATCAATTTCCTCATATTCAGTATCTTCGGATTGATCCTGAGCCTGCTCTTGATGATCTTCATACCCGGTCTTAGAAGTCTCGGTGCCGTTGCATTGTTCACGGGCGTCTTCGCAGCCATCCTCACCGTTCCCACGGTCTCCAGCCAGAGAAAATTTATGCGGGGGCTGACCAAGAGGGTTAACGACACCATCCTTGAAGTGACAAGCGCCCCTGGCGACCAACTTTCGGTCAAGCAATTCCGGAAAATGGTCAAGAGCGGCCAGCAGCTTTCGCTCCTCGTCAACGGGGTGCCCGGGCTGAATCTGCATGTGGAACGGGCTTCACCAGCCAAGACGCATCCCCCCGGGAAATGGCTCGTGGTCTTTACCGTAATCCCTCCGGAAAACGGAACTGCCAGCTTCGATCGTTTGCTTGCCGCGGCAATTGACGCTGGCCCCGATACCACCCGCGTCGACGTTGCTTAGTTTCGATTCGCTAGGTGAAGTCGTGATGACCGCCGCGTTTCCCGACGCCGATCTTCTCGCGGCGCCAGCCGCTGTGAACCGTTCGGACAGATGTTGCTCGGCCAGTGCTTCCACGGATGACGCGTTGTCGTCACCAGCACCCGGCTGGCCGGACTGACTTTTAAGGGGTATGTTTCCGCTGTGTAATCGATAACTCTGAGGTGCTTTCTTAGGCCCGGTTGGTAACTGACCCCAGACCTGAGGAGGACATGGCGTGAAAGTGACTCTTAGCGGTGCGGCCGGTCTGGCGTTCGCCGGTGTATTCAAGGCCCTTAAGATCCTGCGCCCCGACCGGCCCATACACCCGTCGGGGGTGGCTCTCACTGGTACTATCGAAAGGCGTCCCGGCAGCACCGGAAGCGGGATTCCATGGGTCGACTCCCCCGGCAGCGACCACGTGAGTGCACGGTTATCCCGATCCGTCGGGACGCCCTCCGGTTGGCCGGACATAGTCGGGTTGGCGCTACGAATAACAACGGAGACGGGCCAAGCGGACGTTCTGCTGGCATCCACCCCTATGTCATGGCCCGGCCGCCTTTTGCTCACGCCCCACCGCAATGCCAGCAACAGCAAGCTGACTTCGCTCATGCCCTATAAAGGGGCCAACGGCCCGGTCCTTCTGGCCGCGCGCACCGACCAGCCCGGGCGGCGACTTCCCGCCACCCCGGATGCCTTCCGCCAGGCACTGGGTACCGGGACCTGGACCCTGGGGCTCTATCACGCCCGGCCCACCGGGCACTGGATCCGCTTCGGCACTCTCGCCCTGACCCTCGATCCTGACAAAGCGGACACGCCCACCCGATTCGACCCGCTCGCCCGCCCCCTGCCCGGCGCCGAGACCTACAAATGGACAAGCAGACTGCGCCAGCCTTCCTACGCGGCCGCCCGTAAGCCTGTCCGGTAACCACAGGCAGGCACCGGTGCCAATCTCGATACGAGAGGTGCGGGCGGCAATGGCGGCGAGCAGGGATGAGGAGCACCCGTGAGGGCTTATGCTTCACTAGCGGCGTCAGGCCTGCTCTCCTATTTACCTGAGGCAGTCCGCCTTTCGGCGGCCTGCAAAGTGCCAATAGCGCTATTCCTTGGAAGGTCCTCGCGATGTCCGATTCTCATCTCGCAGCACTACGGGAACGAGCCGCCCACGGTGACCCCGACGCCGTCGGAGAACTGATCGAACTTGCCGCGGAGCGAGAAGATTTCGACGAGCTGCGGCGTCTTGCTGACGGCGGCAGCCGGGATGCCGCGGACCAGCTCGTTGAACTCGCCGCGGAAAAGGTCGACTTGCATGAGCTTCGGCGTCTTGCCGCTAGCGGTAATAGTGACGCGGCCGATGTTCTAGCCGAACTCACCGAGGAATAGAGGGCAGCGCGGCATTAGCCCCGCGAGCGCGGCCTGCGTACCGGGACCGCCCTGGGCGGACCTGCTTTCGGGAAAGCCGTGCCCCACGGCCCCATTGTCCGAAGGCGTCGCGGATTACTTGGCCTTGGCCTGGATGAAGTCGCGGTCCTCCTTGGATATCATCATCTGGCCGTGCCGATCACGCTCAATGCTTCCGTTGGCGGCGATACCGATCTTGGCCGACAGGGTGCGGGGCAGGAGCTGGCATCCGGGGTTGTCGATGAGCCATTTTTGCGTCGTGGAATCGAGCTCGTCCCACAAGTCCCTGACCTGCATGTGCATCAATGCCGCCTTCCCGCGGGTGGTTTACCTTGATGGCTGGCTACTCATCCCTGTTACGGGTGTGCCTAGAGTACGCCCGGAGCCCCGGGAAATGACAGCAAAACGGCTTCTCAACTTTAATTTCGATGGGAAACGGCACTCTTCTTCAGGACCGTGAAAGCACGACACAGTGTTTCGGAAACTGCGCCTCGGTCTGGCTGTCCCCTGGTACTGGAACGACCCCTTCGATCCCTGGCCGACGAGAACAAGATGTCCCCGCGCCGGGCGGAGCTATTTGTGTGCTTTTCTGCTTTCGGTGGCCGTGACGGTGAACGTGGCGTCAAGTTTCACGGTGGCAGATGTCCCGTCGGCCTTCGTGATGTGTGCCTCGTAGGCCGCGCCTTCGGCATCATTTTCAACTCGGTGGACGGTGGCTCCCGGATTGGCGGCGATCGCAGCGTCGCGGACCCTGTCAGCCGTGTCGCCGGTGAGCAGCTGCTCCGTGATGCCGTTGGCCTGATGGCCTCCCTTGGCTGCGTCTTGAGCGTACCGGGCGGGCGTTCCCGGAGGCGCCGAGGATGCCGCCGCTATCGCCCCGCCACCGGCGAGGGCTGCGATGAGAGCTGCTCCTGCTGCGATATTTTGAGCCGTGTTCATGACATGCTCCTGACTTCTGCGATCAGGCCCATCGGGATCGGGCGGCGGGTCCCGGTGCCACGGTGTGGATGGATCCGGTTAGCGATATTGGGATTCTACGCACATGTGCCGGTGGCGACTAGGAGAAATCTGCACAGGGGGCGGGTCGGCTTCAACGGTGCAACGACGGCGCCGGGCATCGCGGAATGGGCCGCACCGCGGTTCCGACCATCTTCGAGCTTCGGCGGCACGGAAGCTTCCTTACCGTGTGGCGAGCCGGTCTGCATTGGTGCTCATGCGTTCGAGGACGCTGACAGCCACGGCATACTCATCCGCTCCGATGCCTGCCGTAAGCTCACGGCGGGTGGCTTCCACCAGCCCGGATGCTTCGGAATGTGATGCCCAACCGGCATCGGTCAGGGTGAGGTGGCCATCCAGCAGGGACACAAGCTTCCTTCGAACCAGGGCGGCCATATCGCGCTCCTGCGCATCACCGCCGTCCGCTGCATTGAAAAGGCGCAAAACATCCGCTACTTCGGCGGGCGTGACGGGGCCCGAACTCAACGTATTGAGGACCTGCCACTGCCTTCTGGTCAGGTGGAGGCGGGCGAGCGTGGAATCGAGTTGTGCCTCCAGCGCCGCATCCAGCCGCTTGACCCAATATCCGATAGGCCTGTTCACCATGCCATGGTCGCAGGCGCCTCCCGCCTGGGCAAGGCCCGCGGGCGAGACCCGGAGATAATCACCGGCCGCTGAGCACGGTCCAAGCACGGACGCGTTCATTCATCGGGCATGGCGCGTGTTCCTCCACCTTCGCCGGACGTGATTCGCCTATCGTCAATGTATGTGCGCAGACAGTGCTGGTGAGCTGGAGGGGCAGTCCTCGATTAACGAGCTGCTCGTGTCAATGGGCGAAGCCCCGGTCGAACCGATACTCCTGGCTCCTGCGCCGGACGATGCATCGTCGCTCTTCGACGGCCCTGCGGCACGGCCCGGCCGGTAATGCCGGTGAAGCCGACCGGCTTGACGGGATGGCCCGCCCGGCCGCAAGGGCCGGACGGGCATCCACTTCCTGGCGCAGCTGCCCCAGCCACCGCATGCTGTCCCCGTACCCCAGGTACATCTTGGTGCTGACCCGGCATTGAATGGGCCAGCCAGTAGGCTACGCGGTGCGCTTGGTGGGGGCTATGACTTTGATAACGGCCGAGTCGTCGGCTGCGGCGAGGCCTTGGGCCTGGCCCAGGAGGTAGAGCTGCTCGGCGGCGGCGGCCACAGGGGAGGCGAGGCCGGCGGCGCGGGTGGCCTTGCCTACGATGCCCATGTCTTTGACGAAAATATCCAGGCGGCTGAGCACCTCCGCGCCTCCCTCACTGTAGGCCTCGAGGATCCGCGGGCCGCGGTTGGAGAGCATGAAGGACCCCGCTGCGCCGGCTTCGAGGGCGGCGAGGGTCTTGGCCTGGTCCAGGCCCAGGGCATCGGCCAGTGCCATGGCCTCGGCGGCGGCAGCAATGTGGATGCCGCAGAGCAGCTGGTTGACGGTCTTGAGGGCCTGGCCGTCGCCGGGTTTGTCTCCAACCACGGTGAGGGTGGAGGCCAGCAGTTCCAGCACCGGGCGGGCGGCTTCGAGGGCGGCTGGCTCGGCACCAACGACGATCAGCAGGTCGCCTTCGCCGGCGCGCTTGGGGCCGCCGGAGAGCGGCGCATCAACCAGAGCGACCCCGTGCTCGGCCAGCCGGTCGACGGTGGCCGGGATCGCTTCTGTTCCCACCGTGCTGGCCAGGATGACGACGGCGCCCGGTTTAAGCACCGACGCCACGCCGTTCTCGCCGAAGAGGACGTCGTTGAGCTGCTCACCGTTGCGCACGGCAAGGAGCAGGGCATCGGTGTCCTCGGCGGCTTCGCGGGCGGAAGCGAAGGTGCGGACGCCTGCCTCTTCGGCCAGCTTAAGGCGGGGTTCGGCAATATCGAAGCCGTGCACGGTCAGCTGCGTGGCCAGGCGGGTGGCCATCGGCAGGCCCATGGCCCCGAGGCCCAGGACGGTGACTTTGAAGTTTTCAGTCATGATTTTCTCCGTTGAAATGGTGTGGGGTCGCTCAGGTGGTGAAGCGTGTCGCCGGGTATTGGGGCACTCCGGAATCAGGGCCGAGACAGGCTCGGCCAGTGATTGCTGAGCTTGCGGGTGACCTGGGCCAGGGACCCGTCGTCGCCGACATTGCCAGCGAATACGATGTACGGAATCCCCTTGGCGGGGCCGTCCACCGGCTCCCACAGGCTCACGATGCCCGGGAGCATGGGGCCGCGGACAATCGCGTGCCGGATCTCCAGTCCGTGCGCGGCGACGTCCGAGGAAGTGATGCCGCCCTTGGCGATCACGAAGCGCGGCGGGAAGGTCTTGAGCGTGCGGTTCACGACCGCGACGACGGCTGCGGACACCGTGCGGGCGATCCGCAGGCTCTCGGCGGCGTCACCGGCCTTAATCAGCAGCCGGCTGGTATGAACGATCACGTCGCTGCTGTGAAGGGCCGCCACCACGGTATCGACCGTCTGGTCGAGGTAGCTCCCGGCGTCGTCGCCGAGGAGCTTCCCGACGTCGATCTCCACGATGCGGGCGGCGCTGTGCTGGGCGGTAAGAACGTTGAGCTGGCGGGTGGTGACGCCTACGTGTGAGCCGACGACGATCAGGCCGCCGGCCTCGGACGGCGTATTGCCGGCAAAGGCTTCTTCGCCGCTGAGCTCGGAGCGGATTTCCTGACCGATACGGGCCCGGACGAACGGCGGCCCCACGCGGTACAGCAGTTTCTTGCCACGGCGCTCGGCTTCCTCCAGGCCCAGGGCAAGGGCGCGCAGATCGTTCTCGGAGACGATGTCCGCCACGATCGGAGTGGATTCCACGGCGGAGTCGATCGCGTCGGCGATGGCACTGGCCGAGGCCCGGGGATCTCCGGTGGTGCCGGCCGCCCGGATGATGTTCAGGTCCAGGACGATCACCGAGTCCGCCGGGAAGCGGCCCTGCGACTTCTCCTCCACGTACTTGGCCATCTCGGAGTTGGCGAAGCCGAAGCTGGCGTCCCGGGCGAATTCGGTCTCGGCCACCGGTGTCAGTTGGCCGGCCTCTTCACCCGTGCCGCGCATGTAGTGCACGCCGCCGATGGTGACCCGGCCGGCGTCGGGAAACGCAGGGACGATCACGACGCCGTCGGTCGTCTCACCGCTGACGGCGGCGACGGTGGCCGCGATGACGTCGGGTTCCAGGGGATAGTGGCCGCGGAGGGTGGAATCGCTGCGGCTGACGAAGCTGAGGCGGAGGGCCGGCTCCGCCGCTGCCGCGGTGAGGGCATTCCGGACCACTTCCTCGTTGCGGGCGGCTGCCTCTGCCGGGTCCAGGCTCCGGGTGTTGGTCAGCACGTAGACGGCGCGCTGGCGCTCGCCGTTGATCTCATGGGCGAAGGCCCAGGCGAAGTCCTCCACTTCCCATCGGGTGAGAACCGGCAGGTCCGCAACGGACTGGGTTCCCGTGGGATCATCGTCAAGGACCACCAGGACCCGGGGGAATTCCTCGGATGACGCGGCCACGCTCGCTGCCACGAGCCGGGCAGGAATCTGCACCTCAGCCGGGAAAGCGGCCAGCACATCTGCTTCAAAAGGCACTTCGCACTCCATCGTGTATATGAATCCGTGGTACGGACCTCGGCGTGCACCGTTTAGTCACCGTCCGGCTACCCTAGCCGATGACGATGTCGACGGCGGCCTGGCCGATGCCGACGAAGACACGGCACCGGCGGCGCAGCGCCGCCGGAGCCTACTGGATCGGTGCGGGGCCCAGATCATCGATCAGCCTCTGCATCAGCACGTAAGCCTTGTTGCGGTACGCGATGAGTTCCGGAATGCGCTCAGCCGGCACATCCAGGAACCCGGCTCCCGTCTTGGTGCCCAGCTTTCCCTGGGTCACCAGATCGGTGAGGATCTTCGGGGTGGCGAAGCGTTCCGGGAAGTCCGTCTGCAGCGACTTGTAGCAGAAGTCGTACACGTCAAGGCCCGCCATATCCGCGATCGCGAAGGGGCCGAAAAACGGCAGCCTGAACCCGAAGGTAGTCCGCACCAGGGTGTCAATATCCTCGGCGCTGGCCGTTCCGTCCTCTACCAGCTGCGTCGCTTCATGGAACAGCGCGTACTGCAGCCGGTTCAGGACGAAACCCGTGACGTCCTTGACCACGGCCGTGGACTTGCCCGCCTCGTGCACCACGGCACGGGCCGCTTCCACTATTTCGGCGCTGGTGCCGGCATGCGGAATGATCTCGACGCCGGGGATGAACGGTGACGGGTTGCTGAAGTGGACGCCCAGGAACCGCTCCGGATGCGTCACGGCCGTGGCCATGTCACCGATGGAGATGGTGGAGGTGTTGGAGCCGATGATGGCATCAGGGCGGGCGGCCGCACTGATCCGGGCCAAGGTGTCGTGCTTGATGGACAGCACTTCGGGTACGGCTTCCTCGATGAACTCGGCGTCCCGCACCGCCTCGGCCAGGCTCGGGGCGGCCCACAAGTCCTGTTGGAGTGTTTCGGTGGCACCTTCGGCGAAGAGCCCGTCCCGGACGAAGTCCCTGGACTCATCGATCAGCCGGCGGAGGTTCTCGTCCGCGACTTCTGCGCTGACGTCCGCCAGGGCGACGCGGGCGCCGGCCAGGGCCAGCACCTGCGCGATGCCGCCGCCCATATAGCCCGAACCTATGACGGCGATGTTCCTGGCCACGGCCTAGCCTTCCTTCAATTCGGGTGATTCGGTGTCCTCGGCTACCTCCAGCAAGGTTTCGTAGGAACCGATGGCGTCGACCTTTGCGGCCGATGACGAGGTCTTGTCGAAGGTGTAGCTGAGCCACTCGGTGACCAGCTTCTTGGCCAGTTCGAGTCCGATGACCCGCTGGCCCATGGTGAGCACCTGGGCATCGTTGCTCAGCACCGAGCGCTCCACCGAATAGCTGTCGTGGGCGGTGACGGCGCGGATGCCAGGGACTTTGTTGGCGGAGATGGCCACTCCCAGCCCGGTACCGCAAATCAGCAGGGCACGATCGGCGTCGCCCGCGGCGACTTTGCGGGCTGCCGTGACGGCCAGGTGCGGGTAAGCGGTCGAGTCGTTGGGCCCGACCCCGACATCCTCCACGGAGGCCACGCGCTCGTCGGCCTCCAGCAAAGCCTTCAGCGCCGTCTTGTACTCGACGCCGGCCTCGTCGTTGCCGACGACGATGCGCCAGCCCTTGGTTGGTTCAGACATGGTCAAACTCCTTTTTCCGTTCGGCAAAATGAGATGGTGTCCGCCACGCCCTCGGCGCTGAGGCCGTACAGCACGTCGCCGGCATAGTTGCCGTAGCTGAGCTTAATTCTAGGAAGTTCAGCGATTTTCAGCCATGGCCGTACCCGGGCGGGTACAAATGAGTAATGACAACCTCACTCTTGGCGCTCGGCCCGATGATGCGGTACGTGGATGAGACCTCGGCGAGTATCTGGGTGGAAACCCGGAATGCTGGCCGGGTCTCGGTCCATGCCGGCGGCAGGGGCTGGGAGGCCCGCACCTTCGCAGTACACGGCCACCATTACGCACTGGTGGAGATTGACGGACTGGAGCCAGGGACGGTCACGCCCTACACCCTTAACGTCAACGGAACACAGGTCTGGCCCGAGCCCACGTCCGAGTTCCCGCCGCCAGTGATCGCGACGTTAAAGCCCGGCAAGCCGCTACGGATGGCGTACGGCTCCTGCCGCACCAGTGTCCCGCACGATGAGGCCGGCAACCGGACCCACGGCGTCGACTCACTGCGTGCCTACGCACTACGGATGGCCTCGGACCGCGACCTGGCGTGGCCGGATCTGGTGGCATTCCTCGGGGACCAGGTGTACGCCGACTCGACCAGCGAGCAGATGCAGCAGTTCATCCGCGCCCGCCGGGACATCCAGGCACCGCCTGGCGAGGAACTCAAGGACTACGAGGAATACGCCCACCTCTACTGTCTGGCCTGGTCCGACCCCGCGAACAGGTGGCTGCTGTCCACCCTGCCCAGCGCCATGATCTTCGATGACCACGACATCCGCGACGACTGGAACGCCTCGCTGAGCTGGAAGAAGAAAATGGAAGCCACCTCGTGGTGGCATGAGCGGATTATCGCGGGGCTGGCCTCGTACTGGGTCTACCAGCATCTGGGAAACCTGTCGCCGCAGGAGCGGATCGAGGATGCTGTCTGGCAGCAGATCGCCCGGTATGGGGGCGAGGCGGAGCTCGACGTGAGCGCGGCGCTGGACAGTTTGGCGGAACGGGCAGACCAGGACCCGACATCCTACCGATGGAGCTTCTGTCGGGATTTCGGTGACACGCGGCTGATAGTGGTGGACTCCCGCGCCTCCCGGAACCTGGCGCCGGAAGACCGCGCCCTGCTTGACGAGGCGGAAATTGCCTGGCTGGACGGCCGGATGCGCGGCGGTTTCCGCCACCTGCTGGTGGCGACGTCGCTGCCTTTCCTGCTGCCGATGGGCCTGCACCACGTCGAGTCCTGGAATGAGGCCGTTTCCGAAGGTGCGTGGGGGAAACTGGCCGCCCGGGCCGGCGAGAAGCTGCGCCAGGCGGTGGACCTTGAACACTGGGGCGCCTTCCAGAAAAGCTTCCAGGAGGTGGCGGCCATGGCGGCCGAGGTCGCCGACGGCATACGTGGCCCGGCACCGGAAACCGTCACCTTCCTCTCCGGGGACGTACACTTCTCCTACGTTTCGGAGGTGAAGCGTTCCTCGGGCAGCCGGATCATCCAGGCAGTCTGCTCCCCTATCCGCAACCCGCTGCCCCGGCTGATGAGGTCCGTATCGGCCATCACGTCCTACGGCCTGGCCGCGCCGATTGGCGCCTTGGCCGCGCGCTCGGCGAAGGTCCCGGACCCGCCGTTCCGCTGGTCCGGCGTCAAGGGGCCGTGGTTCGACAACAACCTTGCCTGCCTCGAGGTGGCACCGGAGGGACTGAAACTGTGGTGGCAGACAGGCGTGGTGAGCGGTGGCGACCACCTGCAGCCCGGGCTGGAACGTGTGGCCTCCCTCACCGTGGCTCCACGGAGAGCCGAGGCGCCCGTTGGTGAACAGCCGTGAACCACAGCCACGGCGATGGGCTCATGTTCCGGAAGTGACGATCACGTCATGACTACCAGCGAATGTGCCCTCAGGACCCGTGCACTCGACTCGAAGAACACTGAGGCATGCGGGAGGGTCTCACCGGAGAGCCGGTGGCCGTAGTTCTTCAAGTCCGCGGGGCTTTGCTTCCCGGGCAAGAGCACGGCTTTCGTGGGAGGATTCCGCTATGCCGCTACGCCTCCTGTTCGTCTCCGATACCCACGTTCCCAACCGGGCCCGGACGCTTCCCTCCCAGGTATGGGCCGCCGTCGAGAGCGCCGATGTGGTGTTCCATGCCGGTGACTGGGTGACGGCCTCCCTTCTGGACGAGTTTGAGTCCCGCAGCCGGAGGCTCATTGCCGTCTATGGCAACAACGATGGCCCGGAGCTCCGACGGCGTCTGCCGGAAACCACGTCCGTGACCCTGGATGGGGTCAGGTTCGCTATGGTGCATGAGACGGGTCCGGCCAAAGGCCGGGAGCAACGGTCGGAGGCTCTGTACCCGGACGCCGACGTACTGGTGTTCGGCCACAGCCACATCCCCTGGGACGCAACGGCGCCGAACGGCCTCCGGTTGTTGAACCCGGGGTCCCCCACGGACCGCCGACGCCAACCGGTCTGCACCTATCTGACGGCAACCGTCGACCACGGCCAGCTGATGGATGTCCAGCTCGTGGAGGTCCATAGGGATTGAGCACCGACTGATTTCTGGAGGATGATGATGGACCACGTTACTGTCAGCGCCCGGCCGATGGCGATCGAAGAACTCCTGGCAGCCGTCGACGGCGCGCCTGTGGTGATTGGCGATGTTCCGCGGGCACGGATTGCGGCGGGCCGGGCATTGGTTGACGAGGCGCTGGCATCGGGGGGTTCCATCTACGGCCTCAACACCCAGGTCGGCCATGGCAAGGACACCCGGGTACGTCCCGAAGAGCTGGAACGGCAGCAGCGGTTGCTGGTGGCGAGTCACGGTGGCGCGTTCGGACCGCCGCTCGCGAAGGATATTGTCCGCGCGGCAATGATAGTGCGCATCAACGGCATGGCGAGGGGCGGCTCCGGGGCCAGTCCGGCCGCAGCCGAAACATTGGTGTCCATGCTCAATGTGGGCGTGCATCCGGTGCTCCCTGAAACGGGCTCCATTGGAGCTGCGGACATCGGCCACATGGCGGGCATCGCCCAAGTGGCCATCGGCGCCGGCACGGCAGAATACGAGGGCGAAATCCTCCCCGGAGGAGAGGCGCTGCGCCGTGCGGGAATTCCGCCACTCCGGCTCGAAGGCAAGGACGGTCTGGCGCTGATCTCATCCAATGGAGTCTCCATCGGCTATGGCGCACTCGTGCTCTCCCGGGCCGTCCGGGCCGCTGACGCCGCCGATGAAGCCGCAGCCGTATCCCTTGAAGCAACCGGCGGCAATCCGTCCATAGCTTCGCCCGCCGTTGCCCGCGCCAAACCTTATCCCGGGCAGATAGCTGCAGCGGCCCACCTCATGGAGATGCTCCAGGGCAGCCGGCTTCTGGACGCCGGGGAACCACAGTCGGTCCAGGATGCACTCTCGTTCCGGGTTATTCCGCAGGTACATGGTGCACTTCGTGAATTTCTGGACACTGCCCGGCAAGCGGTAGAAGTGGAACTGAATTCTGCAAGCGACAACCCCTTGGTCGACGTCGAATCCGGGACGGTGCTCAGCAACGGCAACTTCCATCCGATGGTGCTGGCCATTGCCTTCGACGCCCTGCGTGTGGCCGTGGTCCACACAGGGCAGCTCAGCGAACGCCGCATGAGCCATTTGTGGGATGCCATCATGGAAGCGATAAAGCACGGCCCTCCTACGCCATCGACGGGACCGGCTTCCATGCCTGGCATCCAGCTCCGGTACGCCGCTTCGGCGTGCTTTACGGCCCTCAGGCTTCTGGCCGCACCCGCAACACTGGACTCGACCGTACTGGACCTCGGCATCGAGGACCATGCCACAGGGGCGGTGTTGAGCGTCAGAAAGACCGACGAAGCCCTCGGACTCCTTGCGGACATTCTCGCCATCGAAGTGCTGCTGGCCGCTGACCTGCTCAATTTATCTTCCCCCACCAGACTGGGCGCCGGGACTGCCGAGGCGCTTCGGCTGGCCCTTGAGGCCATGGAAGCGGAATCGGCTGCGCAAGTGCACCAACGCCTGAGGGAACACTTTCCGTACCAGTGAAAACGGGCGCCTCGCCGGCGGCAGGCTACGCCGTCCGTCTTGGTTGCCCACCCCTACCGGCCACACCTCCTACGGTGCCACGATGAGGAGTGTGCCCCTCCTGCTCCACGGCACGGGAGCAGCGCGCACGTCCCCGGTCAGCATCTGCCGCCGGGTTGGCTCCATCAAAAGGAGATGCCATGCCCGTAGCGGTGTTCGAGATCGAGAAGTACAGCGTCAGTCATGGACGGACCACAACGGCGCAGATCGCGCGAATCACGCTGCACGGGCCCGTGACGGCCTCCGGAAGTCGGGACTCCGCCCAGCTGCTCTTCTCCCCCTCCTCCAGCGGGCTCAGTGGTGTGGTGGACAACGTCGGGGTGGCTTCGGCCGGCATCCAGATTTTCGCAGACCTCCCGTACGGAGATTTCGCTCCGATGTACGACCTCGTGCGCAGCGAGGCTCCGGTGCATTTGTGGTGCGAGTACGGGTCGAGCTCGACGACGACGAAGCCGCTGGATTACGCCGGCATCGTTAGCGGCAGCAGCGAAACACCGGGTGAGGGTCCGGCGGACGCCGACTCGGTCCAATAGTTCATCCCCGTAGCGCTCAAGGACGTCCTGCTGCGATCCTACGTTTCCCACGACGGGCCGGGGCCGGATTCCGGGCGAAGCTCGCCTGCTCGCCTAACCGTGCGCGGCGTTCAAGCCCTTTGCGTACGCGGCCTGCCCCACGTGCTGGAGGCAATCGGCAATCGTGCTGACCAGCCGCACCCCGAGCGTGACGGGCGGGTCCCAGCTGTTATCGATGATGCGGTCGAAGTCCTCGTCGCCGAGAGTCTTCAGAAACTCCACGGTCTGCCGGTGAACGGCGTCGTAGTAGTCGAGCAACAGCTGCGGCGGGGCCTGCACCGCGTCGACGTCGGCGGTCGAGTGGCCGTAACCGGTGTCGCGTTCGGGCAGCGGCAGGTCGAAGCGTCCGGCAAACCCCTGCGAAGTCCAGACCTGTTCCCGGCCGGCGGCAGAGGCGACCTGCGCATCCTCTACCCGGCTGAGGTGCCAGATCAACCACGCAATCGAGTTTCCGCTGCCTGCCGGCCGACGGACCAGAGACTCGTCGTCGACGTCCTCAAGAGCGTCGGCCACGGTGTCGCGGATCCGGCCAAAGGCGTCCAGCAGCAGTTCGTTGGATTTCATCGTGTCACCTCACTGTGCATCGGTAAGACCCCATGCCCGTTAGAAGCGGTAAGACCACTCCGTTGTGCCGGTGAGCCGGTACGTGGGCGCGGCGGCCTTCGTGGTGAACTTCAGGGTCTGGCCGTTGACCGCGGTATAAAGACCCGCCGTCACGGGTTTGCCGTCCACGAAGAAGGCCACGCCGGCCTGGGCCGGGATCCTGTACTTGTTGTTGAGATAGCTCATGGCCGGCCTGGTAGGTGTCACTGCCTTGCGGAAGTCGTAGCTCCAGCTCGTGATGCCCGAAAGCGCAGAACCCCAGCCCGTGGCTTTCGCTGTGACGGTAACCTTCAGGCCGTTGGCCTTGTAGGTTCCGGCATTCACAGCCTTGCCGTCTATGAAGAAGGCCGCCCCAGCCTGAGCCGGGATCTTGTACGTGCCGGTGGACGGGCTGAACGTCGGGGCGGCGTAGTTGTAAGACCAGGAGGTGGCACCCTCATTGAGGCGGAAGCCGGCCTTGGCCGTGGCGGTCACGGTCACCTTGCCGGAGCCGGTGAAGCGTCCGGGCTCGACGGCTGTGCCGTTGAGGAAATACTGGACTCCTGGGTTGTCGGGAATGCTGAAGATGTTGCTGTAGTCGGCGAAATACGGGCCGTGCGCGTCAACGTTGTCCAGCCCCGGACGCAGGGTCCACTGAGGCGTCCCTGCCATGGTGTAACCGTTGGTGGCCTTGGCCGACACGTAGACGTACTCGAGGCTCTTGTAGGTGCCCGCTGCAACCGGCTTGTAGTTGATGATGTACTGCACCCCGGCCTGGGCCGGAATCGTGTACGTGCCGGCCGTCTTGTCGAAGGTCGGGTCCTTCGGCGTGACTTTGACCAGCGGCACCGCCACGTTCCAGGCGGCGGTCCCGGCCAGCACATAGCCCCTGGTGGCCGTCGCCGTGATCGTGGCGGCGTCATGGAACGAGTAGACCCCGGCCTTGACGGGAGTATTGCCGTCCCGCAGGTACTGGACGCCGGTGACTGCGGGGATGGTGAAGGTCCGGGCGGTGGTGTTGAAGACCGGTGCCTTGGCGGTAGCCGTGAATACCGGGAAGGTCGTCTGCCAGTACCTGTTGTTGGTGGTGAGCCCGTACCCGCTCTTGGCAACGGCGGCGAAAGAGTGAAAGCCATCATCGGCGGCGTAGGTGCCCGGCGCCTTGAGCATGTTCACTTCGTACCGGGATCCGACCACGTACTGGACTCCCGCCACGTCCGGGATCGTGTAGGTGCGCCTGGCCGTATCCCAGGTCGGTGCCTTCGGTGTGGCGCTGGTCAGGGCGCCGGCGGACGGCAGCTCCGGAAGGCCGTTGAAGAAATCACGGGGGTGGTTGTATGAGCCCTTGAGGACCACGCCTTCCCTGTACTGGAAGAAGTTCTGCGTCGCATAGCTGAGGCCGCCGGTGTAGATGGCGTGGTCGACGTTGGAGATGCCGATGCCCAGGTACCCGTCGTCCGGGCGTGACATGTTCACGTTATGCCCCGGCGAATTGGCCCACAGCGTGACGAACGTGCCGCCGGAAGGCAGCCCGGCGCTCATGGCGATGTTCTCGGAGGCGGACAGCCAGCCAGCCGGTGCGGGGGAGGTGAAGTCGGGGTTGTGCTCGTACTTGACGGTCGACATCCGGTCGGTCCACCGCTGGGACATCGCCGCGATGTCAGCGTTGAACTTCAGGGGCTTCAGCCCCTTGGCCGCCCGGAACTCATTGGTCTTGTCAAAGACATCAATGACTGCCTGCCGGTTGCTTTCTTTGAACAGGCCCAGAAGCGGTGAAGTGGCCGGAGCCTGGACCGTGGCCGCCTGTGCCGGAGCGGCTGTGGCCGCACAGACAGGACCGGCTGTGAGTGCGGCTGCCAGCAGTGAAGCTCCCAGCGCCTTGCTTATTTTCAATTTTCCCCCAAGTGATGATCCGGCTGAAGCGCTCAGCGGGTCCCTCCGGATTATACGTTTCCCCAGGTCCGGCGGGGAAACCGGCGCACCCCGAACGGTACCCACTCCCTTCCGCATTTCCGGAGCAGATCATCCGAGCCCCGGACAGTGCTCAGCGCGACTGTTTGAGGACCATCGCGGAGCCGCCTCCTCGCCTCACAGGCTCAGCGGCGGCAACCATGCGGCCGTCGGATTTGAACTCTATTGCTGTCGCCGCGCCGATCTCTGCGGCGGAGGTGAACGCGTCACCCGCCGGTGTGAGCTCATGACCGTACGGTGTCAGCTGGCTTCCGTACGCAGCGATGAACTCCGGCTCAGCCGTGACCTTGGCAGTGTTCCGTTGTGACGCACGCGGTGCCGCGATCGCCTCCGAGATACTCATCCCCAGATCCACCCGGTTCAGGATCGTCTGCAGCACGGTCGTGATGATCGTCGATCCGCCAGGCGAACCGAGCGCGAGGAACGGCTTGCCGTCCTCGAGGATGATGGTCGGTGACATCGAGGAGCGCGGACGCTTTCCTGGCTCGATCCGGTTCGGGTCGGTCGGATCGAACACGGTTGAGAAGTCGGTCAACTCGTTGTTGAGCAGGAACCCGCGGCCGGGAACCACGATGCCGGACCCGCCGGTCTGCTCGATCGTGAGCGTGTACTCGACCACGTTTCCCCACTTGTCCGCGACCGTCAGGTTGGTCGTCGAAACGTTCTCAGTGTCCTTCTCGTCGGCGAGCGTCGCGGCGGCAGCCGGGCACACGCCGTCGTACGAGGACACGTCCCCAGGTGCGACGGGCTTCGCAGCCGCGTGCAGCGGGTCGAGCTGGCAGGCGCGCTCCTTGCCGAACCGCGGGTCAGTGAGCGCAGCAGTGGGGACGTCGACAAAAGCCGGGTCGCCCACGTACTTGCCACGGTCCGCGAAGGCGAGCGCGCCCGCCTCGAGGTAGTGGTGCAGCGCGCCGGGCATGGACATCTCGGACAGGTTGAACGGGTCCAGGATGTTCAGCGCCTCGCCGACCGTGGTGCCCCCGCTACTCGACGGCGCCATGCCGTAGACGTCCAGGCCGCGGTAGTCCACGTGCGTGGGCGCCTGATCCAGGGTGCGGTAGGCGGCGAGATCGGCCGTCGTCAGGTGGCCGGCCGGGACGGGCAGCGTCGTGCCGGGGGTCTTTGGCGGAGCCTGGACCGTGGCCGCGATCTCCGCCGCGAGCGGGCCGCGGTAGAAGCCGCGGATGCCCTGCTTTGCGAGCAGCCGGTACGTGTCGGCGAGGTCTGGGTTCTGGAGGACACTGCCGACGGCGGGCGCATCGCCGCCCGGGAGGAAGAGGCTGCTCGTCGAGGTGAACGCCTCAAAGCGGAGCTTGTTGTCGAGGGTCTGCTGGCGGAACGTTTCGTCGACCACGAAGCCGCGGGTCGCGACCTTGATGGCCGGCCTGAGGGCATCGCCGAGACTCAAAGTTCCCCAACGGTCGAGTGCGCGCTCCCAGGTGGCCGGCGTGCCGGGGACGCCCACAGAGACGCCACTGGTGACGAGCTCAGGCGTGAAGTTGTAGGGCGTGCCGGTCGCTGGGTCGATAAACGCGTCCTGCGGCATCGCTGCCGGTGCAGTCTCGCGGCCGTCGATCGTGCCGACCCTGCCGGTCTTCGCGTTGTAGAACACGAAGTAGCCGCCACCGCCGATCCCGGCGCTGTACGGCTCTGTCACGCCCAGGGTCGCGGCTGCGGCGACGGCGGCGTCCGCAGCGTTGCCGCCCCTGCGGAGGACCTTGATCGCCGCAGCGGATGCCTCCGGGTCCACGGTGCTCACGGCGCCGCCGTACCCCGTGGCGGTCGAGGCCTTTTCCGTCTCCCGCGGATCGGCAAACGCCGGGCTGATGACTCCCCCGCTCGTCACGCTCATAGCCAGAGCCGCCGTGACGGCCGCCAGTTGACGTCTCATGTATGGCATGGTCGCTCCCGAGAGAGGGTGATGCGCGTTGACCTTGAGGGCCACGCTACTCCGCCGCGGTGCGGCACTCAACACTGCCTCGGATTGCGAGGCGAGCAGGATAGTAGTCGTAGGTCCCACCGGATCAGCGCTCCGATTCACGAGGCCCAGCCGCCAGCCCTAACCCCGAATCGGGTGGCTAAGGTGACGCTTGATTTCATCAAGCTC
>JAODMS010000141.1 GCA_025464925.1 Arthrobacter sp.
ACACGGAGTTCTCCGTGTTGGCCACGATCTCCTGGGCCTTCTCGACGGCGCCGCGCATGCCCTCGGAGCCGGGGGTGAGCACGATCTCGGCACCGTAGGCGCGGAGCATGACCCGGCTTTCGGTGGACATGGTCTCCGGCATGGTCAGGATGACTGTGAAGCCTCGGGCCGCGCCCACCATGGCCAGGGCGATGCCGGTGTTGCCCGAGGTGCCTTCGACGATGGTGCCGCCGGGCTTGAGGGCGCCGGACTTTTCGGCGGCGTCAACAATCGCGACGCCGATACGGTCCTTGACGCTGTTGGCCGGGTTGTAGAACTCCAGCTTGACAGCGACCTGCGCGTCAAGGCCCTCGGTCAGGCGGTTGAGCCTGACCAGCGGGGTGCCGCCGATCAGCTGGGTGACGTCGTCATAGATCCGTGCCATGTAGGTGTGCCTATCTCTCAAGGGTTCTCTGAACAGCCAATATTGTGGTCAGCCTAACGAGGCCGCGAGGCGGCTAGCTAAGCAGTAAGCCATGCAGAGTAATATTTCCGGGACTTGGACAGCTTCGGGTTGATGATCACCTGGCAGTAGCCCTGCTCGGGATATTTGGCGTAGAAGTTCTGGTGGACATCCTCCGCCACATGGAACACGGGAAGCCGGCTTACCTCGGTCACGATCGGGTGCGGCCACAGCGCCTGGTTCCGCGCGATCGCCTCCTCGTACAGGATCTTCTCCTCGGTCGTCGAATAGAACATCGAGGAGCGGTACTGGGTTCCGACGTCGTATCCCTGCCGGTTCAGCGTGGTGGGATCGTGGAGGGCGAAGAACATGTCGAGGATGACCTCCGCCGGAATCACTTCCTCGTCGAATGTCACCTCCACCACCTCGGCATGGCCGGTGGTTCCGGAGCACACGGAGTAATAGTCGGGGTCGCGGTCGTGGCCTCCGGTGTAGCCCGAAATGACCGAGCTGACACCCTTGGTTATCTGGTAGACGGCGTCGAGGCACCAGAAGCAGCCTCCGCCGAGGACAAAAGTTTTCATGCTCTCTTCAATGGTTGAACCGCCCGGAGAATTCCCATTCCGGCGAGTCCGGAACCGCCACGGGGTGGGCAGGCCACTCGATAAGGTAAAAATGAGGTATGGAATCCGTGAACACCGGCGTTTCAGCCGGCTCCGCTAAAGGCACGGGCACCGGCTTTGGCGCCGCGCCAGGCAGGGAGGAGACCTCCGGCTCCGCCACGCTGGGCATGATCCTGCTCGCGGTGGAGGAACTCTGGCCCGAATCGCTTGCCGAGGACTGGGACGAAGTGGGCCTCGTGGCAGGCCATCCGTCCGCTCCCGTGAGCAAGATCCTTTTTGCCGTTGACCCAACGATCGACGTGATCGAGGAGGCCATCGACTGGGGCGCCGATCTGTTGATCGCACACCACCCCCTCTTGCTCAAGGGTGTGACGTCGGTCGCCGCGAACACGGCCAAGGGCAAGGCCGTGCACCGCCTGATTGAATCCGGGACCGCATTGCTGACCGTTCACACCAACGGTGACTCCGCGGTCGGCGGCGTGTCGGATGTCCTTGCTGATGCGCTCGGCCTGCAACACGTGGCCCCGCTGACCCCGGCCGCGCACGGGCTGCCGGAGGAAGGCATCGGACGGGTCGGAGACCTCGCGGACGTCCTGACCCTGGGTGACTTCGCCGCGCGCGTCTACGGCATCCTGCCGGCCGTGGCCGGCGGGGTGCGGGTGTCGGGGGACCGGAACGGCCTGGTGCGCCGGGTGGCCGTGTGCGGGGGAGCCGGTGACTCCCTCTTCGGTGAGGTCCGGGCCAGCAACGCCGACGTCTACCTGACCGCGGACCTGCGCCACCACCCGGCGTCGGAAGCCCGCGAGGCTTCCGTCAATGACCGGCCGTACCTGATTGACGTTTCGCACTTCGCCAGCGAGTGGTTGTGGCTGCCTGCCGCCGCCGAAGCGCTCGGAAACGTGCTCACCGACCATGGGCACGACGTGGAGATCCGGGTCAGCACCACCAACAGCGACCCGTGGGACTTCATTCTGACTCCGGGCGGGGACTAGAGTCTAGGGAGCGCCGATCAGGTGCCCGGCTCCGGCCGGTAAGGATCAAGCGGAGGTAATAGTGGCCAAGGCAGCACCGGCGGAACAATTGAAGTTGCTCGAATTGCAGGGACTCGATGCCAAGCTCAAGTCCTTGTCCAACCGCCGCCGCAGCCTGGAAACCGATTCCCGGATCACCGATCTCGAAGCTGCCCTCAGAGTGGCCAGCGGCGAGCTTGGTGCCGCGAAGATGGCTGTCCACGACGCCGAACTTGAACTCAAGCGTGCCGAAGCGGACGTGGAACAGGTTGCCTCCCGGATCGAACGCGACGAGGCGCGACTGAACAGCGGCACCGGCCTGTCCAAGGACCTTGTCGCCCTGCAGCGCGACCTGGTTTCCCTCAACAAGCGCCGCTCCAACCTTGAGGACGTCGAACTCGAAGTCATGGAACGGCTGGACACGCTCCGCGTGCGCCAGGCCACCCAGCAGCAGATTGTCGATGACATCCAGGGCTCCTTCGGCGCCATCCGCGCCGAACTGGACGAGGCCCTGGCAGAGATCGCCGCGGAGGCGACCGTGGTGCGCGGCCGCCGCGCGGAGTTCGCCCTGGACCTGGACGCGGGAATGCTCGCGATCTACGAGAAGACGCTGGCGAAGCGGGGCGTGGGCGCGGCCCGGCTGTTCCACGGGACCTCCGAGGGCTCGGGCATGCAGCTGAGCCCCGGTGACCTGGCCGAGATCAAGGCCGCGGCCGAGGACGAGATCGTATTCTGCCCCGACTCTGGCTGCATCCTGGTCCGCTCCGCCGAGTGGGCCTAGGCCTCCTCCGTTCCGGCCGGCCGGCCCTTGCTGTCGCCAGGCACGCCTGACCGACAGCACCTGCGGTCTAGCCGGGCAGAATGATGTTCAGGGCGTGCGGCTTCCGGGCGCTGCCCTCGACGAGCTCGGCCGACCACTTCTCGGCGGCCGCCCTTTGCAGCTGGGCGGGGGTCCGGGGCGCCTTGCCCCGGCGGCTCAGCAGATGCCGTGCCAGCTCGCCGCGGGTGTGCTTGGCGGAGTGGCTGACCACCTTGCGCACCCCGTTGACCTCGGCGAAGACGTTCACGGCCACCGTCTGGGACGGCGGCGGAGTCCACGCCGCGGCGTAGGTGCTGGAGCGGCAGTCCACCAACAGCTCATCCGCCGTGGCGGCGGCGAGCGCGTCGTTCAGCTGCGGCTTCCAGAAGGACGCCAGCCGTCCGACGTCGGGCAGTGCCGTCCCCATCGACAGCCGGTAGGCGGGCACCCGGTCGGCGAAGCGGATCGCCCCCCACAGCGCGGAGACCACCAGCACGGACTCGTCCGCTTTCCTCCGCTGCGCCGCCGTCAGGGAGCGGTAGCCCAGCGCGTCGTACAGCACTCCGGAGTAGACCTGGTGTGCGGGCGCCGCCGGTTCGGCGTGGAGCCGGAGGTTGCGTTCGACGTCGGCCTTCAGCGTTGCGCCGACGCCGAGGAGCGCCAGGGCGTCCTTATGGGCACTGACGGTGCCGAGGGCGTCGAGGACCCTGGCCCGGTAGCTGTTGAGCCCGGGAAAGCTCAGGGAGGTCCAGTCGACGGCGTCGCCGCCAACGGCGGGGGTCTTGCCTTCGGAGGGCGGCAGCAGGATCAGCACCGTACGATCTTACCGGCGACCGTCCAAGGTCAGCCGAGGTGGGTGCCGAAAAAGGACAGCACCTCGGGAAGGATCGAGCGCAGGTAGGCGGAGTCGTGGCCGCCGGGCTGGAAGCCGCCCTCGACCTCGCCCGGGAGTTCCCTGACGTATTCGCGGACCGTGGCGAGGAGTTCATCCCGGGTGCCGCAGTCAACCCTCTTCGGCAGGGCGGCGAGTCGAGGCCGCAGCGCGAAGACATCGTGGGCCGCGAAGTCCGCCGGACCGTCGAAGGCGCCTTCCAGCCGCTCGTCGTACCGGTCCCAGACCGCAGGGCTCATGGCGGCCACAGCGCGCAGGCCCGGCAGCTTGCCCTGCGAAGCGAGCAGCAGCGACCCGAAGCCGCCCATCGAGAAGCCGAAGAGGCCGATCTTTCCAAGGTCGAACCCCTGGCTGCCGAGCAAGGGGACGAACTCCTCCACCAGCATCGACTGCGTGTCGCTTCCGTCCGCGCGGGGATGCCACCAGGTGTTACCGCCGTCCACGGCGGCGATGGCGAACGGCGTGCCGCCGGCGTCGAGATGCCGCTGCAGGGCCTCCTGGGCTGCCAGATCTTCCAGGAGGACGCTGTGGCTTTCCCCAAGTCCGTGCAGGAAAACCGCCACAGGCAGCCAGGGCTGCCTGCCCCCCGACGGCGGTTCGGGGGCGGCGATCGACCAGTTGCTGGGCACGCCGGGGCGGAAGGATGACACGAACGACCCTGTACTGGTCGTGACCGTCAGAGGAGCCGCGGGGGCAGCCGGGACCGGAGGAGCGGCCTGGGGCGTGGTCGGCGTTGCGGACGCGGGGGAGCGCACGGCCGGGTCGGTGCAGGCCGCGATTCCGGCCGTGCCAAGTCCCGCCGCCGCAAGCTGCAGCAGCCGGCGCCGGGTCAGAGCGGACTCATCCATTCCCTGATGATAGGCGCAGGCCGCGGCTGTGTCGCCAGCAACTGCAGTGGAGCCCGTAGAATGGACTGCGGATGGGTTGACCAGGCGACCGCGCGTCACGCAAGTGGCTCGAGGAACGTCCGGGCTCCGCAGAGCAGGGTGGTGGGTAACGCCCACTCGGGGTAACCCGCAGGCCAGTGCCACAGAGAACAGACCGCCTGCCTGCAGCGTGTGCTTGCACCGGCTGCAGGCAGGTAAGGGTGAAACGGTGGTGTAAGAGACCACCAGCTTCCCGGGTGACCGGGAAGGCTAGGTAAACCCCACCCGGAGCAAGGCCAGACAGGGCACGTTTGAGGGCTGCTCGCCCGAGTGTCCGGGTAGGCCGCTGGAGGGCG
>JAODMS010000177.1 GCA_025464925.1 Arthrobacter sp.
CCTGGCCGAGGCCAAGCGCTTCGAAGGTCTGGGCTCCCGTGTAGGAAGCCACGGTGGAGATACCCATCTTCGACATGATTTTCAGGACGCCCTTGCCGAGGCCCTTGATCAGGTTGTAGACGCCGTCCTGCGGGGTAACCCCGACGACGTCGCCGCTGCTGATGAGCTGTTCCACGGATTCCATGGCGAGGTACGGGTTCACGGCGGAGGCGCCGTAGCCGATCAGCACGGCGACATGGTGCGTCTCGCGGACGTCGCCGGCCTCGACCACGAGCGCGGTCTTGGTGCGGTTGGCGCTGCGCAGCAGGTGGTGGTGCACGGCGCTGACCAGCAGCAGGGACGGGATCGGGGCCCACTGGGCGTTCGAGTCACGGTCCGAGAGCACGACGTACTGGACGCCGCGGTTGATGGCGCCGGAGACCTGTTCGCAGATTTCCGTCAGCCGGGCACGCAAGGCATGCTCCCCGCCTTCGGGGCGGTACAGGCCGCGCACCTTCATGGCGACCTTGTCACCGTCGGCGTTCTCGATGTTGGCGATCTTGGCCAGCTGGTCGTTGTTGATGACCGGGAACGGCAAAGACACCTGCGGCTGGCGGACCCGGTTGACGTCCAGCAGGTTGCCGTTGGGGCCGATGGCGCAGGTCAGCGACGTGACCAGTTCTTCCCGGATGGCGTCCAGCGGCGGGTTGGTGACCTGGGCGAAGGACTGCACGAAGTAGTCGAAAAGCAGCCGCGGGCGCTTGGAGAGCACCGCGACGGGAGTGTCCGAGCCCATGGCGCCGAGCGGTTCGGCACCGGTGCGGGCCATCGGACCCAGCAGGATCTTCAGTTCCTCGGCGGTGTAGCCGAAGGTGCGCTGGCGGATGTTGACCGAAGCCGCGGTGTGCACCACGTGCTCCCGTTCCGGCAGGTTCTTGAGATCGATCAGGTTGTCCTTGACCCATTCGGCCCACGGGTTGGCTGCCGCCACCTCGGCCTTGACCTCGGTGTCGTCGATGATCCGGCCGGCCTCGGTGTCCACCAGGAACATCTTGCCCGGCGCAACCCGGCCCTTCTTGACCACCTTGGACGGTTCGACGTCGATCACGCCGACCTCGGAGGCGAAGACGACCAGCCCTTCGTCGGTGATCCAGTACCGGCCCGGGCGGAGACCGTTGCGGTCCAGTGTGGCGCCGACCAGGTTGCCGTCCGTGAAGGAGACGGCTGCGGGGCCGTCCCACGGTTCCATCAGCATGGAGTGGTATTCGTAGAAGGCGCGGCGGGCCGGATCCATGGTGGCGTGGTTTTCCCACGCCTCCGGGATCATCATCATGATCGAGTGCGTGATGGGGCGGCCGGAGAGCCAGAGCAGCTCGGCGACCTCGTCGAAGGACGCCGAGTCCGAGGCGCCCGGGGTGCAGATCGGGTAGAGCTCTTCCGGAGCATCCCCCAGCAGCGGGTTGGCAAGCTGCGACTGGCGGGCGCGCATCCAGTTGCGGTTGCCCTTGACGGTGTTGATCTCGCCGTTGTGCGCGATAGTGCGGAAGGGCTGGGCCAGCGGCCAGGACGGGGCGGTGTTGGTGGAGAAGCGTGAGTGGACGATCGCGAGCTTGGTCTTGAAGCGCTTGTCCGAGAGGTCCGGGTAGAACGGCTCCAGCTGCGCGGTGGTGAGCATGCCCTTGTAGACGATGGTCCGTGAGGACAGCGAGGGGAAGTAGACGCCGAACTTGTTCTGCGCGCGCTTGCGGACCCGCCAGGCCCGGGAGTCGAGTTCGTTGCGTCCGAGGGTCTCCCCGGTGCTGGAGGCGAAGAACGGCTGGGAGAAGTGCGGCATGCAGGCCCGGGCCATGGCGCCCACCAGGTCCGCCACGATCGGGACCTCACGCCAGCCAAGGACGGTCAGGCCCTCGTCGGCGGCGAGACCTTCGATGCCGGCCTTGGCCGCGTCGGATTCTCGTTGTTCGGCCGGAAGGAATGCCGTGCCGACCACGTATTGCCCGGGGGCCGGGAGTTCGAACTCGGTGACCGCGCGGAAGAACTCATCGGGCACCTGCATGAGCAGGCCGGCTCCGTCGCCGGTTCCTTCGTCGGCGCCAACAGCGCCGCGGTGCTCGAGGTTGCGGAGGGCGGTCAGCGCCGCATCGACGATGTCATAGCCGGGCTCGCCGCGGAGGGTGGCGATGATGGCCAGGCCGCAGGCGTCCTTCTCGTTCTCCGGATTGTAGAGTCCCGCCGCTTCCGGCAGCGCCGCGAAGCGCTTGAAGGGTGACAGGGCGGCTGCCGGCTGGTCCTGCGCGGACCAACTGGGGCCGTGAAGATGTTGGGTCATGGAAGACGTCCTTCCTCCTGATCGTGCGTATGGGAGGGACAACACTGGCCCCACTCAGCGCACCGGTGTGACCGGCACAACAAAGTGTTTACTACTTGGAATTGTAGGCCAGCCCGGCTTGCTGTACTAACAGTTACGCCGGCCGCTGGCCCGGGCTTGCACGGACAGCGACTGTCTGCTGTCCGTAACACGCCCACCGCCACGACGCTGTGGAAAAGGGCCTGCGAGGGGTGACTCTGCGGCCCGATCTGCCGGCGCTGAGCTACTTGGTGCCGTCAGCTTCCGGCGCCGCAGCGTGACCTGGACCGCTTTGGCTATCAGGGAGATTATCACGGGATTCACTCCCTGAGACACCGGAGTCCGCCTGGCGGATACCTCCGGGGTCGGCCGGAACCGTCGCCCGGTCCTTGGCGTCGCCGCCCGGCTTTTCGCCGACGTCGTTGCGTGGCTCGTGCGCCTCGGCCAGGGAGTCGCTTTTCTCGTCGGGGCCGGCGTCGGCCGGTTTCCGGCCGGGCAGGTAGACGGTGTCCGGTTCCTCTGGTTTGCGCCGCCCCAGGATGAGAAAGGCGATCAGGGCCGCCACGAGGACGAGAATGCTGGTCCACACGTTGAGCCTGGCCGTGATGCCGAAGAGGTTGATCTGTTCGGCATCATCGATCCGCATGGCCTCGATCCAGACCCGGCCCCGCGTGTAGTAGATGGCGTAAAGGCAGAACAGGCGGCCGCGGCGGAAGTGGAATTTCCGGTCCAGGGCGAGCAGGACAACGACGCCCACCAGGCTCCAGAGCGACTCGTAGAGGAACGTCGGGTGGAAAAGTGTGTCTGCCGGCACGCCGGCAGGGAAGTTCGGGTTGTCGGAGTCAATCTGAAGTCCCCACGGAAGGGTGGTGGGGCCACCGAAGAGCTCCTGGTTGAAGTAATTGCCCCACCGTCCTATCGCCTGTGCCAGCAGCAGCCCCGGGGCCGCGGCGTCGAGGAAGGCGCTCAGCTTGACGCCGGCGCGGCGGCAGCCGATCCACGCACCGACGACGCCCAGCAGCACCGCGCCCCAGATCCCCAGGCCGCCGCGCTGGATCTGCGGGATCAGCGACAGGTCTCCTGTGCCGTCGAACCCGGGACCGAAGTACGCGTCCGGCGAGGACACCACGTGGTAAAGCCTGCCGCCGATAATGCCGAAGGGGATGGCCCAGATAGCGATGTCCCAGACGCTGCCCTCCGGTGCTCCGCGCCTCGCCCAGCGCACCGATGTAAGCCACAGGCCGACAATGATGCCGGCCAGGATGCACAGGGCGTAGGCGTGAATGCGCAGCGTTCCCCAGGGCAGGGGAATATCGAACCCGGACCAGTCCGGGCTGGGAATGCTGGCCGGCACCAGGGCCGCCGCCTGAAGGAGCGTCTGCATGGATTAGGCTTCTTCCCTGGTCAGGCCGGTTTCCCGGGTCAAGCCAGTGCTGAGGTCCTTGGTGAGGGCGGCGACGGCTTCCACGCCGCCGTCGCGGATTGCGGCCACCAGTGCGGTGCCCACGATCACGCCTTCTGCGTAGGCGGCGATCTCGCGGACCTGTCCGGCATTGGAAACGCCCAATCCCACACAGACGCGCTCGGCGCCGGCGGCATGCGCGGCGGCCACCACGTCCTTGGCAGCAGTGCTGACGGAAGTCCGGGCGCCGGTGACTCCCATGATGGATACGGCGTAGACAAAGCCGCGGCTGGCATCCACGGTGCGCTGCATGCGTTCAGTGGTGGAGGACGGCGCCAC
>JAODMS010000182.1 GCA_025464925.1 Arthrobacter sp.
TACGGCGGTCATAGCGTGGGGGAAACGCCCGGTCCCATCCCGAACCCGGAAGCTAAGACCCACAGCGCCGATGGTACTGCACCCGGGAGGGTGTGGGAGAGTAGGACACCGCCGGACAACCATTAAAACGGTCGAGAGCCCCCGACACCACGTCGGGGGCTCTCCCGCATTTAAGCCACACAAGCAAATCGCTGCTTGAACCGGGCGAGTGTTCATGCCGTATGGGGAATACCGATATGCAATTCCTGCATATTATCGAGTGGATTTATATTTTGGTTATGGGCATTGTGATGCGTCTTTTCGCAAGCTAGGGTGTGCACTGCTACCTGCCGTTAGAGTGCGTGCACGCGACCTAGGAGCCCTCCATGAGCCCCAAATCTGGCTTGGCCTCAGGGAAGAACAACACCAAAGAGCTGCTGCCCAGGCGCGTGCCGAGGTGGTGCCGATGGCTCTCCGTGGCGACGACACTTGTTCTCGTTGCCGCAGCTTTGTTCATCGGGACCCCGGCGGAAGCCGCCACCTTGACCTTTTCGGCTTCGGCGGATGCTGTGGTGAAGCGTGCACATCCCACTACCAACTACGGCACGGCGACAGGCCTTAGGGCCGACAACTCGCCGGTCGAGATGGTCTTCCTCAAATTCACGGTAACCGGCACTGCGGGCAGGACGGTGACGGGCGCCAGACTTCGGCTCTTCGCAACTGATCCATCCAACCGGGGCGGCCAAGTGCGCCAGGTACTGAACAACAGCTGGAGTGAACCCAGGATCACATTCAACAACGCGCCGGTCGCGCAGGCGCCCGTGGTGGCATCACGCGGCGCTGTCGCCGACAACACGTTTGTCGAGTTTGATCTCACAAGCGTGATCAAGCGTGACGGCACGTACTCCTTCCGCATCAGCAACACGTCCGCCGAGGGGGTCATCTACAGCTCGAAGGAGACTTCGACTGCCACCCAACGGCCCCGACTAATAGTCACCACAAACGCAACGCCGCCATCGGCGGCAAACCCCTGCGGGAAGACGTCCGCCCCGCCGGCGCGATACGAGCATGTCATCTGGATCATCTTCGAGAACAAAACATACTCGCAGGTCATCGGAAACGCCCGTGCGCCGTACATGACACGAACCGCGAGGCAGTGCGCCTCAGTGGCCACCTGGCGGGACGGAGGCCTGGGCCTGCCTTCGCTACCGAGCTATCTGGCCATGACATCGGGCAGCACACAGGGCGTCAGGGTCAATTCGCACCCGGGCGGCCTGCCGACAATCAGGGCCAACAACATCTTCCGGCAGGTCAGGGCAACCGGCCAGTCGCATAAGAGCTATATGGAGTCCATGCCGTCGAATTGCCACTTGAGGGCGTCTGGCCTGTATGCGGAGCGGCACAACCCTGAGATCTATTACCAAGGACCGGGGGACAGGGCGGCCTGCGCCACCCGCAACGTGCCCATGGGCACTGTAGGTTCAGGACACCTCGCGAGGGATCTCGCCAACAACACCCTGCCGAACTTTTCCGTGATTGTGCCGAATGATTGCAATAACATGCACGACTGCAGCGTAGGCACGGGCGACACCTGGCTTTCCCGATGGCTGCCGGTCATCCTCGCCAGCCAAAGCTACCGGGCGGGAAAAACCGCGATCTTCGTGGTTTTCGACGAAGATACTCCGATCCCCAATTTCATAGTGGCTCCGTCCGTGGTCCCGGGCACTGTCATCCGGGGCTCCTATAGCCATTACTCTTTGCTGCGAACAACTGAAGAAATGCTGGGCATCGGCCACAAACTGCTCAACGCCGGCACGGCGCTGAGTCTGCGGAGGCCGCTGAGGATATAGTTCCTGCTGGGCCACTCTAGAGGAGACTTCATGCCGCAGCGCACCATTGTCATCACCGGAGCCAGCGACGGCATCGGCGCCTCAGCCGCACGGACGCTCGTCAAGGCGGGGGAACGGGTCGTCGTCGTCGGGCGCTCCGGAAAGAAGACCGCCGCCGTGGCAGCAGAAATCGGGGCGGACTACTTCGTCAGCGACTTCGCGGACCTGTCGCAGGTGCGCGGGCTGGCCGCGGAGCTGAAGGACAAATACCCGCGGATCGACATCCTGGCCAACAACGCCGGCGGGATCATGGGCCGGCGCGAACTCACCGTGGACGGCCACGAGAAAACATTCCAGGTCAACCACCTGGCCCCCTTCCTGCTGACCACCGAGCTGATGGACGTGCTCACCGCCAGCAGCGCCACCGTCATCAACACCGCCAGCGCCGCCAACGGCTTCGGCAACATAAACCCTGACGATCTCAACTCCGCCGCGAAGTACTCCACCAACCGCGCCTACGGCACCGCCAAGCTCGCCAACATCCTTTTCACCGCCGAGCTGAACCACCGCTACGCCAGCCAAGGGATCACGACGGCGGCCTTCCACCCAGGTGTCGTGGCCACCAACTTCGCGGCTGACTCCACCAGCCCGATGCGCCATGCGTACAAGACCTTCCTGAACCGTTTCCTGCTATCACCGGAACGGGGTGCGGACACCCTTGTCTGGCTCGCCACCACGGAGCCGGGGCGGGACTGGATTTCAGGCGCGTACTACGCCAAGCGTGCCCTGGCGAAGGCCAACAAGCAGGCGTACGACGCCGAGCTGGCGCGGGAGCTGTGGGACCGGAGCGAGGCGCTGGTGGCCCTGGATCTCGACGGAATCGGCCACCGGGCCTGATCGGCGGCAGACCGGGCAGGCGGTGCAGCTATCCGACCGGGGGACGGCTCGCCAGAGCTGAGACTGCCTCAACGGACCTGCGCAGCGCCCGCTCCCGCCGGGACTCGGGCTCCGGGCGGGAAAAAAGGAAGCCTTGCAGCGCATCGCATCCGTGAGCCATCAGGTAGCGGGCCTGGGCCGCCGTCTCGACGCCCTCGGCGGTGACCTTCAGCCCCAGGCTGTGGGCCATGTGGATCATCGAGGTCAGGATGGGTAGCTTCTCCGCGCCGGTGTCCAGCATTGACACGAAGGACTTGTCGATCTTGACGATGTCCACCGGGAGGTCCTGCAGCCGGCCCAAGGAGGAGTAGCCGGTTCCGAAGTCGTCCAGCGCCACCTGGATGCCGGCGCTGCGCAGGGTCTCGAGCTGGACGATGACGTGGCAATCGGGGTCGAAGAAAACGCTCTCGGTGACCTCCAGCACGAGCTGGTGGGGATCCACGTCGCTCCATGCCGCGATGTCGAGGACCCGTTCGGCGAAGTCCCGGTGCTGCAGTTGCACGCCGGAGACGTTCACGGCCAGCGTTCGCCCGGAATCCTGCGCCAGCCACGGCTGGAGGTCGGTGCAACTGCGCCGCAGCACCTCCGCTCCGATATCCCGGATCAGCCCGCTGCGCTCCGCCGTCGGAATGAAGGCATCCGGGGCCATCAGTTCCCCGTCCCGCTCCCAACGGGCCAGCGCCTCGAACTGGACGACCTCGAGCCGCGCGGCGGAGACGACGGGCTGGTAGTGCACGGTGATCTGCCCCAGCTCGACGGCACGTCGCAGTCCAGCGGTCAGCCGGGTGCGTTCCAGCAGCGCGGCGAGCATCTCCGGCCGGAAGTGCACGTAGCAGTTCTTGCCCGCCTCCTTGGCCGCGTACATCGCCAGGTCCGCCTGCCTCAGCAGTTCCGAATACGTCATCGCCTCGCTGTCCCGGGATGCCACGCCCAGGCTCAACCCTGGCCGCAGGAGGGTCCCTTCGATCGAGACGGGTGCATTCAGGGTCCCCACCACGCGTTGCGCCACGGCGTCGACGTCCCGGCAGCCGACCAAGAGGACCACGAACTCATCCCCGCCCAGCCGCGCCACAGTGCCGTGGGGGCCCACGCAGTTCTGCAGCCGCCGGGAAATCTCCTTCAACATCTGATCGCCCGCGTGATGGCCGAGAACGTCGTTGACTTCCTTGAAATCGTCAAGGTCCAGCAGCAGCACGTGCACCGGATCCTTCGTGCGGAGCGCTGCGGCGGCCCGTTCGTTGAACAGCATCCGGTTGGCCAGACCCGTCAGCGGATCCTGGAAAGCCAGCTCTTTGAGGATGTGGGCCTGCTCGGCAAGTTCCTCCATGGCAAGGCGCGCCTGGTCCTGCGCACGCTGGCGGGAGGTGATGTCCCGGAAGTTCCAGATCCGTCCCACCACGGTGTCCGCCACCTTCTGCGGACGTGAGTAGAGCTCCACCGTGCGGCCGTCCTTGGACTCCAGCACGTAGTGGCCTTGCGTCAGCTTGTCGGCGTAGAGCACTGCGACTTTCTGCAGGAAAATCTCCGGACTGATGAGCTGCCCGGCGATGAAATTAACCAGGGCAGCGGGGTCCTCAGCCGCCAAAAGCTCGGGCGGCATGCCCCAAAGCTTCAGGTACTGGTCGTTGATGCCGGTGATCTGGCCTTCCAGGGAGACCACCAGGATTCCGTCCGCGGTCGTCTCCAGCGTGGCGTCCAGAAGGGAGACGGCCCGGCGCCTGCCGGGATCGCTGTCACTTCGGTGGCCGACGTCGCGCGCTGCCACCGCCATGGCTGTGCCGGCGTCGAGGGTCACCAGCGAGCAGGTGATCTCCATCGCGATTTCGGCGCCGTCCCGCTTGAGGCCGACGGCCGCGAACGGCCCACGTCCGGCGAGGCTTCCCCGTCCCAGCCCGCTGAACATCCGGATAAATCCGCCACGGTCGTCCTCGGAAAGCAGGATGTGGTGTTGGGCCCCCAGCAGCTGTTGCCGTTCATAGCCGAAAAGCCGCTCTGCGGCTGAATTCAGGAACGCCACGGTTCCGTCCGCGTTCAGCAGCAGCAACGCATCGGGGCCCTGCTCCAGCAGGGCCTCTTCAAACCCAGTTCCCACGGCGATACCGGCCCCCAAAGCGACGGATGTAGACAGACCCAGCGGCGATACCACCGATATGCCATTGCGAGTCCTTCCCCCTGAATCATAGGGTGCGCGGGGGCCATCACGGCTCACCCGGGAACGCGGCGTTTCAGCCGGCCGGCAGCTTGCCGCTTTCGGCTCGGTCGCAGGCCAGCACCGCCTGGTAATGCTGGACCAGTTCGTCCCCGAGGGCGGCCCACGTCCTGCCCTGGACCGACGCGTGGGCCGCCACTGCGAAGGCGCGGCGTTTGGCGTCGTCGCCCATCAGGTCCATCACCCGGGCCCGCAGCCCGGCCAGGTCTCCCGGCTCGTACAGCCAGCCGGTGCGGGAATTCTCCACCAGGTCCAGCGGCCCGCCGCGGCCCGTGGCCACCACCGGCACGGCCGAGGCCATGGCCTCCTGGATGGTCTGGCAAAAGGTCTCGAACTCGCCGGGGTGCACGAAGAGGTCGAAGGACGCCATCGCCCGTGCCAGCTCGACACCGCCGAGAAAGCCCGTGAACACAGCTTCCGGCAGCGCTGCTTCCAGGGCTGCCCGCTGCGGTCCGTCGCCGACGATCACCAGCCTAGTGCCGGGAACATCCGCCAGCACCGCCAGATCCTCCACCTGCTTCTCCACGGCGAGCCGGCCCACATAGCCGATGATCCGCGCGCCGTCCGGGGCCACCGCGGCCCGCCAGCCGCCGTCACGTTTTTCCGGACTGAACCGCTTCGTGTCTACGCCCCGCCGCCACATGTCCACCCGCGGAATGCCGCGGCCGCGGAGCTGGTGGAGGGCGAAGCTGGACGGTACGAGCGTCCGGGTGACCAGCAGATGGATGTGTTCCACCCGCTGCCAGGCCCAGTTCTCCAGGAACGGGACGCCGTAGCGCCCGGCGTAGCTGGGCACCTCGGTCTGGTAGATGGCCACCATGGGGATTCCCAGCTGGTGCGCGGCCTGCGCCGCCCGCCAGCCGAGCACGAACGGGGATGCCAGATGAACGACGTCGGGTGCGAAATCGGCAAGGATTCGCTTGACCCGATAGACACCGCCCAACGCAACGCGCACATTCGCGTACCCGGCCAGCGGCACCGAGGGAAGCCGGTGGACCTGGGCGCCGTAGACCTCCGCAGCAACCTCAGCGTCCTGCGTGGACGGGGCGATGACCAGCACCTCGTCACCGCGCTCCTGCAGGTACTCAAGCACCCGCAGGACGGAGTGGGTTACCCCGTTCATCAGCGGCAGGAATGATTCGGCCACAATTGCGATCCTCACGCTTCCACCGTGGGTGTGGCGGCTGTCGGCGCGGGGGAGGGGGCATGACGGGGAAAGGAAGAATGGGTTAACAGGAAACCGGATTCCGGCCGCAGACTGAGGCGAAAAACCTCCGGCGCGCGGAGCTGTCCGGCGTAAAATTGGTACTAGAGGTGATCCAGAAATGACCGGGTCAATCGTTGTCGTACTCTTCTTGCTGGCCGCCGTTGCCGTGGTGGCTATTGCCAGCACGGTGGTCGAAGTCGTGCGCGACGGCCGCGGCCAGGTCCCGCGGGAGCGTTCGGAACGCCCCTGGATGGCGGGCAACCTGCCCAGCGTGCCGTATTCGCTGTGGCGTTTCTAGTCCTTCTTCAGGATGTCTGGGAGCTCATCGACAAAGAGCGTTTGCGGCGGCTCAAAATAGATGACGAGGACCTGCTCGCCCACGGCGAAAACACTGGTCTTGTCAAAGGGGTGTGCATGGAAGGCGCTCGTGCCGCCGCGGAACGGGAGCATGACTTCGCCGATGGTGCCCGGGCCGATGCGTCCGGTGACCCGGCCGATCCTGCCCGTGAGGCTGCGGTCGACGTTCCTATGCATCGGGGGATTTCGGCGGCCGCTTGCTGGCTTCCCTGCCGTTCCTGAGCGCGGACGTCAGGGCCGGGAGATAGTCGCCCACCTGGGTCAGAATCCCGCCGATCATGCGGTTGATGCCTTCGCCGCCGTTCAGGACAGTGAACTGCCCGACATGGGCAAACGGCTCCGCTGCTGCCGCGATGATGGCGGGCATGGTCTCAGCCAGCTGCTGGGAAATAACGGCGTCCTGGTTGGTCCCGAGGGCCTCGGCGCGTGCCTTGATGCCTTCCGCCTCGGCCAGCGCTTTGGCCTTGATGGCAGAGGCGGTGGCGTCGCCGCGTGCCTTCGTCGCTGCTGCCTCCGCCTCGCCGGTGACGCGGGTGGCTCCGGCCGCGGCGGCGGCGGCGGTGGCGTTGGCCTGGGCCTGGAGTTCCGTGCGCCGGGCGTTCACCTGCGCTTCGAGTTCGGTGCGCTTGGCCAGGGCCTCGGCGGCACTGATGTCTGCAGATTTCTGGCCTTCTGCGTCCGTGCGCTTTGCGTAGGCCCTGGCATCGGCGGGCTTGCGGACGGTGGTCTGGAGTTTCTGCTCCTCACGGTCCGCCTCGAGCTTGGCGACTTCGGTTTCCTGGACCACCACCTGTTGGCGGGCTGTCGCATCGGCCAGGGGGCCGGCCTGGGCGGCGTTTGCCTTCGCCCTTTCGGCGTTTGCCTGCGCCAAAGACTGCCTGATCGCGGAAGCGCTCTGCGCATCGGCAATCAGCGCCGCCGCCTCGGCTTCCCTTTCCGCCGCTTCACGGTTCCGCGTCGCCTCGGCGATGCGGGCCTCCATTTTGACTTGGGCAATATGCGGCTTGGCAATGTTCTGGATGTAGCCCGTAGGATCCTGCAGGTCCTTGATCTGCAGTGAATCCACCACCAGACCGAGCTTTTCCATTTCGACACCGCTGGCGCTGCGGACCTGGGAAGCGAGCTTGTCGCGCTCGCGGATGATT
>JAODMS010000232.1 GCA_025464925.1 Arthrobacter sp.
TTGATCCCCACCGCCAGGGTGGTGACGGTCGTGTGGGTGCCGTCGGACAGCGTGACTTCCTCCGAGCCCTTCTTGGTGAAGGCCATCGAGGCGGTCAGCTGCACGAACCCGGCCAGGTTGATCGACGCATAGCCGACCTTGGCCTGCACGATCTCCTCGTTGAAGTCGAGCAGCACGCTGTTGCTGCCGCCGGCCGGGACCGCGAAGCCCTTGCCATCGAGCACGCCGTCGTGGTCGCGGTCTTCGCCCGTGTCCAGGATGCCGTTCGCGTTCGTGTCTTCCGCGGCGAAGTCACCCTTGGTGTAGTCGATCGACGGCGGGCCGAACAGCTGCAGCACGGCGTTGCCGACGGCGCCCAGCGAGGGCACGACGAAGGTGTTGATGTTGACTTCGACGTCCTCGGCATGGACTTCCAGCAGGTCCGGGTCGACGCCCTTCAGCTCGGCGGTGCCCACGCGTGCCTTGACCGAGATGAACTTGGGCGCGTACTGCTCCATGCCCGGGATGGCCGTGGCCAGCGTCGGGGTCATGATCGCCAGGCCGAAGTCGACGTGGTCGATGACCAGGCCCATCGCGCCGTCGTTGATCGAGTCCAGGTAGCCGTCGTGGTCGGCGTCCACGCCATAGCGGTAGGGGCCACCCACGCCGGCGAAGCCGCTGAGGTTCGCGCCACCCAGCGTCAGGGCGGTCACCTGCATCGGCAGCGGATTCGGGATGGCCGTGCCCTGGGTGCTGTTGAGGCTGTCGATCAGGGGCGACAGGCCGCCCGGGTTGACCATCACGTTGTAGGTGTCGCCCTTGCGGAAGGCCAGCGAGCCGCGCAGGTACAGGAACTCCGAGACCTGGATCTCGGCCATGCCGATGTCCAGGCCGAGCAACTGGTTGCCGGTGAAGTCGAGGTAGACCGGCGTGCCGCCGGTCTGCACGGCCAGGCCGACCGGGTCGCCGGCGGCGCGGGTCACGCTGGTGAAGTCCGCCGTGGCCGTCATCAGGCCGCCCAGCGCCTTGCCGCCGCTGTTGATCTCGATGGTGATGTCGTGGGCGTGCAGGCCCAGCACGTCGCCGAAACCGGCGGTCGTCAGGCTGTTCGCATGCGCCTTGAGCGAGTAGAACTTCTGGGCTTCGATGAGGTCCGCGAACGAGCCCGTGGCCTGGAACACCGTCAACGCGATGTCCAGGTCCGTGATGCCGAAGCCGACGATGCCCTGGTCGTTCAGGTCGCGCGTCCAGTCGGGACCGTCGTCCCCCGCGGAGCCGACGAACATGTTGACGTCGGCGGCGCCGAAGGTGAAGCCCTTGAAGACCACGTCTTCGATGCGCGAGTAGTTCTGGCCGACACCGGCGGCCGTCTTGATGCCGTTCAACAGGCTCTGGTTGCTGGAACCCAGCAGCGTTTCCAGCGCCACCAGGTCGGTCGGCAGCCCGGTGTTCATGGCGGCCGTGAACGTCTGGCCGAAGCTGAGCTTGAAGTCGCCGTTGAGCCAGACGAAGTCGCCCAGGTTCAGCGACAGGTCGGGCAGTTCGATGGAGCCGAACAGCGTCAGGTTGAAGTTGACGTCCAGCCCGATCGACAGGTCCAGGTTCTTGACGAAGTCCAGCGCGCCCTTGAGGAAGCCCAGGCCCGGGAAATCGACGTCGGGCAGCTCGAAGTCCGGCAGCGAACCCAGCGAGAGGCGGGGCAGGAAACTGGAGATGTCGAAGGTCCCCAGGTTCAGGCCGGGGATGTGCAGGAAGTCCGGGATGCCCGGCAGGTTCGGCAGCGTCGGCAGCGACAGGTGCGCCCAATCCGGCAGGCCCGGGATCTCGGGCATCACGAACGTGAAGTCCAGCGTCGGGATCTTCAAGTTGAACAGGCTGAACAAGCCCAGTTCGGCGTCCAGCTTGATGCGGAACATCGCCGAGTCCTGGTCGAACACGTACTCGTCGCCCTGGGTGCCGATCGGGATGTGCAGCGGGTTGGCGCCCCAGTCCACGAAGATGGGAACGGGGATGTCCTTGATCGTGCCGCCGTTCAGCTCGAAGTCCAGGTTGGTGGCTCGCAGGGTGATGAACGGATCGGTGCCGACCAGGCCCGCCAGGTCGGCCGAGGCCTCCAGCGTCCAGAAGCGCACGTCGATGTCGATGGTGAGGTTGGGACCCACGGCGGGCGTGACCATCGCCAGCGCGAAGTCGAGGTTGTCGATCGCCAGGCCGACGGCGTGCTCGTTCTCGACCTCGTACACGCCGTCGCCGTTGACGTCGGTCTTGTAGGGGCCGCCGATGCCGGCGAACGCGTACACGTCCTTGGCCACGACCACCAGCACCTCGCCGGGCATCTTGGCCTCGAAGCCGAGGATGTTGTAGTTGACCTCTTCGAGGAACTGGCGGCGGAAGGCGAACCCACCTTCGGCCGTGAGGATGCCGCCGATGTTGGCGCGCGCATGGCCGACCGAGGCTTCGATGATCTGGGTGTCGAAGTCCAGGTTGATGGCCTGTCCGCCGGTGCCGACGAGGTAGCCGGCGATATCCACGGTCGGCGCCGAAGGCAAGCGGTGCTTCATCTTGGTGAAGTCGACCGCGAAGCCATCGACGCTGCTGTCGTTGATGCCGACGCTGATGTCGTTCATCTCGAAGTCGATGACGTCGCCGAAG
>JAODMS010000193.1 GCA_025464925.1 Arthrobacter sp.
TTGCGACGGCGGCCTTCAGCTCTCGGCGCTGACGCCGGCCGGATAGGAGCGGAACGAGGACGGAGACCACCGAAACGGCGGTAAAGGCCAGAAACATCCACATTCCCGTTATCAGCGCCAGGCCGACTCCGATCACCAGCGGGAGCGCGGCGGTCAGAACCAGGGCCGCCCGGTTGCTGCTGGGAGCGGCGTTGCCGACAACAAGCGGCTCGGTGACATCGGATCCCGCAGACTCAATTCGGGAATCGGAGACGCCGGCGTGTACAGCGCCGCCGACAATGACCGACATCGTCGAGCTGCCGCAACGAATCAACGAGTCCGTTGTCACCGCAGACTCCCGCACTTTCCTGCCGTCGACGCTGGTTCCGTTGGCGCTGTTGAGGTCCGCGATGGTGACCGCTGAGTCTGATACGTCCAGCTGCGCGTGTTCCCGGGACAGTTCCGCGTCCGGCAGAGTGATCTCCGTCCCGCTGCGCCCGATCCGGAATCGTCCGCGCCGCAAGGCGACGGTCGTGCCTGCGCCGGGCCCGCTGTGCACGGCAAGTATCAGCGGCGGCTCAGATTCCCCGGCCCTGGCCTGGTGGGTTGACGCGGGGAAGCCGTCGACCAGGACGGCACCGGAAACGAGGGGGGCCTCGCCGACAGTCATGGCGGCGACCGGGGCTCCTTGCAGGGACAGTTCGCCCGTCCCGTAGCGCCGGGACACGGCGGCCTGAAGCTCCACGCCGGCGCAGTCCGGGGGCACCTCGACGGCGAGTTCGATCGGCTCCCCGGCAAGCGCGGACCCCGGTGCCGCCACCAGCGTGCAGTGCAGCATCATCGGGGAAATCCTTTCCAGCGGCGGTGCCTACGTCCCACGGTAGCGGGCGGTGCCGGCGGCGCGCGCCCGCGAAAGGGCGGATGTGGATAATGGGCCCGGCCACCGCCGGAAACCCGCCTGAAAGCAGCCACGACGGCCTGCAGGCAGGTGCCGCCGAGGCGCCGTGCAATAAGGGGCCGTCGCTGATTCCGATAAGGCCTCGGGTAGGCTAGAGCAGCAGACAATGCGCACCATTGGGCTGCCCGCATTCGAATCAGGAGAGTTTGTGACCGCTGACCTCGTCATCGTAGGGTCGGGCTTCTTTGGCCTGACAATCGCAGAACAGGCCGCCACGGAGCTGGGCTTGAAGGTCGTCGTTCTCGACCGCCGCCACCACATCGGAGGCAACGCCTACAGCGAAAAGGAAGAGCAGACCGGCATCGAGGTCCACCGCTACGGTGCGCACCTCTTCCACACCTCGAACGAGCGCGTGTGGGAGTACGTGAACCGTTTCACGACGTTCACCAACTACGTCCACAAGGTGTACGGCGTCCACAAGGGCGAGGTCTACTCCCTGCCGATCAACCTGGCGACGATCAACCAGTTCTTCCGGGCGAACCTGACTCCGGGCCAGGCGCAGGACCTCATCAAGGAACAGGCCGGGGAACTGGCGGGCACGGATCCACAGAACCTGAACGACAAGGGCATTCAGCTCATCGGGCGTCCGCTGTACGAGGCGTTCATCAAGCACTACACCGGCAAGCAGTGGCAGACGGATCCGAAGGACCTGCCGGCCGGCATCATTTCCCGCCTTCCGGTCCGCTACAACTACGACAACCGTTACTTTAACGACAAGTACGAGGGCCTGCCCACCGACGGCTACACGGCCTGGATCGAGAAAATGGCGGACCACCCGAATATTGACGTCCGGCTCGACACCGACTTCTTCGACGAGTCGCACGAGTACAGCAGGGACAAGGTCGTCGGGACCATCCCCGTCATCTACACCGGTCCCGTGGACCGGTACTTCGACTACGCCGAGGGCGATCTCTCCTGGCGCACCATCGACTTCGAGGAAGAGGTCCTCGACGTCGGCGACTTCCAGGGGACCTCGGTGGTCAACTACAACGACGCCGACGTGGCCTACACCCGCATCATCGAGCCCCGCCACTTCCACCCGGAGCGCGACTACCAGACGGAAAAGACCGTCATCATGCGCGAGTTCTCCCGCGCCGCGGAGAAGGGCGACGAGCCCTACTACCCGATCAACACCTCTGCCGACCGGGAACGGTTGCTCAAGTACCGCGACCTGGCCGCCGCCGAGAAGGACGTCCTGTTCGGCGGGCGGCTCGGCACGTACAAGTATCTGGACATGCATATGGCCATCGGCTCCGCCCTGACCATGTTCGACAACAAGATCCGCCCGCATTTCGAGGGTGGCGCCAAGATCGAAAGCGGAGGAGTGGACGCATGAACGCCGCTGAAACCACAACCGGCTGGAAGACGATTCAGCGGGTCATCCTGCCATCGACGGACCAGACGGACACGATGCCCCTGTACGTTGACGCAGGCAGTGCCAGCGGCATCCGCCTGCGCGAGAACGACGAGCTGGCCCGCACTCCGAAGCATCCTGAAGAGAAGCTGCAGATGTTTAGCTCGGGCGGCCGCGAGGCGCACTTTGAAGACCTGCTCACGCGCCATTCCATGCGGGTCCGGTCCGGCGAGCAGATTTCCTTCGGCACCTACTTCAACGCTTTCCCGGCCAGTTATTGGCGGCGGTGGACCTCCGTCCGGGACATCCGGCTGGTCGTGAAGACCAGCGGTACCGGCACGGTCACCGTCTACAAATCCAACGCACGCGGATCCGTTCAGCGCGTTGACGGCAGGCACGTGGACGGGGCCGCCACCTCCGCGTTCGAGCTTTCCCTGAAGCCCTTCGGCGACGGCGGCTGGTACTGGTTCGATCTCGCCGCCACATCCGATGAGCTTCTCTTGGAGAGCGCCCAGTGGGAGACCCAAGGCGGCCCGGTCCGCCCCGGCCAAGTCACGCTGGAAATCACGACCATGAACAAGCCGGATTTCTGCCTGAACAACGCCCGGATCCTGGCAGAAAATCCCGACGTCCTCGAGAACGTCAAGGAAATCCTGATCGTGGACCAGGGAACCCAGAAGGTCGAGGACCAGGAAGGCTTCGCCGCGGTCCGGGATGCCCTCGGCGGCAAACTGCGGATCATCAACCAGGCAAACCTCGGCGGCTCCGGGGGCTTCGCCCGCGGCATGTATGAGGCGGTCGAGAACGGCAGCGACTACGCCCTGCTGCTGGATGACGACATCGTTGTCGAACCCGAAAGCATCGTGCGGCTGCTCAGCTTTGCCGACCACTGCCGCACACCGACGATCGTCGGCGGCCACATGTTTGACCTGTATAACCGAAGCATCCTGCACACCTTCGGCGAGGTCGTCGATCCGTACAGGTTCGTGCCCTCCCTGCCGCATGCCGACATGGAGGTGCGGCACGACTTCAGCGTCGCCAACCTGCGGCAGACGGCATGGCTTCACCGTCGGGTGGACGTGGACTACAACGGCTGGTGGATGTGCCTGATCCCCACCAAGGTGATCCAGGAAATCGGGTTGTCCCTTCCGCTCTTCATCAAATGGGACGACGCCGAGTACGGGCTGCGCGCCCGAGAAGCCGGGTTTGCGACGGTATCCCTTCCGGGTGCTGCCGTCTGGCATGTCTCCTGGATCGACAAGGATGACCTGGTCGGCTGGCAGGCGTACTTCCACGAGCGCAACAGGCTGATTGTCACGTTGCTCCACAGCCCGTACCCGAAGGGCGGCCGGGTGCTTCGGGAATCCGTGCAGTCGGACGTCAAGCACCTCGTCTCGATGCAGTACTTCACTGAGCACGGCCGCATCGAGGCCCTGAAGGACATCCTCAAGGGACCGGGCGACCTGCACAAGGTGCTGGCCACGAAACTGCCGGAAATCAACGCCCTGAAAGCCGACTATCCGGATGCGCAGCTGAAGGAAGACGTCAGCGACTTCCCGGCGCCGAAACTGGGACGGGGTCCCCTGGGCGGCACTGTTGTCGGCCTGCCCAGCAAGAAGCAACTGATCCCGTGGGGTATCAAAACGGTCGCCCGCCAGCTGATCAAGGCCCCGGGCCCGGAAAGCGCCGAAAGGCCGCAGGGTTACCTGGCGCATCGGGACAACCGATGGTTCAGGGTGGCTCACTATGACAGCGTGGTGGTCTCCAACGCCGAGGGCACGGGCGCGTCGTGGTACCAGCGGGACCCGAAGAAGCTGAAATCGATGCTGACGGAAGCGACCAGGCTGCACCTGTCCCTGTTCCGCGAGTGGGACGCCCTTGCCGGGCAGTACCGGAGCGCGCTGGCAGAGATCAGCTCAATGGACGCGTGGAAGAAAACGTTTGAGGCGAACTCCATGGATGGCAGCTAGATGGCCGGTGAAACCGACCAACTGATTAAGCCGGGAAGCGGGCGGGGCCTCCTTGACGTCTACGGCGACAGGTTCCTCCTCAAGCTGCTGGTACGCAAAGAGATCAGGGTGCGCTACCGCGGCTCAGTGCTGGGCCTCCTGTGGTCGTATGTGAAACCGCTCGTACAGTTCCTGATCTACTTCGTGGCCCTGGGCATCTTCCTCAATCTCCAGCGGGGTACGCCCAACTACGCGATCTATCTCTTCGCGGGAATTGTCCTCGTGAATTTTTTCACGGAGTCTTTGTCCAACGCGACGCGCTCGATTGTGGACAACCGTGATCTTATTCGGAAGATCTACCTGCCGCGGGAGCTGTTTCCCGTGGCTACCGTGTGGGTGTCCGCCGCTCACTTCTTCCCCCAGCTCCTGGTCCTTGTCGGGGCCTGCCTGGTGGTGGGGTGGAGCCCGTCGATCGTCCAGTTGGCTGCGGTCGTCTTGATCTTCCTGATGGTCGCCGTGCTCGCCACCGGCCTGGGCCTGATGTTCGGCGCCATGAACGTCTATTTCCGCGACTCGGAAAACATCGTGGACATGATCGTCATGGTTGTCACGTGGGCCTCCCCGGTCCTCTATGTCTGGTCCATGGTGGAGCGGGTCATGGGCCCCTGGTTCTGGATTTACCAGTTGAATCCGATGACCGTCGCCGTCGAAGTCTTCCACTGGGCTTTCTGGGAGCCGACACTCAAAGCCGACCAGCCAGTAGCCGATGCCATGCCTCCTGACCTGCTGACGGTCTGGCTTCCGGTGTCCATGCTCATCACCCTCGCTGTGCTGTTCCTCGGACAGCTGACGTTCCGCCGGCTATCCGTCCACTTCGCACAGGAGCTCTGACATGACGCCGTATGGCCAGGTAGCCATTCTCTGTACCGACCTCCGCAAGCAGTTTGTTCTGCGCCACACCCGATCCTTGAAAGAGGCCCTGGTGTGGCTGGTGAAGGGTCGAAAAGGAGATCTGTCCAAAAAATTTCTGGCATTGAAAGATGTCTCCCTTGAGGTGAAACAAGGCGAGACGGTTGCACTGCTGGGGCTCAACGGCTCAGGCAAGTCAACGCTCCTGAAGCTCATCTCGGGCGTACTGCAGCCCGACGGCGGAACCGTGCGCACCCGGGGCCGGGTGGCAGGGCTGATTGAAGTCGGCGCCGGCTTCCACCACGACCTCAGCGGCCGGGACAACGTATACCTCAACGGCGCCATCCTCGGCATGTCGGAAAAGCAGATCGACGAAAAGTTCGACTCGATTGTGGAGTTCTCCGAGATCGGTGAGTTCATCGACACCGAGGTGAAGTTCTACTCCTCAGGCATGTACCTGCGACTGGCGTTCTCCATCGCGGTGCACACGGATCCGGAAGTCTTCCTGATCGACGAGATCCTCGCCGTCGGGGACGAACCCTTCCAGCGCAAGTGCATTGCCAAGATCAAGGAGCTTGCCGACAGGGGCAAGACCCTGTTTGTCGTCAGCCACGACCTGGACCTGGTCGCCACGGTGTGTGAGCGCGGTGTCCTGCTCGAACACGGCAAGGTGGTCATGGACGGGGACGTCAACGACGTGGTCGGCGAACTTCGCCGGAGATCCGTAACGCACTGACCGCAGCGCCGGGGACATCCTTGGTGCATCCCCGGCGGGCATGGCCCCGTCGTCAGCTCAGCTGCCGCAGGCCGTGATCTTGTAGAGCTTGGCCTCGCCTTGGCTGTCGATCAGCTGGAGGCCGGAGTTCTGGTCCAGGTCGGTCAGGCCGTCGGCCGTGTGATTTTCGCCGTGCACTTCCTCCGTGCCGAAGTCCAGGATGTAGAACCCCCGTTCTTCCCGGACGGCCTCGCAGACGCTCGGATCCGTTGAGACCGACCCTGCCGACTGATAGATCTTTTCGAGCCCGGGGGAGACATGGCTGAGGATGTGGAGCTGCGCGGACTTGCGGTCGCCCAGCGCGTACGAAAGCGCGGCCCCGGTGTAGGGGTTGCCGATCAGCACGGCATCCTGGGGCACTGATTGCCGGAGGCGCTTGAAGAGTGCCAGTTCGTCCGCGGACACGAGCGGGGAGTCGGCGTCCAGCTCGTAGTGGGACGAGGCCAGCTGCACCTCCTCCTTGAGGCCGCCCTGCTGCCCCAAAAGAATGGCGGCGAGGACCAGGACGGTTCCACCGGCGCTGCGGTAGGCCAGCCGGGCCGGCCCGCTCCAGCCGGCCGGCCCGGCCACTGCCCGGCCGAGGGAGCGATGCCGCCGGCGGGCGGCCAGGAGCGCTCCTCCGGCCCAATCGAGGCCGGCGGCGACGAGCACCACGGCGACCACCGGAAGGAGCGCCGCAACGCGGTAGCTGTCGTTGTACCAGACCCCGGTGAGGAAGTCCCGCGTCGGAGACTTGGGGAAACCCGCGACGACGACGTAGAGGCCCGCGAACAGGGCGAAGACCAGCGCCAGCCAGCCCAACCGGGCGCGGGCCCTGCAACATACCCACAGGCCCAGAAGCGCCAGGGGCGCCACGAGCCAGGCCGGGGAGAGGTCCACGGGGGACGCGGTCAGGGCTTCGCCGAACGCCTGGGGGACCGTGTGGATCGGGCCCCAGAAGGAAGCGTCCGCCGGGGGCCGGAGAAGGACCCACAGGGCCACGAACGCTATACCGTAGCCGGAGACCGACAGCACGTATCTCGGAAAGCGGCCGCGATCCGTGCGCCTGCTCCGCCACGCCGCGCCGAACGACCGCCACGCGAGGAACACCGCCATGGGCAACGTCCAGGCCACCCACGCCATGAAGGTCGTGGGGTGGGCGACGACGAGGCCGGTGAGTGCCAGGAGGAGGGCCAGCGCCATGGCCAGGTCGCGCCGGGGATGCCCCGGTGCAAGGCCCACGAGCGAGGCGGCAAGTGCAATGCTCGCCGGGAGGACGCTGATGGCGAGCAGATTCGGGTACAGGACGCCAAAGTCCATCATCAGCAACGGAAAGGCGCCCAGGGACGCACAGGCGATGCCGGCGCCGAGGATTGCGGCTGGGCGCGGGCCGACGACCCACCGTGCCAGGAGCAGGCAGCCCAGGGGCCAGAACACTGCGGCAAGGACGATGCTGGTGATGTTGACGGCAACGGGCACTCCGACGCCGGTGGTGGCGGCGACGAGCGTGGCCACGGCGTTCCAGCCGGCAGGGTAAAATCCGCCACCTGTCATCCCGCCGATGGTCAGCGACGATGATTCGCCCGTCTCCAGGGCGAATTTGACCGAGTTGAGGTGGAAGACGGCGTCATACGTCTGCGAGAACGCCTCCGGGACGCCGGTGACCTGGACGACCCGGGCAGCCAGCAGGCCTGCGGCGAGGACGACGGCGGCAATGGAGGCCGCTTCACGCCGACGCTCCGGTGCGGCGGCCGGAGCCGGGGCGCCGGAGTCCCTGAACCGGCCGGCCCCCAGCCCCAGTGCGGCCAGCACCAGCGACACCACCGCTACCGGGACCAGCCCGAACCGGATATCCGCAAACGGAGCCAACGTCGAGGTGAGGACGATGCTGCCGACCGAGAGGGCCGGGGCCAGGGCCAGCGCATCGAAGCCCTTGAAGCGCAGCGCGAGGGAGATCACAAGCCCTGGCAAAATCAGCAGCGCGGCGGCGCCCAGGATCTGCGGAAGAAACGTCCACCACATCGGCGGGCTACGGCTCCAGGAGGCCGAGCAGGTAAGAACCGTAGCCGCTCTTGATCAGGGGTTCTGCCCGCTCACGGAGTTCGTCATTGGACAGGAAGCCCTGGCGCCAGGCGATTTCCTCCGGGGCGCCGATCTTGAGTCCTTGGCGGTTCTCCACCGTGCGGATGAAGTTCGACGCATCATTCAGGTCGTTGAAGGTCCCCGTGTCGAGCCAGGCCGTCCCGCGCGGGAGGATTTCGACGCGGAGCTTCCCCTTTTCGAGATAGGTGCGGTTGACATCCGTGATCTCCAGTTCCCCACGCGGCGACGGCCGGAGGTTCTTGGCGATGTCGACGACGTCGTTGTCGTAGAAGTACAGACCGGGCACCGCGTAGTGCGATTTAGGGTGCTCCGGCTTTTCCTCCAGCGAGATGGCCTGACCGGCGTCGTCGAATTCCACCACGCCGTAGGCCTTGGGGTCCTTGACCCAATAGCCGAAGACGGCGCCGCCGTCGATGTCGGCATGCTTGCGCAGCTGGGTGCCCATGCCCTGGCCATAGAAGATGTTGTCGCCCAGGACAAGAGCCACGGTCTCACGGCCGATGTGCTCTTCCCCGAGGATGAAGGCCTGTGCCAGCCCGTCCGGCGACGGCTGCTGGATGTAGCTCAGGCTGATGCCGAACTGTGAGCCGTCGCCAAGGAGCCGCTGGAACTGTTCGGCGTCATGCGGGGTGGTGATGATCAGGATGTCGCGGATTCCGGCCAGGATCAGCGTCGAGAGCGGGTAGTAGATCATCGGCTTGTCGTAAACAGGAACGAGCTGCTTGCTGATGCCATGGGTGATGGGATGGAGACGTGAGCCGGTCCCACCGGCAAGAATAATTCCGCGCATGGAGTATATCCTCCCCTACCTGTCAGCGGTCGGCCAAACCCGTGCCCGGGGGGATGCCGGCAGCTGCCGGAAAGAATTCAGCGGAGATGTCCGCGGCCGCTTCGCCCTCGGATGCCGTCTACGATGCCCCGGAGCGCGAAGCCGAGCCTTCCGGAACGTCCCGGCGCCAGCAGCGTGACGACCAGCAGATGGCGGACATCGGTCCAGATTCCGCCGGCCACCCAGGCCGGATTGCGGGTAAGGTAGCGCCGGCTGACGAGGAGCCGGTTCCGAAAGATGTAGTAGTAGCGCCAGGTGGCTGCGGTGCGGACCTTCAGCGGGCGCCCGCCCACGCCAATGGGCCGTCCGAGGACCCGGGCGTCGACCATGGTTCCCAGGGAATGGTCGAATTCCGCCGGGGCGAGGACGGTGGGCAGGCCGGCGCCGAGGGCACGGAAGTAGTATTCGGTGTCCACCAGATCGATGAACAGTTCTTCCCAGAACTCGCCGATCGCATCGAGGGTGGCCACCGGGATCATGAGTCCGGACTGGATCGGCTCTCTGCCCAGGGCGATGCCGTTCCTGGATCCCGCGCGTTTGACCGGGTTCCCATGGATTCTTGAGGGTGAAATAAGACCGGGTGCGATGCCGGCTGCGCGCGCCGCAGCGGCCGCATTTTCCAGCGCCTGGATGTAGCCGCCCGGCAAGTACGAGTCCTGGTCCATGGTGAGGATGTACTCCGGGTCGCCAATTGCCCGGGCCCGCCGGATGCCCGCGTTCAAGGCTGCGCCAATCCCCGAGTTTCCTTCGAGGCGGACCACTACTGCGCCGGCATCGGCGAGGGCCGCGAAAATGTGGTCAAAGCCGGGCCCTCCGCCGTCGTCCACCACCACCACGGCGGCAAGCTGCCGCAGCAGTGCTTCGACGTTGCTGATCAGCTCCGTGTTCGGCCGGAACGCCGTCACGACGCCTGCGCCGCCGCTTGCGGGCCCGTCCGGCTCGTGCTGCATCGGGGGTCTCACCTTCCGAAGGCGTGCCGGAGAAGCGTCCCCAGCGGTCCGGTGCCGCCCTGCCGGAGGGCGCTGGGAACAAACAGGACCGCGTGGGCCCGCGAGGTCAGCCGCAAACGTGCCGCTCGCGCAGCCTTGTGCCACCCCTTCGCTGCGCAGAGACGCTCCGCCACCTCAAAATAGTCACGCTCACCCTCGAACCGGGACCCGTCCACGAGCTTGGCCGCCGATGCGCTGCTGATGTGCCGCCGGTACTCAAAACAGGTCTCGGGTTCGATCAGCAGCTCGGCACCGCCCAGGACCATGTCGATGACGAGGGCGAGGTCCTGGATGACCGGGAAACCGTCGCGGAAGTCGTAGTTCCGGATCCGGTCCGTCCGGAAGGCAAGAGAGGGCCAGTAAAGCCAGTCACCGTGGAGCAGGCTGACCGCCAGCGCTTCTCCGGAGACGACGCGGGCGGCCGATCCGCGCGGCTTGACCAGACGCTGCTTGACGATATCCGCCAGCGGGACCGCCGCGCGGCCGGTCTCGTCGATGACCTGCACGCCGGGCTGGATGATCCAGGCCTGCGGATATTCCGCATGGGCGCGCAGCACCACGTCCACGTAGTTCGGCAGCAACACATCATCCGAGCCCATGACGACCAGAACGTCCTGGGTCGCCAGCGAGACGCAGGTCCGGAAGTTCGCCGTGATGCCCTCGTTGGTGTCCTTCCGGATGTACGTAATCCGGGGATCGTGAATGCTTTCGACATAGCGACGGACCTCGCTGCCGGGGTAGGCGTCGTCCACGACAGTCAGGCGCCAGTTGTCGTTGGTCTGTGCGAGGACGCTGTCGACGGCCTGCTTCATGAAATTCACGTCGCCCCAATAGGGGATGAAGATATCCAGTGCCATGGGTAGTTTTCGGCGCCCTCTACTTTGACGTCGGCGATGCCGACGTGCCGCCGCCGGAGTCCTGGGGGGACATTTGCTCGACCATCGTGCGCAGGATGGCTACTTCCTCAGCAAGGGTTCGCGTTTCATCTTCCACGACCGAGATTTCCCAGGACAGGTGGAGGCAGACACCCAAAAGTAGCAGGATGCTGATGATGAACAGCAAGTTGGACGGCAGCTGAACGCCGACGGCCACGGCCACCACGGTCAGCAGACTCGGGAAAGCGGCCAGAATCAGCGTACCGACGCCGACGATCAGCCACAGCGCCGCGTACTTTTCGCGGAGTTTCTTCTGCCGGAGCATCTCGAAGACGACGCCCACAATGGTGAGCGAGAGAACAAATGCGGCCAGGTTTGTCACTGTGCCCTTCCCGGAGCATTGATCGGTGCGGCTGGGAGCCTCGACGGCTTGCGGGTCAGGGCGAGCAGCAGGGCGAAAACGGAGCGTCCAAGGTACATTGCGGCCTTGAGCGGGTTGTGGCTGGGGGTCCCGCCCTGGCGCGGGCGCATCGCGACGGGAATCTGGGTCACCTTGCACCCGGACCGGACGGCCACCACGAGGGAATCGATGGTGTCACCCAGGTACTCTGCGGGGTAGTGGTCCAGATACTGCCTGATGGCCCGCTCGTTCCCCGCGCGGAAGCCGGAGGTGACGTCGGTCAGGCGGGTCTTGGCGAGCCCCGAAATCACCTTGGCCAGAAATTGCATGGCCCATTTGCGCGGGCCTCTGACCTCGTAGTCGCCCCGGTCGGCAAAGCGGGCACCGATGGAGATGTCGGCGTATTCCAGTCCGGCGAGGACCTCGTCGATGTTGCGGGGATCGTGCTGGCCGTCCGCGTCCACCTGGATCACCCGGCGGTAGCCGAGCCGCTGGGCGTACTTGAATCCCGCCCGCATGGCGCCGCCGACGCCGAGATTGAACGGTAGCGTCAGGACGGTCGCGCCGGCCTCCTTGGCGACGTCCGCAGTGGAATCTGTCGATCCGTCATTGACGACGAGAACATCGTAGGGGCGTCCGACGCCGAGCACTTCGCGGACGGTGTTGCCCACCGACTCGGCTTCATTCCACGCCGGCATGATGACCAGGACCCGGGTCGAGTCAGAAATTTTCATAGTTCTCCAATATATCAACGGGCTCGGAAGCGGTTGACGAGTTCATTGCTGATCCGGCCCTCTCGTCCGCGACCGGAGTCCAGAAACCCCTGCCATGCGGCAATCAGCAGATTGCGGCGGTCGGGGCTGAACGCGAACCGCAGTAGCTGCGCCTTGGTTTCCTCAACGAGGCGGCGGAGGATCCAGGAAGGGTTCCGTTGCCAGTACCGCCTCAGGAGAGTCGTCCCGTTGCGCACGATGTAGTACATCCTGAACGGGGAGTAGTAGTTGAAGGACAGATCGCTGCCCCGGAACCGTAGCGGCCGGCCGAACACCGTGGCTGGAAGACGCGCCCCGAGCCGGTGCCCGACTTCGCAGCCTGCACCGATCGGCACGCTGTAACCGGCGGCCCTGGCCCGCGCGGTGAACTCGGAGTCCACGCAGTCGATGAAGAATCCGGTTTCAAACCTTCCGATCGCGGAGAAGGTGGAGACCGGGATGAAGAAGCCTGACTGCATCGGATCGAAAGCTTCGCTGGGGCCGTCAGCCTTCCCGAGTGCAGGGACCCGGTGCCCGCTGAACGACTCCGCGGAAACGAACCCGACCTTCCGGCCCGCCGCAGTGGCCCGTTCGTAGCTCGCGAGGGCGTTGTCGACGTAGCCCGGCACCGGCAGCGAGTCCTGATCGAAAGTCAGGACGAATTCGGGCGACGTGGTGGCCTCGAGCTCCTTGATGCCCCTGTTGAGGGCGGCCGCGATGCCGGAATTGCGGGGCAGCGCGAGGACTTTGGTTCCCTGTTCCTGCAGCTGCGTGAAAATGCCGGCCGCGGCCGGAGCGGAACTGCAGTCGTCAACGACAATGAGCTCATCAACCTGCGCCCGGATGGCGGCAGCGTTGGCCAGCAGCTCGTCGTCGGGGTTGAACGCTGCAATTACGGCGGCAATCCGCCGCTGGCGTCTTTCAGTCACGCTGATGATCCTACCTTTCGACCGTTGCCGGGCAGGCAACCGCGGGGAGGATCTTCACGGCAGGGGCAAGCAGCCCCAGGAAGAGAAGCGCTTCGCTCACCGCCATTCCCAGTGCGACTGCCGGAACGTTCGACATCGTGCCGGCCGCAATCATGAAGACCACCCCCACCGCCGCTGATATCCCGGTCCACATCAGGACCGACTTCTGGCGCCCGGCGGGAATCAGGATATTCCTGATGAGGGGCGTTGATGCGGAGAGGAAAAAGAAAGACAGCCCGTAGTAAACGCAGGTCAGCGTATCGGCGCGCACGGCTTCCCCGAACATCACGCCGGACACCCACGGCCCGAACATGCCCAGGAACGCTCCGCCCGCAACTCCGAGGATCGCGTGCGCGGCCAGGGCAATGATGTGCCGCCGTCGCGGGTCCGCCGCATCCTGCTCCAGCGTCCAGCCCTGGAAGGTGTTGCCTAGGGCAACAACGCTGAAGAGGCCAAGCCGGTAAATGGCGTCTGCGGAGGCCAAACCGGCAGTGGCGGTGGCAGACGGCACGGTCGCGGTGGCAATCGGTACGGGCGACGACGCGTAGGCGCTGCCGGTGAGGTTGATGCCCGCGGTACCCGCCTGGGGGAGGACGATCTCCCGGAGGATGTTCCGCGGACTCTTCGGGACCCATGTCCTTGGCTCGCCGAACCTCTTGTGGAAAGCGGCCAGCGCCGCGATGGTCGCCAGCACCGACACCACCCCGTATGTCCACACCTGGCCGGTGGCAACGATGAGCGGTGCGCCGATGATCGCGGCGAAGAAACGGGGGAGGGTGTCGTAGACGGCAAGGATCCGGGGTTGCCCGGTGCCGATCCCGTACCAAGCCGGCGAAAATCCGGTGAGGGCAGTCGCCCAGGCCATGGTGATCGCATCGAGGCGGAAGCCGTCGTGCGCCACGAGCGCGACGATCAGGGTCATCAGGGGCAGGACGACTGCTGCCAGTACCGCCCGGGAACGGACGCTGCTGGAGTACAGGGCCGCCCGTGCAGTGGAGCCGCCGGCGCGGGCAATCTCCACCGGGCCCGAGATGTTCCAGCTCCAGAGGATGATCGTCGCTGCAAAAACACCGATGGCCTGGCCGGAGGTGATGCTGGACCACCCTGCGGCACCGACGACCCGCGCGACGACCGGCAAGAGAAGGAAGGGGAGGACCAGCGCCAGCAGCGGCAGCAGGGTAAAGCCTGCAAGCCGGAGCAGTACGGGTCTCATGCGGTGTACGGTCCTATGGCTGGAGGGCTTGACCTAACGATGATACGCGATCGCCGGGCTCCAGCCGCCTCCGCAAGACTCACCTAGAGTGGTCTGCATGAATGATTCGACGACGCCCGGCGGGCGGAAAATCCGGGCGAGCGTGTGCATGGCCACCTATAAGGGAGCTCCCTTCGTCGAGGAGCAGATAGCCTCCATCCTCGCGGAGCTGGGCGCCGACGACGAGCTCGTCGTCGTGGACGACGCGTCCCCCGACGGGACCGCTGCCGTCATCGGCGGGATCGAGGACCCGCGCATCCGTCTCGTCCGGGCGCCGAGCAACAGGGGCTACGTGCGCACCTTCGAAGAGGCGGTCCGGCTCAGCCGGGGCGAGTACATCTTCCTGTCCGACCAGGACGACATCTGGATCCCCGGACGGGTCGAATTGATGCTCGCGGCGCTGTCGGACCACCAAGTAGTTGCGAGCAATTTCGACATGCTCGGGGGCGGACCCCGGCCCTGGATTCCTCGTCTGCGGTCATCCGACTCCCGCCGGCATCTCGCCAACCTGGCTGCCATCCTGATCGGATACCGGGCCTACTATGGCTGCGGGATGGCGTTCCGCCGGGACGCAGCGAAATACTTCACGCCGGTTCCGGCGTATGTCCGGGAGTCCCACGACCTCTGGCTGGCCATCTGCGGAAACGTTGCCGGCTCGGTAGCGCACCTGGATGAATCGACTCTCTACCGGCGGCTCCATGAGGAGAACCAGACTCCTGCGGGCTGGCGCTCGCTCTCCAAAATAGTGGCGGCGCGCGTCATGCTGCTGCGGCTCATGGTCGAAGCGTTCCGAAGGTCGCGCCCACGGTTCTAAGCTAGCCGCGGGCGTTCGGTAGGCTTGGGGGCATGCAGAAACTCCTGGTTACCGGCGGTGCCGGCTTCATTGGTTCGAACTTCGTCCACTACGTGATGTCCAACACCGACCGGCATGTCACGGTCCTGGACAAACTCACTTACGCGGGAAACCTCGAATCACTTCAGGATCTTCCGGGGGACCGGTTTGAATTCGTCCAGGGGGACATCACCGATGCGGCGCTCGTCGACGGTCTCGTGGCCGGATCCGACGTCGTGGTCCACTACGCCGCAGAGTCCCACAACGACAACTCGCTGCAGGACCCGCGTCCCTTCCTGGACACCAACATCATCGGAACGTACACGCTGATCGAGGCCGCCCGTAAGCACAACAAGCGCTTCCACCACATCTCCACGGACGAGGTGTACGGAGATCTCGAGCTCGATGACCCCGAGCGTTTTACCGAGAGCACGCCGTATAACCCTTCGAGCCCGTACTCCTCGACCAAGGCCGGGTCCGACCTTCTGGTCCGGGCCTGGGTCCGGTCCTTTGGCCTGCAGGCGACGATCAGCAACTGCTCCAACAACTACGGGCCGTACCAGCACGTGGAGAAGTTCATTCCCCGGCAGATCACGAACGTCATCGACGGCATCCGTCCCAAGCTGTACGGCAAGGGCGAGAACGTGCGCGACTGGATCCACGCGAATGACCATTCCTCGGCTGTCCTGGCCATCATCGACGAGGGGAAGATCGGCGAAACCTATCTGATCGGTGCCGACGGCGAGAAGAACAACAAGGAAGTTGTCGAGCAGATCCTCGAGCACATGGGCCAGCCCTCGGACGCCTACGATCACGTCGTTGACCGGCCGGGGCATGACATGCGCTATGCGATTGACTCCACCAAGCTGCGCAACGAGCTGGGCTGGACCCCCCGGTACTCCAACTTCGACGCCGGCATCGAAGACACGATCCGGTGGTACCGCGAGAACGAGCCATGGTGGCGTCCGCAGAAGGCCGCGACCGAGGCAAAGTACACGGAACAGGGCCAGTAACGTGACAATCGAATTCTCGAAGCCGTTAAAGGCCACCGAAACACCCATCCCCGGCGTCGTGCTCTATGACCTTCCCGTGCACGGCGACAACCGTGGCTGGTTCAAAGAGAACTGGCAGCGGGAAAAGATGATGGCCCTGGGGCTGCCCGATTTTTCGCCGGTCCAGAACAACATCTCCTTCAACGAAAAGGCCGGCACCACCCGCGGCATCCACGCCGAACCGTGGGACAAGTTCATTTCCGTGGCAACGGGGCGCATCTTCGGCGCCTGGGTGGACCTCCGCGAGGGCCCCAGCTTCGGCAGGGTTTTCACGGCCGAGCTCGACGCCAGCCAGGCAATCTTCATCCCCCGCGGCGTGGGAAACGCTTTCCAGACGCTCGAGGACAATACCGCCTACACCTACCTCGTGAACGATCACTGGAGCGCCGATGCCCAGGGCCAGTACACCTTCCTGAACCTCGCGGACGGCACGGCCAACGTTCCCTGGCCCATTCCGCTGGACCAGGCCGAGCTGTCCGACAAAGACAAGGCACATCCGGATCTGGCGGACGTCGTGCCGATGCCGCCCAGGAAGATCCTGGTGCTCGGCGCCAACGGGCAGCTGGGCAAGGCCCTGCGGGAGGCGTATCAAGGCCGCAGCGAGGTCGAGTTCGCGGGCCGCGCCGAGTTCGACATCTCCGCCGCCGGCAGTTATGCCGGACGTAACTGGACCAACTACTCGGCGATCATCAATGCCGCCGCGTACACGGCGGTGGATGAGGCGGAGACGCCGGAGGGGCGCCGGAACGCCTGGGCCAGCAACGTCCAGGCCGTGGCCGAACTCGCCAAGGTCGCCACCGCCCACGGCATCGCGCTGGTGCACGTTTCCAGCGACTATGTCTTCGACGGCACGTCGGCCCAGCACTTCGAAGACGAGCCGATGAGCCCCCTCGGCGTCTACGGGCAGACCAAGGCGGCCGCCGATGCCATTGTCGGCGTCGTTCCCCGGCACTACATCGTGCGCACGAGCTGGGTCATCGGCGATGGCAACAACTTCGTCCGGACCATGGCGTCGCTGGCCCGCCGCGGCATCAAGCCCAGCGTCGTCGACGACCAGGTAGGCCGCCTGAGCTTCACCTCGGAGATTGCGGCCGCCATCCGCCACCTGCTGGAGTCGGGCGCACCCTTCGGGACGTATAACTGCAGCAGCGATGGCGAGCCCCAGTCCTGGGCCGCGATTGCCGCCGAGGTCTTTGGCCTGGCGGGCGGCCAGGCCGCGGATGTCACCGGAGTCAGCACCGAGGAGTATTTCAGGGACAAAGCGGCGGCGCCGCGTCCCCTGAACAGCGTCCTGGCGCTCGACAAGATCAAGGCCGCGGGGTTTGTGCCGCCGGAGTCTGCTGAACGCCTCAAGGCATACCTCAGTGCCGAGGATTCCCAGGGCTGAGGCCTCACGCCGGCACCGCCAGCGAGCAGAAAGGACCCGTTCACGCGAAGAGCGTGAACGGGTCCTTTCGCGTGGCTGCAGGCCTAGCGGCTGACCGGCCTCCGGCTAGCGGCGGCGCGCAGCTTCCTGACCCGGCCGGACAGCTTCGGCAACAGTTCAGCCCCCGGATACAGGTAGGAGAACAATTTCGAAGCGGCGAAAAGCAGCACTGCTGCGAAAGCCGCGGTGAGCACCTCCCAGGACAAGGGTGGCTGCCAGCCGGGTACCGTGAACATGGTCTGCCAGTTGGCCCACTCCTGCAGGCCGACGACGTAGCGCCGGAGCACGTTCAGGAAGGCGTAGATGTGCGCGACACAGGCCGCCAGGAGCACGACCCGGGTGATGGCCTGGCTTTGGGGGCGCTGGTGGAAGGGGCGGAACCGCATGGCCAGACCCGCGGAGATCAGCGCAATCGCGAACAGCGGGAGGCTGTAGCGTCCTTGCCAGATGAAGCCGGTGGTGTTGACCAGCGCGGCCTGGAGCGCTGCCGGAACCATAGCGAGAAACGCCAGCGCGACCCAGAACGCGCCCTGGAGCCGGTAAGGCCGGACGAGGAACACCATCAGCATCAGTCCGATGAGCAGCAGGCTCCAGAAGATGACGACTCCCTGCGGCACCGGCGCATCGAGCCAGCCGGCCACGCCGACGTACTGGTGCACGTAATCGAACGACCTGTCCAGCATTGTCAGGAAGGCATTATACAGGCGCACTTCCCCGTTGAGATTCGAGATGCCTGCCGGCGCTTCGCCCGCGGAAGCAGGCGCCCTCAGCATGAGGAAGTTCCAGGCCACCCCCAAGACGATTCCCACTGTTGCCACCGCCGCGACGGCCAGGACCAGCCGGTTCCTGAAGATGGCAATAACGTCCGCCCGCCGGAAGAAAAGGCAGGCAACGATCACGCCGCACAGGAGCCACAGCAGCGACACGTTGCGTGTGTTGGCGAGGGTCGCGGCCGCGACGCCGACAGTCAGGATGCCGGGGCGGGCCCGGTCCAGGTGCCGTGAGTTCTCCAGAACACAAACCAGTCCACAGAATGCGGCCATGGAGGCCGCTATCTCCAGGGAGTTGGGATTGATGCCGCTGGCGAGGAACAGCACCATCGGCGTCGTGGAGATGCTGGCCGCGATCAGGGGCCACTTCGGATGGCGGAGCCGTGACAAGGCGGTGAAACCGGCCGCATAAAACGCTGCCGACAACAGGCCACTGACGATGCGCATGGCAAACAGTGCCGGGGCACCTGACAGAAAGAGGCTCGGCAGCCCGACCAGCCAGTAGTAGAACGGGTTGTACAGGCCCGCCGAGGTCACACCGATGGTCAGGTGGTTGTCATCCAGCGGTATGGCGGGAGCGCAACCCGCGGTCTTCTGCATCTGCGCTGCAAAGCACGTCTGGGATGACACATTGGCGATGTAGGACGGAACCTGAACGTGGATACCGTGGCCATAGGACTCTCCGGGCCCCGGGAAGAACTGGCCCCGGGCCACTGCGGCCGCCTTGATGGTGTGCGAGGGTTCATCCGGATAGGCCATGAGGGGCGTCGCCAGGATCCACAGCGTGGTGAGGATGGAGAGAAGAGCGAAGACGGGCAAGAAGAACCGGAGCCCGCTGCGGGTGGTCGGTGACATCTCGTATCTGCGGGAGCGGCCGCGCGGCGCGGTTCTTGCTTCAAGGGAGAGGGACGACGACGGTGCGTCCGCCTCGGTTGCGTGAATCAACTCGCCTCCCCGATAGTTTCAATCAGTCTGTTGGACTCCCGCAGGGCGGCTTCGCTTGGCGAGGCCACGTTCGCGAAGTAGGTCGACGCGACCTGGCCGTCGGGACTCAGCACGAACTTACCCCAGGATTTGACCAGCGTGTTCAACTGGACGTTCTTGTATGAAGGACAGAACGCATGGTAGCTGACGACTCCAAGGGCGTAGCCCTGGGTGCTGGTATCCGGAAGCGTGAACTCGATGCCTGTGGGACCGGTCCGGGTGAGGCCTTCCTGGGCCGCGAGCGTAGAGGAGTCCTTGGACATGCGGACAAAACCGTCGCCGAACGAGAGAAGTGCCGTGTCGAAGCGCCCGCCGATCGAGCCGAGATCCATGAAGGCTATGGCTCCGGCCGTCTGATCGACCTTCGCTCCGACATCGGAGCGTTTCTTGACTTCGATTCCATTTTCAACTGCGGGCCAGACGGCGGAAACGCCCGCTGTCCACTCCGGGGCGGCGCTGAGATACTTGGTGGCCGCTGTCGTTTCGGCACTTGGCGCCGTCGCCGTGACCGGAACGATGCCTTCAGATGGAAGAGTGGTTCCCGGATTCAGCTCGGCGATCTCACGCGCGTCCCAGTCGGTGATTTCTCCGGAGAAGATGCCGGCCAGCACGGCCGGGGTCAGCTTGAGGCTGCGGATACTGGGCATGTTAAAGGCGACGCCGATGGAGGTGATCGAAACCGGGACGGAAAAAGCACCTGATGGCCCGCATACCGCCTTCGTCTGGTCTTGCTGCTGCTGCGTGAGGGGCGTGTCCAGTGCCGCAAAGTAGGCTTGCCCCGTGGAGAGGGCAGACACCCCGACGTTGTGACCATCGGGGGAGTAGCTCAGGGACGTGGCGTTGTTTTTCTTCGTCCAGGCGCTGCTCCAGGCTCCGATCGGGTCCTTTTGCACCGGGGTTCCGATTGCGGTAAGGGCGCCTCTTACGTCAGTGTTGGACGCCCCGCCGGCACAACCGGTTACTCCTATTCCAGCGAGCAGGATGCAGGCGAGAGTCCCGCCTATGGACCGATTGCGCAACGAAAATCCTTTCCCATCCTGGAGTGTTCCGAGTCTTATCTCCCTACAACCCTAGCCTCTCTCGTCCTGGCCGTTGGTTATTCCGCCACGTAGCGGCGCCGGCGGCGGGGGCAGGACACCGCTGTCGGTACAGGGGCGAGACGGGCTGCCCGGCGGCGCCGGACGCAGGAGGTCCGTAATAAGCCGTGCCCGACCCTGTGTAGTGCTGGTCTAGACTGTCTTGATGTCCTTAAGCAACAGCGGTACCGGACACCCCACGATTACAGGCGGTAACTTAGGAACATGCGGGATGGAGCCATGGGTCTGATTCGCCGTCTCGAGAATTTGGTGCACAACGGTTACCTGGTCAAGTTCCTGCTGGTTGGTGGGGCGTCATTCGCCATCGACCTTGGCTTACTGGCCCTCTTGCATGAGGTCGGCAAGGTGGATCTTTGGATCGCCACCCCCATCGCCTTCCTGGCCAGCCTTGTCTTCAACTTCCTGGTCCAGCGGAAGTTCACGTTCCAGTCCGGCACCCGGGCACATGTCAGCGCCCTCAAGTACGGCGCGCTGGTCGTGTTCAACGTCATCGCGACGGATGTGATTGTCAACCTCATAGCTGGTGCCGGGCACTCCTATGCGATCGGCAAGGTCATCTCCACCATCGCCACCACCCTGTGGAACTTCCTGCTCTACAAGCACTGGATCTTTAAGGCCGCACCGACGAAGACCGGCGAAGGTATCGATCTGAACGCCTCGGCCACTCCTGCCAGCGGCCCGCTCCCGAAAGATTAGCGGCTGCCGGCTGAACCTGGGACGAGTCCCGGGATGGAGCCAGCAAGGTCTCCGTGCTGCTGGGCACCGGGACTCCGGCCAAAGTCAGTGAACAGGTGGCGGTGGAGCCAAACGCCTGCCACCGCGAGCACCACCAAATATGCCAGGGTCAGTGGCAGCCACCCCAGAGGCGGCTGCCACTTCGGTTCGCCAAACATATCGCCCCAGTTGGCTTCGGCGAATATTGCGACGCCGTATCTGCGAAGTGCATTTGCAAACACCATCGTGTGTGCTGCGACGGTCAGGCCGATAGCCCACGCGGAGATCCTTTTTACAAAAGGAGTATTTGGCAGATCGTGGAAACGGAGAGCAAGCCCGGCCGCGATAAGCATGGGGACAATAACAGGCAGGAGGTACCTGCCCTGCCAGATGTAGCCGATCTCAGTGATGACCTGTGCCTGGAGTGCTGGAGGGATCACCAGGGCCGTGGCGGCAAGGAAGACGAATCCCAGCCGAAGGCGCCACGGCTTGACCGAAATGGCCGCCACCACCAGTGCTCCCATGAGGCACGACCACCACGCAAGAGTGGCAGCGGGCCCGATGGTGTCCAGCCATCCGAGATGGGCGATGTAGGCCACGGCGTAGTCGAAGGTGCGGTCAAAGGTCGTTCCGAATGCCTGTTCCGGCGTGATCGTCCCGGGAGTGCCCAGCAGGCTGGCCATGGTGTTGGACGTCTGGAGCCAGATAAGACCGCAGGCAGTAGCGATGGCTATCAAGGCAGTCATGGCAAGCACCCACTTGTCCTTGACCAGCTCAAGGAGATTGCGCAGCGGAAACATCAGGAGAGCCGCCAGGACCGCTAAAGCGAGCCAGAGCAGGGAAAGCGCACGGGTGTTAGCCAGTACTGCCGCCGCGACCCCGACCATAATGATGTTGAATCGGAAGCGGGACAGATCGCGAGTGTTATCAAGGACAAGGCAGAGGTTAATGAATACGGCGGATGTGGTGACGATCTCCAACGCGTTGGGATTAATCGCGCCGCACAGGTAGAGCACCATGGGCGTGATGGCGACCACCGTGGCCACGACTGGCCATTTCCGGGAGCGGAACTGCGTTGCTGCCAGAACCGTGGCGGACAGGAACATCGCGCACAGCAGACCGCTTATGATGCGCATCGCATAAATCGCGGGCTCGCCGCTCAGAATGGTGGAGGGCAAGCCGGTGACCAGGTAGTAGAGGGGGTTGTAGTTGCCCGCCGATGTATCGGCTACCGTCGGTTGGAGGTCGGACGGGTCGAGCCGCGGGGCACAATCCGCCGTGACGTTCACTTTGCCGGCGTAGCAGGACATCGCATGGGTGTCGGCGATGTACTTTGGCACTACAACCTGCAGCCGTTCGCCCTGGGTCTGGCCCGAGGTTCCCAGAAACTGTCCTCTCGCCACGGCTGCGGCCTTTACGGTGTGCGCCGCTTCGTCCGGAACAGACATCAAGGGGGAGGCGAGGCTCCACAGCGTTGTGAAAAGCGATAGAAGAACGAATATCAGGCTGAAGCGAAGGGCGAGCGGGGAGGAGCTCTCCGCGCGCGGGCGCGGGGCTCTGCGGATAGGGAATTTCATGGTTTTAGTGCACCGTTTCAGAACGAGGGACGCGTAATACGCCACTGAAGCGTCTACGCGGAATGGTGCTCATGTTAACTGCTGCTGTGCACCGCATTGAGACGCTGGGGCACCTCCGTCCCCACACCGATCGTAGGGCCAAGGCTCCTACGATTCCAAACCGCAGGGATGGATGGTTGGTGCACAGAAGGCTGGAACGGCGTACGCCTGTTAGCGCTAGTACCTCAGCGAGCGGCAGCCCAGCAAGGAGTTTCCTGCGCTCAGTTTCGAGACCGCCACGCCATAAGCGCAGACCTGGTACTGACCCCGTTGTGTCACCGGGATGGATGCCGAGTAACCGTGGTTTCCGATGGTACCGAGGGCCCTGTTGACGTCCGGCCGTGCGAGGCCTGCCGGATAAGCCAACCCCCTGCGGGTGCCGTCCGGCGAGGTGACGTAGACGTGGGCAGGGTTGGAGCTGGCCGGAAAGGCCGGGTCCAGGGTCCAGCCGGATACCCTGACCGAGGTCTGGCCGCCGGCTGTCTGCAGTGAGACCGAGTCCAGAGAGCCCATCGTCGCGGGCGTTCGGCCGACTGCGATCGATCTGCAGCCAAGCAAGGTGTTGCCCGCGGAGACGGGCGCAGCAGGGATCGCGTAGGCACACACCCTGTAGGTTCCGGCCTGGCTCAGGGCCACCGACGCTTGAAATCCATGGTTGCCAACGGTGCCGAGGGCACGGGTCACGTCGGGGCGCGCCTGGTTGGCGGTAAAGGCGTAGCCGGGATTCGTGCCGTTGGGCGACTGCACGTAGATGTGGACCGGGATGCTGGCGGCGGGCCGCGTCGGGTCCAGCGCCCAGCCGGTCACCTGGAGGTTTGCCGAGTTCGGGGCCTGGGTGATGGCGAGGGAATCGTACGCCCCCATCGGGGCCGGGTTCGCGCCTATTGTTACTGCCTTGCAGGACAGCAGGACGTTCGCGTTTTGCCCGATGGCGTGGACACACGCCCTGTAGGTTCCGGGCAATTGGACATCAATCAAAGTGTCGAAGCCATGGGCGAGTCCAAGACCGGTCGCCGCCGCCACGTCCTGCCGGGCCACGTTGGCCGTCATCCGGTATCCCGTGGTTTTTCCGGTGGGGTCGGTGACGTAGGCGTCGGCGAAGGAGGATACGGCCGCCCTCGACGGGTCGGCGGCCCAGCCCTTCAATTGCAGGGAAACCTTATCCGGCGTCCGGACCTGGCCGACACTGTCAAATGCCCCCACGGGGGCTTCCACACCGCTGGCCTGGACGCTCTTGCAGCCCAATGGCGCATTGCCGGAAGCCCCGATGGCATGCGCGCAGACTTTGTAAGTGCCGGACGCGGTGATCCGAACGGTGCCGTCGAAGCCGTGGGAAGCGCCGTACCCGAAGGCCTGATTCACGTCCGGCCGGGATGTATTGGCCTGCCATGCGTAGCCGGTGGTCTTGCCGGAGGGATCGGTGACATAGACGTGGGCTTGTGTTGCCGAGGATTCGTTGGCGAGGTCCACGGACCATCCCCTCGCCCTCAGATGGACCTCGGTGCCGTTGCGCGCAAGGGACAGCTCATCGAAGGCGCCGGTGGGCGCAGCCGCTCCCGCAAACTTCTGGAGGGATGCGTAGTCGCCGTTCCACACGTTCGAATCGCCCGCGAAGGGACCCGTGCTGCTGTACTGCCACATGCTGTAGGTGCTCCAGCTCGCCGACGGAACCGGGCCGGCGTCGTCGGTGGGGGCAAGCGGGTAGGCGGCAACCCACAAGGGGTAGTCGCCAAAGCCCGCCGGGTTTCCCAGGCAATAGTTCCACCAGCCCGTGTTCGTGTAGATCACGGGAAGGCGGCCGGTCAACGAACGCATGGTGTTTCCGAAGTCGCGAACCCAGGATGCCAGCTGCGCAGGTGACATGTCGTAGCAGGTGTTGCCGAAGTAGAAACCGCTGATGGTGTCGTATTCGTAGGGGTTGAACTCAAAATCGAGCACGGGCGGAAGGGTGTTGCCGTCCGCACTCCAGCCGCCGCCGTTCCGGACGAAGTAACGGGCCTGATCCGCGCCGGAGGACCAGTTGGGAATCGCGAAGTGGTACGCGCCGCGGATCATTCCCACGCTCCGGGAGCCCAGATACTGGGGGCTGAAGGAGTCGTTGGTCAAGTAGTTGCCTTCGGAGGCTTTCACGTAAGCGAACCGGGCGCCCATGTTCCACTGTTGTTGCCAGTTGACGCTGGGCTGGTGCCCGCTGACGTCCAGTCCCTTGATGCCAAAAGACGGAGACCAGGTGCCCTGCGTCGTGAGTGCTTCGAGCGCCGCCGACTGGCGGCCGCCCTTGGCCGAACCGGCAACACGGGCGGAACGTTGGCCCATTTCGGCGCCCCCGGGGCCGACCGCGGCGGCCATGGCTGCCTGGTCCTTCGGGACGCCAGGGGTTGCGGGCGGAACGCTCGCGGGTGCTTTCGGCACGACCGGTGCCGCAGGCTTGGCCGTGCCCTGTGACGGGCTGGGTGCCGGCGCCGGGGCCGGCGCGGGGGTGGTTGCACGGGGCGCGGGGGTGGCCGTCGTCGTCGGGGCCTTGGCGGGGCTTGCGGTGGCCGGGGCCGTCGGTGAGGGCTCGACGGCGGCTGACGGGGACGCAAGACTCGGACCGGCCAGAAGGGAGGCAGCTAGGAGGATCGCCCCGACTCGGCTGCCGCGGGAGGTATTGGGGGGGAGTAGGGTCTGCTTCATGTGCTGCTCCGGAAGATTGACACGCTCGCGGCAATGTCGTTGTGATCTCTCGCCCCGGTTACTTGCCTAGGATGCGGTCCGGGTGTGAGTATGGCCTGTCGCGCCAACCCTAACACCGCAGGGAATGGTGAAACCAGAGTTGGCCGTGTTACTGGTGTGAAAAGAGTTCTGCCTCAATTCTGGGGTTATCCCCAAACGGGCCGCAAACCCTTGCCCGGCCCGCTGCGCCCGCCTAACTTTAACCCAACCGCACCGCCCCCTGACAGGGGCGAAAGTCATATTGGGGGCCAAATGGAGGCTGTGCGCATTGTTGAGGACGAAGTCCGCGAGCTGATCCGACGGCGGGGTCTGGATCCGTTGCGGCAGGCCGGTGAAATCCGACGTCTCGTCGAAGCTGCGGTCAGTGATTACGACGAGCGGGCCCTGCTGGCGCCGCTGCCTCCCTTAGGCCCCATGGAGACAGCGCGAAGATTCGTCTACGACGCCGTGGCCGGCTTTGGGGCGGTACAGCCGCTGCTGGATGACCCGGCGATCGAGGAAATCTGGATCAACGCGCCCAGCGAGATCTACGTGGCGCGTAACGGCGAATCGGAGCTGACCTCTATCTCCCTGACAGACCAGCAGATCCGGGACCTGGTGGAGCGGATGCTCAAGAGCTCAGGCCGCCGTCTCGACATGTCTTCCCCGTTTGTTGACGCCGCACTCCCGGACGGATCCCGGCTCCATGTGGTGATCCCGGATGTGACCCGGCGTCACTGGGCCATCAATATCCGGAAGTTTGTGGTCAAAGCCAGCAGACTTGAGCACTTGGTGGAGTTGGGAACACTGACTCCTCAGTCGGCCCGGTTTCTCGGTGCAGCCGTGGCCAGTGGCCTGAACATCCTGGTGTCCGGAGCGACACAGGCAGGGAAGACCACCATGCTCAACTGCCTCGCCGCGAGCATCGGCACCCGCGAGCGCGTCATCACCGTGGAGGAAATCTTTGAGTTGCAGTTTCCGCTCCGGGACGTGGTGGGGTTGCAATGCCGGCAACCGAATCTCGAGGGCCAGGGAGAGATTCCCTTACGCCGGTTGGTCAAGGAGGCGCTGCGCATGCGGCCGGACCGGCTGGTGGTCGGAGAAGTGAGGGAAGCCGAAAGCCTCGATATGCTGATCGCCCTGAATTCAGGGCTGCCCGGCATGTGCAGCGTCCATGCGAACTCGGCGCATGATGCGGTCACGAAAATCTGCACGCTTCCGTTGCTTGCCGGCGAAAACATTTCCAGCGCCTTCGTTGTCCCCACCGTGGCCTCCTGTATCGACCTGGTGGTCCACTGCAGCCGGCACGCCACTGGGCGCCGGCAGGTGACGGAGATCCTGTCGCTGGGCCGCAGAGTGGAAAACGGCATTATCGAATCGTCCATGGTCTTCACCATGGCGGACGGGCAGCTGCAGCCGAAGGCCAACTCGATGCCGGCCGCGGAAAAGTTTGCGCGGTCCGGGTATGACGTCGCGGCGCTGCTGGAGCCACGCTGATGGCACCGCTCCTGGGAGTGCTGGGCGGCGCCGGTCTTCTGCTGATCTGGTGGTCGGCGTGGGAGCAACCGCCAAAAGCCCAGCCCGAGCGCCGGGTCAGCAGGCTGGAGGATCTGCTCCGGACGGCAGGCATAGAGAAGGTGAGCGCCACTGGGCTGCTCATCACCTGCCTTGCCGTGGGGGCCTCCACCACCATCATCTTCTTCGCGGTGACCCGGTCATGGCCGATCGCGGGCTGTTTCGGCTTGTTCGGTGGATGGTTGCCGATGGCCATCGTGAAATGGCGTGCCAGAAGCCGTGCAGCCGTGCTGCGGCAGCTCTGGCCCGACGTCGTGGATCATCTCCGATCGGCGATCAGGGCCGGCCTGTCTTTGCCCGAGGCGCTCATCCAGCTAGGGGACAAAGGCCCGTTGGAGCTCCGTCAGGTGTTCCGCGACTTTGGCTCCGACTACCGCTCCGGAGGGCAGTTCGATCCTTCCCTGACCCGGCTCAAGGACCGTCTGGCCGACCCGGTGGCCGATCGGATCATTGAGGCGCTGCGGCTGACCCGGCAGGTAGGCGGCTCGGACCTCGGCCGCCTGTTGGGCACACTCGCCGAGTTCTTGAGGGAGAGCGCCCGGACCAGAAGCGAGCTGGAGGCCCGGCAGTCGTGGACCATCAACGCCGCCCGGCTCGCTGTTGCTGCACCATGGATAGTCCTGGTGTTGCTGGCAAGCCGGCCCGAGGCTGTGACGGCATACAACACACCGATGGGGGCGGCGGTGCTGCTCGGCGGACTCACTGTTTCCCTCATCTCGTACGCCATCATGCTGCGCATCGGTGCGCTTCCGGAAGATGAGAGGGTTTTGCGATGACCGGGCTGATGGCGAGCGCCACGATTTGCGGGGCGCTCCTCGGAGGCGGCCTCTGGCTGTTGCTGGTGAGGCTTCCGTTTATGCGGTCCACCACTTTTGTCGAGCGCATCGGGCCGCAATTGAAATCGCACAGCCTAGAGTCCAAGCTCCTGCGCACCTCGCCCAGAAACATCACTCCCTTCGGGCCTCTCGAGCGAATTCTCCGTCCGGTCATCCGCGACGGGATCGCGTCGCTGGGCAAGATCAATCTTGGCTCCTCGGCCTTGAACCGCCGGCTTGCCCGTTCCGGCAGTACCAAGACGGCTGTGGACTTCCGCGCCGAGCAACTCCTGTGGGGTATAGGGGGCTTTGTCCTGGCGGTCGGTGCGGCGCTCTTTGCCGGTGCCATCGGACGGTTTAACCCCTTCATCGCTGTCATGGCAGTCCTGGGCAGTGCCGCAGGCGGATTCTTGCTGAGGGACTACCTGCTGGGCGTACAGATCAGGAAACGCGAATCCCGGATGATGGCGGAGTTCCCCAGCATCGCGGAACTTATGGCGCTTGCCGTCAGTGCCGGCGAGAGCGCCACCGGGGCGCTGGACCGGGTTTGCCGCAGCGCCAGAGGGGAATTGTCGAAGGAATTCACCCGCGTTCTCGCCGAAACACGGGCTGGAAAACCCCTGATAGAAGCGCTGCAGGAGTTCTCCTCCCGGACCGACCTCGGCCCGCTGGTCCGCTTCGTCGACGGAATCATCGTGGCAGTGGAACGCGGGACGCCCCTCGCCGATGTGTTGCGGGCACAGGCGCAGGACGTCCGGGACACGGCGAAGCGCGAACTGATGGAGTCGGCGGGAAAGAAGGAAATCGGGATGATGGTGCCGCTCGTATTCGGGGTGTTGCCGCTCACTGTCGTATTCGCCGTGTTCCCCGGCCTGGCTGCCATCAGCCTCGGACTGTAGTACTGCGATGGCAGGAATGCTGAGGCGCCGAACCACAACAGGGATCAAAACTCCAAGCACACACAAAAAAGGGGACAAAGTGAAAGACATTCGAAGCCGCGTTGCGTTGTTGATCTTCACAGCCATCATGTCGTCCTGGCAGCCGGGCGGGCCAGGGCTGGGAACCAGGAAGCGGGCCGCCGGGGTTGAAGAGCATCCCGAGCGCGGTGACGTGCCAGGGTGGGTCATGATCACCTTGATGTCGGCCGTCCTTGTTGCCGCGTTGCTGGCGCTCGCGGGCCCGGCGCTTGAGGGGCTGTTCAACCAGGCCATGGACCGGGTCAGGCAGTAGCCAATGCACGCGCCCGGCGGATGCTGGGGCGGAGGGCAGCAGGCAAACTGCACCGACACGTGCGGAGGTCACGCGGGCGAGGCTGCGACTCCGGGCTGCGGGGCCCGTGAACGCGGTTCGGCGGTGGTGGACTTCGTCCTGGTGGGCGGGCTGCTAACGGCGTTCTTTCTTGCCATCATCCAGCTCACCCTCGTTATCCATGTCCGGAACACCCTGATCGACGCCGCCGCCTCGGGCGCCAGATATGGCACCCTCGCCGACCGGAACTCCGAGGACGCCCGGGCCAGGACGGCACAGTTGATCGGCGTGGCACTCAACCCGGAGTTTGCCGGAGAGGTGACCGCCTCTGAATCTACATACCAGGGCGTGCGCACCTTGGAGGTAACCGTCCGGGCCCCCTTGCCAGTTCTTGGACTGATCGGCCCCCGGGCACTATTGGAGGTGAAGGGGCATGCGGCCATCCAGCCGTGAACCGAAAGAATCCCGGCCAGCCGGCAAGCCAGGACACGGCGCAACAAACACCGACGACGACGGCGCGGAACGGGGGAGCGCCGTCGTCGAGTTCACCTTCCTGTCCCTGCTGCTGATGATTCCGCTCGTCTACTTCATCCTCACGGTGGGACAGATCCAGGGCGGCTCCTTCGCCGTCGTCGGGGCCGCGGACCAGGCCGCCAAGGTCTATGTTGCCCAGCCGGACTCGGCGAGCGGCCGGGCAGCCGCCGAGCAGGCCGTCCTGCTGGCGCTGGCCGACTACGGGCACCCGGCGGGAAATGCCAGCATCGACACCACCTGCGAACCCGCGGACTGCATGGCTGCCGGCTCGGCCGTGACCGTCACCGTCCACCTCAGCGTACCGCTGCCCTTTGTGCCGTTCAGTGATGCCCTCGACCTCAACGCGAGCCGGCTCAGCGCCTCGGCCACCCAGATTGTCGGCCGGTTCCGATGAAACTCTCTCCGGGGCAGTGCCAGGGTCCCTTTGAGGACGAACGCAGCGACGACGGCCAGATAATCGTGTTGATCATCGGCTACGTACTCCTGGCCCTGCTCGTCGCGACCGTGGTGGCGGCCGCGTCCAGCCTCTACATCGAGCACAAGAAGCTGCTTTCCATGGCCGACGGGGCGTCGGTAGCCGCGGCGGACAGTTTCACGCTCGCGCAACTGGACGACACCAGCGGAAGCCCCACAGCCATCCTCAGCAGCTCCGGGGTGCGCAGCGCTGCCCTCGCGTATCTGGGCCGCAACAACGGCTTCACCCGGTTCCGCAGCCTGGCCGTCGCCCCGGCCACGGGCAGCCCGGACGGTTCCACCGCCTTCGTGGTCTTGAGCGCCACCGTCCACCCGCCGGTGGTCAACTTCCTGGTACCGGACGGTATCAGGATCGAGGCGAGCTCCACAGCCCGTTCACGGCTCACCCGCTAGCAGGTCGTGGCTTTGTTGCAGATGAGGAACGTCAGGCTCAGCGAGGACGGAACAGGCAGACAAAGGTCCCCACCGCAGGTCTGTCTGCTTCTCTCAGACAACTTCCTGCCGGGCCAGTTGGCGGTTGTACATCCGCTTCATGTAGGGAGTGCACACCATGCCGCTGATAAGCAGATAGAGGACGATTACGGCCCCGAAGTCCAGCGCCGGGAAGTTCCCGGCGGCGATGGCCAGGGCGATGCCCGGATGCCGGAGCGCGCTCGAGAGGGCAAGGACGGTCGAATCTTCGGGGTCCGGTCCGGCCAGGATGTGGCCGAAGACCAGCCCCAGCACGGTAAAGGTGATAATTGCGGCAACGGTGGCTGCGGTGAGCACTGCCAGGAGTTTCGGGAACACCGCGACGAGCAGTAGCACAGTCGCCGCGGCGAGCGCCATATTCGCGACCGCCGCGAAGGGCTTTCCGACCCGGTCTGCCGCGCGCGGAAGGAACGCGCGCACCAGCATGCCGGCCGCCAGGGGCAGCACGACGGCCACCAGGACCTGGCCGGCGACGGCGGCGGGGCCCTGCTGGAACGGCCGGCCCATCAGAGCCCCAAGGAACTCCACCCAGACGGGAACGAGCACGATCGAGAGGACGGAAACGGTCGCCATGAGCCCGAGCCCGTAGGAGGTATTTCCCCCCGCCTTGCGTGCTTTGCCCGGAAACAGCGGCGGGACCGGCGAGAGCGCCAGCGCCACCAGCGCCACCCGTGCAACCTGCGGAGGATCGAACACCCAAGCCAGGGCCAGCGCGATAAAGGGCATCACGATGAACATCGACACCAGCGAGATCACCAGCATCCGCGGATGGCGGACCACGAAGAGCACATCCCGGACACTGGCCGCCAGCCCGAAGCCGAAGACGGTCAGGGCGGTGCTCACCTGGAAGGCGAGCGGCAACAGCTGCGCCAGGTCCAAGCTAGATCCCGATCCCGGCGAGGGCGCCGTTCCTGGGCACCAGCTGACACGGCCAGCGACCCACTGTCGGTCCTGGATGGATTCCTTGTTTCATTAAAGCCCCTGGAATTTTCCTAGAAACCTGCGGAGCCAGCAGCTATCCGGACCTGTCCCCGCTGGTCCGGTCCTCGGCATCGTTGCCGGTTACGCCTGGCAGCTTACCGGCCGATCATCGCGACGAGACGGCCCGGGACTTCGCCGCGGTGGAGGCGTTCGTAACCTTCCGGGACCTCGTCCAGGGAGATCTCCTCCAAAACCGAGGAGATCCGTCCCTCAGCGATGAAGCCCAAGACCTCGGTAAGTTCTTGGCGTGTCGAGCCCCACGCCCCGGCCGCGCTGATCTGCCGCTGGATCAGCGGCAGTGTCGGAAACTGGACTTCGTTGGCGCCGAGGCCCACCAGTACGACGCGGCCCCCGTCTCGGGCGGCGGCGATGGCCGCGTTGACCGTCGGGCCGATGCCCACGAAATCAATGACGCAATCCAGGTCCATTCCCGCCAGCTCCCCCGCATCGGCGTAGACCTCGTGCGCACCGACTTTCAGGGCTTCCTCTCGCTTGGCAGGGCTCCGGTTACAGCCGTAAACGCGGGCTCCGGCGATCGCCGCGATCGTCACGGCGTTCAGCCCGAGCCCGCCCAGTCCGATGATGCCGACCTTCTCACCGAGCCGGACTCCGCCCACGCCCTTGACGGCATGGTAGGCAGTGGCGACCGAGTCGGTGGCCACGGCCGCCTGTCCCATGCCGATTCCGTCCGGGACCGGCATCAGGAAGCTGGCCGGAATGAGCACCCGCTCGGCCAGGCCGCCGTCGCCCCCCAGTCCGGGGCTCGGGCCGCCGCGCTGACCGGTTCCCTTCAGCACAAAGCGCGTCCCCTCCAGCCCGGTCTCGTCGACACCGGCACCCACCTCAAGCACCCGGCCGGCGACCTCGTGTCCCAGCGTCATGGGCGCGGGAGCCGGAAACGAACCGTCCAGGATGTGCAGATCGGAGTGGCAGAGCCCCGCGGCCTCGACCGCGACCACCACCTCGCCGGGCCCGGGCCGCGGCTCGGGCACATCGATGATTTCCGCAGGCTGGTTTACGCCCACGAAGCGGATGGCTTTCATATCTCGGGATCCTCCTTCACTGTTGAGCTGGCTTTGAGGAATGGTCCCTAGGGTTCTTGATCTCAGACGTTCAGGGTCAGGGTGCCCTTTCCCCGCGAAACGCAGGCCAGCATGGTGACTCCCTTGGCCCGCTCGGCGGCGGAGAGCACGGTGTCCCGGTGGATGACCGTCCCGGCCCGAACGTCCACCAGGCAGCTCCCGCAGCTGCCGGCGCGGCAGGCGAACGGAATTTCGATGCCGGCCGCTTCCAAGGCATCGAGCAGGCTCACGGTTTCTCCAACCTGGACCGTCTGGCCCGACAGCTGGCAGACGGCCTCGAATGGCTCGTCGCCCTTGACCGGGCCCGCGCCGAAACGTTCGACGTGGATCGTTTCCTCCGGCCAGCCGAGGTCTTCGGCGGCCTTGACGGCGGCGTCCATCATGCCCGGAGGGCCACAGGTGTAGACGTGCGTCCCTTCCGGCTGGCGGCGAAGAAGCGCGGGGATGTCGAGCTTCTGGCCCTGGCTGCCGTCGTAAAGATAGACATTCGGGTCGCTCTGGAACGTCAGGAACGGCACGAACGCGGCGGTCTCGGCGTTGCGGAAGGTGTAGTGCAGTTCCACGCGCTCTTCCTGCAGCTTGAGATGGGAGCGGTGTGAAAGCGCCGGGGTAACGCCGATGCCGCCGGCGATCAGCAGGTGCTTGACCGCGTGCTCGGCCGTGGGGAAGTAGTTCGCGGGCACGGAGATGGCCAATTCGTCGCCGCGCTGGACTTTCTCATGCAGGTACTTCGAGCCGCCTTTGGACTCCCGACCGAGCTGCACGGCGATGAAGTAAACCAGGCCCCCGCCGTAGCCGCCGTTGATGAGCGAGTAGCTGTTCCGGTGAACCTTGCCGCCGTCGCGCATGTGGACGACAATGTGGCTGCCGGGTGTGAACATCGGAAGCAGACCCCCGCCGGAGTCGGTCAGCGCGAAGAGTTTCGTATTGCTGCTGACGTCCCAGAGGCCAGCGACCTTCACGGTTATGCTCTGGCGCTTGTCCAGTCCCAGCTCATGGTCGGACATGGCGGCGATCTTCTCCGCCGTCGCCGCCTGCTGGATGACGCTTTCTTCGGGCGCCTTCGGGACCGGGACCGGCCGGCGCCGGAAGGCTACCGGAAGAATGTCGAATCCCTTGAGGCCGAGAGTTTCCAGCAAGGTTGGGGCGCCCGCGCGTTCGAAGGACGAGACGCTGGAGAACCATTCCTCCAGCGCGACCTGGCCCTCGAGGCGGGCGAGGCCCTGTCCAATGCACTGGTGGTTGCCGCTGCTCATACTGAGAATCCGCGGGATCTCCCGTCGGATGTCGAAAACTCCAGGGTTTTCGAAGACCGCTTCATCATGGTTGGCCGAGCTGACGACCGGGGCCACCAGGCAGCCCTTGGGCACTTTCACCCCCGCTATCTCCACGTCCCGCAGCGCCTGGCGCCGCAGGGTAACGACCGGGCCGTTAAACCTCAGGCCTTCCTCGAAAGCATTGCCGGCCAGCGAGAGGTCGTTCGCGAGCAGTTCCATCTGGTCCGGGTGATCGAGCAGGCTGTTGAACGTCAGGGCGATGGCCTGCGTCGTAAGGTCATTGCCGGCGATGACGGCGAGCTTCATCAGGGTCAAGGCTTCCCGCTCCGTCAGCCGGTCGCCGCCTTCGGAGGCCTGAATGAGGTAGGTAATGAGATCCTGCTGGGGCGCTATGCGGCGCTCCTCGATCCGCTCCTTCAGATAAGCCTCCATGTCCTTCGCGTCCCGGGCCATTTCTTCGTAGCGCTTTTGCCGCGCCGTGTCGTCCTTGATGGCAATCGCGGTATCGATACTCATCATTGACGCGGCCCAGCGCGCGAAGGTCTCCGTCATCGAGGGATCGACGCCCAAAAGGCCTGACATCACGGTGGAGGGCAGGGGCAGCGCGAATTCATGGAGGAAGTCGCACCCGGTGCCGCGACTCATGATGTCGTCGATGAGCTTGCGGGTGATTTCCCTTGTGTGAGGCTCCATCGCGGCTACGCGCGCCGGGGTGAAGGCCTGCTGCATCAGGACGCGGACGCGGGTGTGTTTGGGAGGATCTTCGCGCAGGAGTGTGTTGATCGTCGTTTCTTCCTCCGCGCCGGGCACGCTCGGGCGCTGGAAGGCGGCCGAGAAGGTCTTGTAGTCTCGGAGGACCGCGTCGCAATCCACCCAGCGAAGCAGCCCGACTGCGCCGATGGGCTCCACCCGGCAGACCGGACCCCTGGCCCGCAGCTCGGCCAGGATACTGTTTCCCTCAACCGTGAGATTCGGATCGCTAGTATCCAGTACCGGCAGCGAATCGAATTCGGCCGGAAGGAGAGTGTTCAGGTTCACTTCGGTAGACATGCTGGTCTCCTCGACTCATTCGTCGCCGGTTAATCCTGCAGGAGAGTTTCCACCCTTAAGCCCGAAGGCCCTCACCGTGAAATGGCTGGTGCTGCTGGCCGCAGTGGGTTGACCGCGGCGCGCCGCCTGACAGACATCGAAAGGCACTTGGGCAGAGAGGGCGTGACTCCGGCTCGAAGCCCACATTGCCCTGAATCTTCCAACGACAGGGATCGCAACAGCCGAAGCCAATTACGGCGCGGGATTTGCGCGGTGGCCGTTCGGCTCGTCGGACAGATTCTCGACGAAGTTAACTTCAAGTCAGCTATTCGCACAGTATGGCCGCAGCGTCGAACAATCGTCAAGAGGGTCACAAGGCCCTCGTTGGTGCCCCGTGTACTCCGCCGTGTCTGCCCCCGAGCACCACAACCGGGCCGGATCTGCTCCGTCGCGGCCGCCACGGGAGCCGGAAACTATCTCCTTTGGCTCGTACATGGCGCGTTGTGGCGGGCCGGGCGCCTGGGTTGTTTGATCAGAGCTGGAAGACGCTGTAGCAGGCAACGAACACCCCGATCGCCAGCACCGTGATTGCTGCAATTGTGCCGCCGTTTCGCTGCAGCCACGCATCCAAGGCCGTCAGCGCCACTTCGGCACGCTCCGGGCTGTGCATCCATACGGCGATCGGTACGACGACGGCTGACTGAGCGGCGGCAGCGTAGGCGAGGACGAACAGGGTTCCTTGGAGCAGCGGCAGTTCATGGACGTTGATCAGCGCACCGGCGGTCACGGCGAGCAGGATCGCCTTCGGGCGTAGATTCAGGCCCAGGCCCAGGGCCACGAATTTCCAGGGGCGGGCAGAACGGAGCCTGGTTTTGACGTTACCGAGCACGGGGCCGTCCCTCTGGCTCCTGTGCCCGAAAAGGTAAACGGCGTAGCCAACGAGAAATGCACCGATCAACAGGCCAAGCACTGCCGGCCAGACGTCCTGATCCAGATCCGGCCTGGCCGGCAGGAAGTGCAGCCCGACCGCCGACAGGCCGACGACCACGATCGATCCGGCAACGCTGCCCATCAGGAAGGGCAGGGCGCCGCGGCGGGGATTCGGGGAGAGCAGAATCAAGATGGCCGCGCTCGCGGGCACGGTGCTCATCGCCCCGGCGAGGGCGACCGCCACTAGGCCGGCGACGATGGTCAGCACGCGGCGATCACCTGGCCTGGGCGGCCCCCTGACGGCACGTCATGCCCTCGGCGTGCTGCTGCCGGGGCCTGCTCGCACCGCCTGGGGCGAGCGGGACGGAGGTGGCGCGGGGCAGGGCAGGAAGGAGATCAGAATCCAATGGTTCCGGTCCCATTGAACCCTCCTTCGTTCGGCCCCGGACCTAGCCTGGAGGCGTGGAGTCGCTCCTCGAAGCGAGCAACGAGGCCAGGAAACGGCGCCATCCGCTACCACCACCAGTAGTGGAGCCCTCTCAGCATCTCAGTTCATCATCCGGCGGTTCTCGGCCCCTGTCATTAGCCCCGGAGGGTGGGCACGCGCTCCAAGGTCCCGCCGGGTGGCGCCAGGATCTGATTGCGGTTGACCGGCCCGCGGCGGGAGGAACATAATCGGTACCGGGACTAGCGCCACGACCTGACTGCTCCGTCCAGCAGTCAACTCCGATCGACTCGACTCGTTCGATCTCCTGAGCCGCCCCCGGGTGCCCGTCATCTTGACGATGATTGCAGCGCTCTAAGCTGAGCCGAGGTTTTGATGCTGCCCACAGGCAATGAGTCGACATCCGGGCAACTCGCTCCCGACGGGACACAGCGCGCTGGCCGGAGCCAGCGGGTGAGCGACCTAGTGATTCTGGGCGCCTCGGGAGATCTCTCGTCCCGGCTGCTCCTGCCGGCCCTTGGCCACCTCCTGACCGAACAACCCGAACGGCGGGTCCAACTGGTGGGTGCCGGAGGGAAAAATTGGACCGATGCCCACTGGAGGTCCGTCGTGCGGGCATCGTTCGGGACGGAGAACGCATCCGGACCGGCCGTAGACTCAGTGCTCCAAGGCGCCACGTACGTTTCCGCCCACGTGACCGACCCGGCCGACCTCAGGCGCATCTTCGCGGCGTGTGATGGGGCGCCCGCCCTGTACTTCGCGCTTCCCCCCGCGGTCTCCGCACGTGCCGCAGCGGCGCTCGAGCACATCGACGTGCCTGCGGGAACGATACTCGCCTTCGAGAAGCCGTTCGGCACCGGGCGCGACAGCGCCGTGGCGCTCAATGAACAGCTCGCCAAGCTCCTCCCGGAGGACCAGATCCACCGGGTAGACCACTTTCTGGGACGGTCGACGGTGTTCAACCTCGTGGGTCTGCGCTTCGCGAACCGCATCTTCGAGCCGTTATGGAATTCCCAGCATGTGGAACGCGTCGACGTGGTGTACGACGAAAGCCTCGCCCTCGAGGGTCGCGCCGGGTATTACGACAAGGCAGGGGCCCTGAGGGACATGATCCAGAGCCATCTGCTTCTGGTATTGGCGGTGCTGGCAATGGAGGCGCCGTCGAGGCTGGGGACCGGGGACATTCGCGAGGCCATGGGTGCGGTACTGCGTGCAACGCGGGTACGCGGTGACAGCCCCGCGGAATCGAGCAGGCGCGCGAGGTACGGCACCGGCGTCGTGGACGGCCGCCCGGTTCCCGCGTACGACGAGGAGGCGGGAGTCGACGCGTCCCGCAACACCGAGACCCTCGCGGAGGTCACCTTCGAGGTGGACTCCTGGCGCTGGGCGGGCGTCCCGTTCACGCTGCGCTCCGGCAAGGCGCTCGGGAAGCGGCGCCGCGAGATCGTGGTCACGTTCAAGCCGGCCCAACACATCCCGACCGGGCTCACGGGTGCCACCGACCCGACCAGGCTGCGGATACTGCTGGGGCCCGACGGAATGTCGCTGGAGATCAACATTAACGGACAGGGGGACCCGACCACGGTTGAACGAGCGGAGCTCGTCGCGGAGTTCGGACCCGGTGCGCTGCTCGCCTATGGAGAAGTTTTGGCGGGAATCCTCGACGGGAAGCCCTCACTGTCCGTGCGCGGGGACGTGGCGGTTGAACTCTGGCGGATCGTCGCCCCCGTCCTCGATGCATGGGCAAAGAATGAGGTGCCGCTGGAGACGTACCCGGCCGGCTCGGCAGGCCCCGCCTCCTGGCACAAACTCGGCTAAACCAAAGCCACCCGCGCATCACACGCCGTGAGGACAAATTCGGTACCCGAGGAGTAGATCGCCATGAACGAATACCCGTTGATCGCCGACCACGGTCTCATCGGTGATCTGCAAACAGCGGCGCTGGTCGCAACCGACGGCACGCTTGATTGGTTTTGCAGTCCGCGCTTCGACTCACCCAGCATCTTCGCGTCCCTGCTGGACCATGCCCGCGGCGGTCACTTCAGCACCCGGCCTCTCGACGAAGCGTTCGCCACGAAGCAGCTCTACCTTCCCGACACGGCGACCCTCATCACGCGGTTCCTGACGAAGGATGGGGTCGGTGAACTGGTTGACTTCATGCCGACGACCGGCAAGTCGCCCAGCGGAGGGCATCGCCTGGTCCGGATGCTGAAATGCGTGCGGGGCCGGATCTCGTTCGGCATCGAGGTGGCTCCCCGGTTCGACTACGGCCGGCAGACCCACCACCTGAGCGTCAGCGACGATGGCGCGGTCTTCGATGCCGGCGAAACCCGGCTGGCCCTCAGCCGCATCTGCGAGGAGGGGGACGAGCAGCCTAGCCGGCATGACGCCACAGCCGAAGGCGACCTGCACCTCTCTCTGAGTCTGGAGGAAGGCCAGATGCGCGGCGTCGTTTTGGAGACGGGTCCGGATGTTGCGCCACGGATGATGCGTCCCGCTGACGCCCAGCGGCTGGCAGACGCCACCGCGCACTTCTGGCAGAACTGGTTGAGCCAGTCCACCTACGCCGGGCGCTGGCGCGAGGTGCTGGAACGGTCGGCCATCACCTTGAAGCTGCTGACTTATGCGCCGACCGGGGCCTTGGTGGCCGCTCCCACCGCCGGCCTGCCGGAAGAGATTGGCGGGGAACGCAACTGGGATTACCGGTTCACCTGGGTGCGGGACGCATCCTTCTCGGTACACACGCTGGTTCGGATGGGTTTCGTGGAGGAGGCTATCGCCTTCAGCCAGTGGCTCCACGACCGGGTTACCGAGCCACTGGACGGCGACACTGGCCCGCTGGACATCATGTACCGGGTGGACGGCAGCCCCGAACTCCACGAGGAGGTCTTGGCCGACTGGGAGGGCTACCGCGGCTCATACCCGGTGCGGATCGGGAACGGAGCTGCCGGGCAACTTCAACTGGACATCTACGGCGAAGCGCTCGACGCCATCCACTACATCGACCGCTTCGGCGTCGGGCTCGGCCAGCCCGGATGGCTCGCCATTTGCGCAGTGCTGGAGTGGCTCGCCGAGAACTGGGACCGGCCGGACGAGGGAATCTGGGAGACCCGGGGCGGTCGCAAGGACTTCACCTACGGGAGATTGATGTGCTGGGTCGCGTTCGACCGCGCGATCCGGCTCGCGACGGCGCATGGCCGGCCGGCGCCTCTGGCGCGGTGGACTGCCGAGCGGGACGCGATCTACAACCAGATCATGGATAAGGGCTGGAACGCCGAACGTGGGGCATTCGTGCAGCAATACGGCGATACGGTTCTCGACGCTTCCCTGTTGAAGATGCCACAGGTCGGCTTCGTGGCGCCCGAGGATCCCATGTGGCAGTCAACCCTCCGCGCGATGGATACCGAGCTGGTGTCTGACAGCCTGGTCTACCGCTACGACCCGAGCGCGTCTCCCGACGGGCTCCGCGGCGACGAGGGTACGTTCTCCATGTGCAGTTTCCTCTACGTGGATGCCCTGGCACGGGCGGGCCGCGTTGATGACGCACGCCTGATTTTCGAGAAGATGCTGACGTATGCCAACCATCTCGGCCTGTACTCCGAAGAGATCGCCGCCACCGGTGAACAGCTCGGCAATTTCCCGCAGGCGTTCACGCACCTCGCACTCATCGACGCCGCAATCACCTTGAACAATTGCCTGAACGATGCTGCGGGCAAACCCGGCCGCTCCGGCCGCCGCCTGGGGTAGCTTCCGAAAATCCCAGCTGTTGTACCTAGCACCGCTGGCCGCTCCGCCCGGATGCCGGTCAGTGCGTCAGCCACCACTTCAGGACGGCGGCACCCCCGCCGGCGAGAGCCAGCAGCACTCCAGAGAGAAAAGTGCGCCCCGAGGCGCGTCTCCGCCGCAGATGCCCCACTACCCAGCCGAGTGCGGCCAGCCGGAACACGGTCACGCCTATCCCGAGTTGCAGTGCGGAAACGGTTTCCAGCCATCCCAGCAGGGCCGCGATCATCAGCAGCGCCGGAAGGGAAGTCGCGGAGATAATGGGAAGGGAATCACGCAGCTCGTGCCGTAGGTGTTCCCGGGTAAGGGACTGATCGGTGCGCACGCCGAAGCCAACCGACTCCGCGAGCACGTGTGCCACAAACGTCGACACGCCTGTACCCACGACATATGCCACCGCCTTGGGCCCGTTCAGGTCCTCCGGGTCAAGGGCCACGAGGGCCGCAAGCACAAGGACGTCACCGTAGACGAACGCCGAGACCCGACGCGCCGCGTCCTCCGCCGGGAGGGGCCCGTGCAAGAGCCCGCGAAGGAATCGGCGGAGACTCCAGGCAGAAGAACGATTTGTCGTCGCCATGCTAGACAGTGTACTGATCCGGCTGTGAAGGCGGGGTTCGCACCGGAGAGCGCTAATGGTCGAGCGCTAAGCGACGTGCTTTCGAGCATAAGCGCGCACGGTCGGGCCGGACAGGACGGATAGCGTAGGCTTAAAAAACCATGGCAAACATCGATTTTCCCGCTGAAATCCGCGCGCTGCGCGCCACCTATGCCTCCATCGAAAACGTTTCGAACGTCGAGGCGCTCAAGGAAGACATCGCTGAACTGAGCGAACGGGCCGGCGAACCCAATCTCTGGGACGACCCCGCGGCCGCGCAGGTGATCACCTCCAGGCTCTCGCACCGCCAGTCCGAGCTGGCACGCCTGGACTCCCTGGCCTCGCGGATCGACGACCTCGAAGTCCTCGTCGAACTTGGCCAGGACGAGGACGACGCCGCCTCCATGGGGGAAGCCGCCACCGAGCTGGAATCGGTCCGGAAGGCCCTGACGGAGCTCGAGGTCGTGACGCTGCTGTCCGGCGAGTTCGACGAACGCGAAGCCGTGGTCACCATCCGGTCCGGCGCCGGCGGCGTGGACGCCGCGGACTTCGCCGAAATGCTGATGCGGATGTACCTGCGCTGGGCCGAACGCCACGGCTACCCGACCACCATCATGGACACCTCCTATGCCGAAGAAGCCGGCCTGAAGTCCGCCACCTTCGAGGTCAAGGCCCCGTACGCCTACGGCACCCTGAGCGTCGAGGCCGGCACCCACCGGCTGGTCCGGATCAGCCCCTTCGACAACCAGGGCCGCCGCCAGACCTCGTTCGCCGCCGTCGAAGTGATCCCGCTGATCGAGCAGACGGACTCCATCGACATTCCGGACAACGAGATCCGGGTGGACGTCTTCCGCTCGTCCGGGCCGGGCGGCCAGTCGGTCAACACCACCGACTCCGCCGTCCGCCTGACCCACCTCCCCACCGGCACCGTCGTGTCGATGCAGAACGAGAAGTCCCAGCTGCAGAACCGTGCCGCGGCCCTGCGCGTGCTGCAGTCCCGCCTGCTGCTGCTCAAGAAGGAGCAGGAGGACGCGGAGAAGAAGGCCTTCGCCGGCGATGTGAAGGCCTCCTGGGGCGACCAGATGCGCTCCTACGTGCTCAATCCCTACCAGATGGTCAAGGACCTCCGCACCGAGCATGAGGTCGGCAACACCTCGGCAGTGTTCGACGGTGAGATCGATGACTTCATCGACGCCGGCATCCGCTGGCGGACCGACAACCGGAACGCCGACAAGTAACCGCCCGGACAGTCCAGGGCCTGTGCGGCGCGGCCCGCGGGCAGGCGCCCCGCGCGACACACCCCGCCGCTCCGGCCGATCCGCAGGTTCCCCTGCGTATAGTCGAGGAGCCGGAGCTCTACTTCCCCCAAACGAAAGCCCTTGCGCCGGCAGCAGAACCGGGCACTAAACAGCCGTGGCCTGCAGGGTACTAAGGGCCATGATCCGTTTCGAAAATGTCACCAAGGTCTACGACCAGAATGCGCGTCCTGCACTGGACTCGATCAATCTGGAGATCAACCGTGGTGAATTCGCCTTCCTGGTCGGCGCCTCGGGGTCCGGCAAGTCGACCTTCCTGCGCCTGGTCCTCAAGGAGGACCGCGCCTCCTCCGGAGCCGTCTACGTAGCCGGGCAGAACGTAGCAAACATTTCCAGCTGGCGCGTGCCCAGGCTCCGCCGGGGGATCGGCGTCGTCTTCCAGGACTTCCGGCTGCTCCCGCAGAAGAACGTATTCGCCAATGTCGCCTTCGCGATGCAGGTCATCGGCAAGAGCCGCAGCGTCATCCGCGACACCGTCCCGGAGGTCCTCAAGACGGTCGGCCTCGAGGGCAAGGAAAACCGCCTGCCGCACGAACTTTCCGGTGGCGAGCAGCAGCGCGTGGCGATCGCCCGCGCCGTCGTCAACCGTCCCGGCATCCTGCTGGCCGACGAGCCGACGGGAAACCTCGATCCGACCACCTCCATGGGCATCATGGGCGTGCTGGACAAGATCAACCAGAACGGCACCACCGTCGTGATGGCGACCCACGACGACGACATCGTCAACGAGATGCGCAAGCGCGTCGTCGAACTCCGCCACGGCGTCGTGATCCGTGACGAGGCCAGGGCCCTGTACACCTCCATGATTCCGGTCGTGGGAGCGTCGCGTCGGCTCCGGGACGCCAGCGGCCGGGACCACGGGCCCGCGGCGGATGCCCCGCCCTACGAAACCGCAGGGGAGGGCCAGCTGTGAGGCTTGCATTCGTCCTCGGCGAGATCGGAAGCGGCCTGCGCCGCAACCTGTCCATGGTGGTCTCCGTCATCCTGGTGACCTTCGTGTCCCTGACCTTCGTCGGCGCTGCCGGCATGCTGCAGCTGCAGATCAACCAGATGAAGGGCTACTGGTACGACAAAGTCCAGGTGGCCATCTTCCTGTGCAGCGACGGTTCGACGGCGGCCGGCTGCGCCACCGGCCCGGCCACGCCGGAACAGCAGGAGAACCTGCGGGTCCTCCTGGAGTCGCCCGCGGTGGCCCAGTACGTGAACGATTTCCAGTTTGAGTCCAAGGAAGACGCCTACGGGCATTTCAAGGAACAGTTCTCCAATTCCCCCATCGTCGACTCGGTGACGCCGGACCAGCTGCCGGCCTCGTTCCGGATCAACATGAAGGACCCGGAGAAGTACCAGATCATCAGCGAGACGTTCTCCTCCCAGGCCGGGGTTGAAACCGTGATCGACCAGCGCCAGCTCCTCGAGCGGCTCTTCTCCGCGATGAACGCGGCCTCCCTGGTAGCGGTGAGTATCGCCGGCGTGATGATTGTCTGCGCCATCCTCCTGATCGCGACCACCATCCGGCTCTCCGCCTTCAGCCGCCGCCGTGAAACGGGCATCATGCGTCTGGTGGGGGCATCCAAGGCGCTCATCCAGCTGCCCTTCATCCTGGAGGGCGTCATTGCGGCCGTGATCGGTGCAGCCCTCGCCTCGGGCACGCTGTGGGCAGCGGCCCACTTCTTCCTCGGCGAGTACCTGTCCAAGCAGTACCCGGACACCGCCTTCATCTCACCCGGCCAGACACTCATCCTGGTCCCTGCCCTGATCGGCCTGGGCGTCCTGCTGGCCGGAACATCATCCCTGCTGACCCTCCGCCGATACCTGAAGGTCTAGCTGTGCGCATCGAAAGAGGAACGTCTATGAGACCGCTGGACCTACCCTCCCTGCGGGTCCGACTGCTCGGGAGCCGCAGCCGGATGATCAGCGCTACGCTGGCGCTGGCCCTCGCGGCGACCGTAAGCGCCTCGGGCCCGGTGGCATTCGCAGACACCCTCGAGGACCAGCAGGCGGCCCTCCGGGACGAAGCGGCCCGGGTCCAGCATTCCCTCGAATTCGTGGATGCCCGGATCGCCCAGGCCGCAGGGGACCTCGTGCTGTACCGGGGCCAGCTGCCCGGAGCCCAGCAGGCACTGCTGGAGGCGCAGGGACGCGTGGCCGGGGCGGTCAAGGAAGTGGAGGCGCTGGCAGCCCGCGTGGACCTCGCGCAGCAGAACAAAGCCAAGATCACCCAGCAGCTGGAGTCGGACAAGCAGAAGATCGCGGACACGAAGAAGCTGATCGGCCAGATCGCCACGCAGGCCTACAAGTCCGGCGGTGTCCCGTCCAACCTGTCGCTGTTCTTCGGCTCGAGCAAGGGCGGCAGCCTGACCGACACCATCGACCTGGCCGACCAGGCGATGCGCAGCCAGAACTCCGCCATGGACAAGCTGACCCAGCAAAATGCCACCAACGTCAACTCGCAGGCCAGGCTGGTTGCCGTGGAAGCCGAAATCACGGACCTCAAGGCGAAGGCGGACGCCGCCCTGGCCAGGGAAAAGGCCGCCCGCGACGAAGCCGAAGCCAAGAAGGCCCAGGTGGACAAGCTCATCGCCGACACCACCCGGCTCGACGCCGAGCTGCAGGCGGCCAAGCCCGCCATCCAGGGCCAGCTGGCCCAGGTCAAGTCCCAGCAGGATACCGTCGCCGCGGAAATCGTCGAACGGGACCGGAAGCTGCGCGAGGCCTGGGAAGCCGAGCAGCGGCGGATCGCCGAGGCAGCCGCGGCCGCGGCACGCGCCCGCGGCGCGGCCGTCCAGCCATACGTCGCGGTCCAGGGGTCGCCGTCGGCTTTTGGCCTCCGGAACCCCTTCGCCGCAGGCGTCCCGATCAGCTCCGGCTTTGGCTGGCGCGCAACGCCGCCCGGAACCATCGACTTCTACGGCCAGGGCGGCTACATGCACACCGGTCTCGACTTCGGTGCCGCCTGCGGCACGCCCGTCTACGCCGCTGCGGCCGGCACGGTCTTCTCGGCCGGCTGGGGCAACGACGGCGGCGGCAACAATGTGAAGATTTCGCACGGCGTGGTCCAGGGCAACTCGTTGACCACGATTTACTACCACAACAGCAGCGTGACGGTATCGCCCGGGCAGCAGGTCAGCCAGGGGCAGCTGATTGCGTATTCGGGAACCACCGGCAACTCCACGGGCTGTCACTCGCACTTCGAGACCTGGCTCAACGGCACGGCCGTGAACCCGATAAACCTGCTCTGACCCGCACCGGCAGAGGCCATCAGCCCGCGTGGCCGCTCTGCCGTAAACTGGAGGAACTCCGCGCCACACCGGCCGGACTGAGCCGCCAAGAGATCCGAGGAGTTCTACCGTGCCTAAAGAAAGTGGCCGTAAGGTAGTGGCCACCAACCGCAAGGCCCGGCACGACTACCACGTCCTGGACACGTACGAGGCCGGCATCGCCCTGATGGGCACGGAAGTGAAGTCCCTGCGCGAGGGCCACGCCTCCATGGTCGATGGCTTCTGCACCTTCTACAACGACGAGTTGTGGATGGAGGGCATCCATATTCCCGAGTACCACCAGGGGAGCTGGACCAACCATGCCGCACGCCGGCGTCGCAAATTGCTGCTGCACCGGGACGAGCTCACCAAGATCTCCCACAAGATCCGCGAATCGGGCTTCACGATCGTGCCGCTGCAGCTGTACTTCCTGGACGGCCGGGCGAAGGTCGAGATCGGCGTCGCACGCGGCAAGAAGGAATACGACAAGCGCCAGACGTTGCGGGAGCAGCAGGACAAGCGCGAGGCCTTGCGCGTCATGCGCGAACGGAACCGCCGCTGACGCACCGCTGACAGGCCGGGGAATGTTTCCGGGCCGGCGTGCGTTATGCTAGATAGTCCGGGAAGGATAGGCGCTGATACCGCGGGTATCCGGACCGGGTTGATAAAAAAATACGGGGATGATCGGTTTCGACGATGTTAGTCGCGACAGGTGAAGCGGGCCGAGGATGCAGAATTATCTCGTAAACGCTGTCTGCAAACCAATAAGTGCCGAATCAAAACGAACTGACTTCGCTCTCGCTGCCTAAGCAGTAAGACAGTCCGTCAGCCCGAGGTTGCTATTGCCCCGGATCCTGGCGTCATTTAGATAGCCACTGCTGTTTACCCCCGTCATCGGGGTGAACGGGACTCTTAGATGACTGGGCCCGGATCAGCCAGCTGTTTGCAGCGTGGCTGGGGCCGAGAAAATCCAACGCAAACTGCGCCCGGAGAAGCCCTGACAACACGACATCGGACGGGGGTTCAATTCCCCCCATCTCCAC
>JAODMS010000204.1 GCA_025464925.1 Arthrobacter sp.
CCCGGAAGCTAAGACCCACAGCGCCGATGGTACTGCACCCGGGAGGGTGTGGGAGAGTAGGACACCGCCGGACAACACTTAAAAACGCCCAGGCCCCGACACCACGTCGGGGCCTGAGCCATTTAACCGGCACTCCATGATCCGTGGGATTCCGTACCGTAGCTGAAAAAGCCGCGGATGAGCACGATCAGGACGACCACCCCACCTCAACACAGCAGCAGGCTGGCGAGCCGGGCGGTATTGAAGTCGGCGGTACGGCACCATATCTGCTTCCCGTCCGCCATATGGATCAGCTGGCTGGGCACATACGTGCCCCATTTCCGGTCGGAAGTAGATTGAGGGCGCCCCGGAGGCGGCCGGGTCGTAGCGGAGGGCGTCCAGGAGCCGGGCGTCGGAGCAATCAGCCTTGAAGCGCTATGGAGTCATGCACGAGGGCTCGGGCAGACGAGCCCTCTGGGCAGAGCGGCAGCCCTAGGCCACCAGGGTGTCGGCCGCGGTGTCCATGTGTTCGCGCATGGTTTTGCGGACCAGGGATGCGTCGCCGGTTTCAATGGCGGCCACGATGTCGCGGTGCCGGTCCACGCTCATGTTCCTGACGCCTTTTTCAAGGCCGGCAAACATGATGGACATCCGGATGGAACCTTCGAGGGAGTTCCAGGAGTGCAGCAGGGTTTCGTTGCCGGCCAGCCGGCAAAGAGTGCGGTGGAATTCCATGTCAGATTCGATCCGCTCCTCCAATGAGGCCTCCTGCGCACCCTCCATAACGTCAATTGCCTGATGTAGGGACTCAATGGCACGAGCGCGATCCGGAAGCTCGCACAGGGTGCGGGCGGCCAAAGTTTCGAGGGCAGCCCGTACGGCGAAGATGTCGCGGATTTCCTTGGTGTCGAGGTGGCGGACGGAGAGGCGGCCGCGTGGTCCGGCGGAGAGCAAGCCTTCCTGCTCGAGTTGGCGCAGGGCTTCGCGGAGGGTTCCACGGCTGATTTGGAGCATCTCCGACAGCTCGGTTTCGACCAGATGCCGCCCCGGTGCCAGCTCGCCGCTTGTAATGGCGGTGCGCAACGCCGACAGCGCCTGCTCGCGGAGGTTCTTCTTTTGCAGTCCCAGCAGGGCTGCGGGTGCTCCGGCCATCATCGTTCCTCAATGTCAGGGGTTGACTGTTTACAGTGGTATGCGTTGATCTTACGGCCAGCAGCGCGGAACAGGTAGGGGTCCCGCCCGCGCTGCTGCCGCTTTGCGGTTTTAGCCGAGCTCCGCGAGGACCTTCGCCACGATCCGTTGCACGGAGAGTCCGTAGCGTTCGTGGAGGGTGGGCAGGGCGCCCGCGTCGAGGAACGCGTCCGGCAAGGCGATCGGTACGACACGTTTGCCCAGGCCTGCGGTGACGACGCTGGAGGCGACGGTTTCGAAGAGGCCTCCGACAACGCTGTGGTTCTCCAGCGTGACCGCCAGTCGGTCGGTGTTGATCTCGGCCAGGACGGTGGCGGCGTCGAACGGTTTGATCGTGGGGGCGTGGACGACGGCGACGTCCACGTTGTGTGCCGCCAGGGCCTTGGCCGCCTGGAGCGCGCGCATGGTCATCAGCCCGCTGGAGATGAAGACGACGTCGTTGCCGCCGCGGAGCACCTTAGCCTTGCCGAGCTCGAAGGTGTAGTCGTATTCGTCCAGGACGGTGGGAACGTTGCCGCGCAGCAGGCGCAGGTAGGTGGGTCCGTCGCTGGCCGCGAGCTGCGGGACTGCCTGCTCGATGTCGATCGAGTCGCACGGGTCCACGATGGTCAGGTTGGGCATACCGCGGAAGATCGCCATGTCCTCGGTGGCCTGGTGGCTGGGCCCGTAGCCGGTGGTCAGGCCCGGGAGCCCGCCGACGATGTTGACGTTCAGGTTCGGTTCGGCGCTGTCCAGGCAGAGGAAGTCGTAGGCGCGCCGGGCCGCGAAGACCGAATAGGTCGAGGCGAAGGGCACCAAGCCGGTCTCCGCCATGCCGGCCGCGGCGCCGAAGAGTAGCTGTTCGGCCATGCCCATCTGGAAGAACCGTTCCGGAAAGGCCTGGGCGAAAATGTGCATGTCTGTGTACTTGCCCAGGTCCGCGGTGAGGCCGACGATCTTGTCGTTCTCCTGGGCGGCCTTGACGAGGGCGTGCCCGAACGGGGCCGAACTCGTTTTCTGGCCCGCGTCCGCGAAGGACGCGATCATGGCCGAGGTCTTCAGCTTGGGTGCGGTGGTGGTGCTCATCGGGTGGCCTTTCCTTGGTATCCGGCGGTCAGCTGCCCGCGGCAGAGCTGCCATTCGTGTTCCTCGATGCGCATGAAGTGCGCCTTCTCGCGTTCTTCCAGCAGCGGGACGCCGCGTCCGACTTTCGTGTCGCACAGGATGACGGAGGGACGCCCGTCCGCGGCCGCCTGGGCCGCGGCGTTGTCGAAAGCCCGCAGGAGTTCGGCCATGTTGTTGCCGTCCACGCGCTGGGTGTACCAGCCGAAGGCTTCCCACTTTTCCGTGACGGGTTCGGTGCGGAGCACGGTGTCGGTCTTGCCATCGGCCTGCAGGGCGTTGATGTCCACCATCGCGGTCAGGTTGCCCAGCTGGTGGTGGTGTGCGCCCATGGCGGCCTCCCAGGTGGAGCCCTCGTCCAGTTCGCCGTCGGAAAGGAAGTTGTAGATCCTCGCCGCGGAGCCCTGATGCCGTAGTCCCAGGGCGATGCCCACGGCGATGGAGAGGCCGTGGCCGAGTGAGCCGCCGGAGATTTCCATCCCGGGGGTGTAGGTGGACATCCCGGACATCGGCAGCCGGGAATCGTCCGAGCCGTAGGTGTCCAGTTCCCCGACCGGGATGATTCCGGCCTCGGCGAGGGCTGCGTAGTGCCCGATGGCGTAGTGGCCGGTGGAGAGCAGGAAGCGGTCACGTTCCGACCATTC
>JAODMS010000176.1 GCA_025464925.1 Arthrobacter sp.
CGGAAATGCCGGCAGGATGGAGTGAATTGTGGATGTGCGTCCTTCGCATATTCGCTGACCTCCCGCTGTTTTGACCGGTTCGCAGGCGACGTTGGCGCGTCGTGTCTTACTGACGAATCCTACGCGGGCGGTGTTTTCGGGCGGCGCCGGCGCAGGCGGGAATGGGCGTGTCATGGTCGTTGAAACTCCGCTTGCTGTGGGACAGATCTCAGGCAGCGGGGCCGCACGCCGGGTCTCGGCGTTAGAACATCATCCGAACGACGCCGGCCACAGTGCACACAATTCCGACCGTCGTCAGGATCCATCCCATAGTCATGACGGTGTTATCGTGCCGCTGAGGGCCGAGGCGCCACCGGGCCGGGTGGCATGCGTCGTAATGCAGCACAACTTCACTGTCTGGCTCCAGTCCTCGGGTTTCCCCGGCGGGCGCACGGAAAGGTGAGGAGTGTTCTTCCCGTCGGACCAGCGGAAAACCTCGGCGGTGGTGCTAATCCAGAGGCAGCGGTTTTTGGCCATCACATAACCGGCGACCAGCAGCGGAATGCCGGGGACGAACCCCACCCAGGTCATCATTTCCAGGATGGGGCCAAGAACATCTGCGGGTCCGGGCATCAGGGATGCGCCCCAGTTTCTTGAGGTCCACATGGACCATCTCCCCGGGGTGCTCCGACGCAGCAGCCGCCAAACCTGGCGGCCCAGTTGTTTCCGGCGAAGCAGAGGCCGACAAAATAAGTTCGGTTCCGGCCTCACCGCCTGTGTCTTCCCCGACTGGCCTGCGGGACTTCGACTTGGCAGCGACAATCAGTGTCGCTTCCTGTATCCACTGCTTCTCACTATGTGTCCAGCCCCTTGCGGCAGAATAGATTCATGTGCGGCAGATACGTGATGTCAAAGGCCACCGGGGATCTCCTGAGCTATTTTGATGCCCGGGAGGTGGAGGGCAGCCCGCCGCCGCCGAGCTGGAATGTCGCGCCGACCCAGGACGTTCCGATCATCACCGAGCAGCTGGACGAGGATTCGGTGGAGCGCCGGCTGCTGATCGCCCGGTGGGGTCTCGTTCCGTCCTGGGCCAAGGACATCAAGACCGGCTCGAAGCTGATCAACGCCCGCAGCGAAACGATCCTGGACAAGCCCTCGTTCCGCAAGGCGGCCGTCAGGCGCCGCGCCCTGGTCCCGGCAGAGGGCTACTACGAGTGGCAGAAAACCCCGGACGGAAAGAAGATTCCGAACTACCTCTATTCCGAGAAGGATGAGCTGCTGGCCTTCGCCGGACTCTACGAGTTCTGGCCGGACCCTTCCCTGCCCGAGGACGATCCGCACCGGTGGCTGCTCAGCTGCACCGTTCTGACCACCACGGCGCACGACTCCCTCGGCCACGTCCACGACAGGGCCCCGGTCATCGTCCCGCCGGACATGTGGGCGGACTGGCTGAACCCGGGAACCACGGACAAGGCCGATGTGCAGGAGCTGCTGGACGCCATCCCTGAACCGGTCCTGACACCGCGGGTCGTCACCGACCGGGTCAACAGCGTCCGCAACAACGGCCCGGAGCTGGTCGAGCCCGCACCCTGACCAGTCCGGTCACCGATCGGGCACCTCTCCCCGGCCCTTGGCTTCCAGCGCGTGAAGCAGGGGAGAGGGGTTGGTCTTGAGGAGGTCAACGGGGCGGGAGCCGGCCAGAGAGCAGTCTCTGCCGCGCGCGAAGGCTAGACCAGGCCCAGTTTTTCTGGAACCACTCGACGTGCAGCAGGCATTAGCGCGCATGCCCTCGTTGTCGTCCCGCGATGCGCGAACCTTCACTGGGCCCGACGCATCAGGCTCCCTCGCACCTCTTCCGCGGTTTCGTAGTGGCGGCGGCAAGGAGACTAGGTAGACTGGGCTACCTACTGTCCTGCCTACCTATCGAGGTTCGTTCATGTCCGAGAAGCAGATGACACCGAGAAACGGCCCTCCCAGGCGGCCTGCTCGCGAAGCACTGATTGCGGCGGCCTCCCGGCGCTTCTATGCAGACGGCCTGGCCGGCACGGGAATTGACGCCATTACCGCCGAAGCGGGCGTGGCTAAGAAGAGCCTCTACAACAATTTCGCCTCGAAAGCTGAGCTGGTGACGGCGTACCTGAGTGCCCGCCATGAGGAGTGGTTGGGGCTGTATCGGATAAGGCTGAATAGGGCGAGTAGCCCCAGGGAGCGAGTCCTCGCGGTCTTCGATGCTTATGCGGATCACGCCGATCTGGCGTACGAGCACGGCTTTCGGGGTTGTGGCCTGCTGAACGCTGCAGCCGAGCTGCCTGCCGGGGATCCCGGGAGGTCGGTGGTTCGCCGCCACAAGGAGCAGGTCGAAGCGTTGTTATCGGAGCATGTTGCCGAACTCCTCCCGCATTCACCCGAGCAGGCGGGTTCAATCGCCCGGCATCTGGCGTTCCTGCTTGAAGGGTCAATGGCCCGGGCGGGCCTTGAGGGCAACGACCGCTGTATCCAGGAAGCCCGGCAGATCGCGGCCACCCTGGTCGCCAGCCTGTGAAGACTGCAGGTTTGAGAGGGAGCTCGTGGGGTGCGTTGCATGTGCTGGCCGCCTCGGTGTTGTGGGGCACAACGGGAACCGCGGCCACATTCGCCCCCGAAGTAAGCCCCCTCGCCATCGGGGCGATAGCAATGGGCCTCGGCGGCCTGCTCCAGGCGGCGATCGCGGCCCGACAGATCATCGCGTTTTCGCCATCCCTGCGCGGTCAGTGGCCCACGGTGGCATTGGGATCGGTGGCCGTCGCGGCGTACCCGCTGGCCTTCTACTCTTCCATGCACCTGGCCGGGGTGGCGGTCGGGACAGTTGTCTCCATCGGTTCAGCTCCCCTCGCCTCCGCCGTCATTGAACGGATTGTCGACAAGCGAAGATTTACGGGCCGGTGGGCGGCCGGCGCTGTGCTCGGTCTGTCCGGTTCCGTGCTGCTCTGTTGTGCTGAAGCCGCGAACAGTGATCCGGCATCAGCATCTGATTCGGGAGGGTCCACACCTACCGGGATCGGCCTGGGGTTGATTGCCGGTCTCACGTATGCGCTCTACTCCTGGGCCGCCCACCGCCTGATCAACACGGGCCTACCGTCAAGAGCAGCAATGGGAGCCGTCTTCGGCGCAGGTGGGCTACTGCTCATGCCCGTATTGGCACTCACCGGAGCTCCACTTCTCGCGTCCTGGCAGAACCTGTCCGTCGGCGCGTATATGGCACTTGTCCCGATGTTTGCCGGCTACGTTCTGTTCGGCTGGGGCCTGACCCGTGTCCGCGCCAGCACGGCCACGACGATATCGCTCGCTGAGACAGTGGTGGCCGCCATCCTGGCGGTGGTAATCGTGGGTGAACGCCTGCCGCCGCTTGCCTGGGCCGGTGCCGCACTTGTCGCAGGCAGCCTGACCGTCCTGACGCTGCCTGCCTCTGGACAACGCCACAGGAGGGCCGAAGAAAGCCCGCCGGACAGCAGCCAGCCTTTCCCCGCCGTTCCGACTCGGGCCTAGGCCGTCGACATCTGGACTGCTTCCCCGCCGTTCAGCCTCTTGGAGCGCCACTGCGCTCGTCACCGGGCACTGGCATGAACAGATTCGGCGCCATTCAGTGAGGTGACGCGGTCCGGTTCTCGCACCCCTTCAGGGTAAGGGCCTTGCAGCGCTCGGGCAGTAGAAGCATTTTTCCTTGGTGCTGCTTGCCCTTCGGGTTGCCCGACTCCATCGGCACGGCTACGCGATGCTCCAGCCGGCAAAAACATGGTGGGGGAGGATAGTCGGTTGTTCCGGCGTCGGCCCCGCCCCAGCGGACGGAGCATCGCCCCATGAGCACCACGACACTTAATCTGTCCTGCCGAATTGGGCCCCGAGGACCCTACGACGTCACAACGAGGAGGTGGGCGCCTCTCACCGGTCCTGTTGACGCCCAATGTGATGCACGATACAGTTCAGCAGAAGTTATACGAATAACCAATGAATGACCGATTGGCCCGAGGAGGTGCCCATGGCCGGATTGAGGCCAAAGTCAGGTCCGACGATGCATGATGTCGCCGCTGCCGCCGGCGTATCGCAGGCTACCGTATCCCTGGTGCTGAATTCGGCCTCGGGATCGCGGTTCTCCGAGGATACCCGTAAACGGGTACGGGAAGCCGTGATTCGTCTCGGCTACCGCACCAACGCCCACGCCAAAGTCCTTCGCGACGGGGTGGCGGGCATGATCGGTTTCATCGGCGACTCCGTCGCGACCGCACCGTTTGCCGGCGCCATCATCGAGGGGGCGCAGGAACGGGCCTGGGAGGACGGGCTGCTCCTGCTTACGGTCAGCACCGGCGGAGACAAGGACCTTGAAGCCGCGTCACTGGACACCATGCTCTCCTACAAGGTCGCAGGGGTCGTTTACGGCGCCATGTACCATCGCCTGCTGGAGGTTCCGGAGGCCCTGGCGGGCGTTCCGTCGGTGGTGCTGAACTCCCAGGACCGGGCCGGACGTCTGCCGAGCGTAGCTCCGGACGAGGTTCGGGGCGGTTACGTGGCCACGCGCCGGCTGCTCGAGGCCGGCCACTCCAGGGTTGGGCTGATTAACATCGAGAGCCTGGAGAGCGGGCTCCCTGCCGCCGTGGGCCGCCACGAAGGCTACAGGCGGGCCCTTGAGGAAGCTGGCCGGGACCTGGACCCGTCCGTGATCCGGTTCGGTACCGGCGGAGAGGAAGACGGCTACCGCTACGGGATGGAACTGATGACCGCCGCCAAGCCGCCGACAGCTATCTTCTGCGCGAACGACCGGACGGCCTGGGGCGCGTATCAGGCGCTCTCGGACCTGCGCCTGTCGATCCCCGGGGATGTATCCATTGTGGGCTTCGATAACCAGTCAACCGTCGCGCCGCACCTTCGCCCGGGACTGACCACCCTTGAACTGCCGTTCGTCGCCATGGGCCGGCGTGCGGTTGACCTGATCCTCCAGGGCGCGGAACCCGATGGCCGGGTCGAGCTGATGGAATGCCCTCTCATTGAACGGAACTCAGTGACACATCCAACGGAGATGCCATGAGCCGCACCATCCCGGCCGGACGCCGACGTCCGGCCGCGGCACCGTCGCCGCAACGAAGAATTTCCTTTTCGCTCCGCATCAAAAAAATTCTTCGGGCCTGGCAGTTATACGTATTACTAGCTCCCGCCGTCGTCTACATCGTGGTCTTCAAGTACTGGCCCATGTACGGGGTGCAGATAGCCTTCAAGAACTACAACCCCGTCGACGGCTTCACCGACAGCCCGTGGGCCGGCTTGACGCACTTTATCCGCTTCGTGAACTCCTACCAGTTCGGCCAGGTCGTCGGAAACACTTTGTGGATCGCCGTCCTGGGTCTGCTGTTGGCCTTTCCGATCCCGATCATCCTGGCGCTGCTGGTCAACCAGCTCCAGAGCGAGAAGTTCAAGAAGTTCACCCAGACGGTGCTCTATTCGCCGGCGTTTATCTCCACCGTCGTGGTGGTGGGCATCATGTTTGTGGTCCTCTCCCCGCGGTCTGGTCTGGTGAACAACGCGATCCAATTGGCCGGCGGCGAGCCGATCTTTTTCATGGGATCGGCGGAATGGTTCCGGCCCATCTATGTCATCTCGGATGTCTGGCAAAACGCCGGTTTCTCCATGATTGTGTATCTGGCGGCCCTGGCCGGTATTGATCCGGCGCTTCACGACGCGGCCAAGGTCGATGGTGCCTCAAAGCTCCAGCGCATCCGGCACATCGACCTGCCGGGCATCATGCCGGTCATCACGGTGCTGTTCATTCTGGCCATCGGCAACCTGCTCAACGTCGGTTTCGAGAAGGCACTGCTGATGCAGACCCCGCTGAATCTCTCGACGTCGGAGATCATCCAGACCTACGTCTACCACGCGGGTCTTCAGCAGGCCCAGTTCAGCTACTCGGCCGCCATCGGCCTGTTCAACTCCGTCCTCAACCTGGCGCTGCTGCTTTTCTTCAACACGGTGGCGCGCCGGGCCAACCAAGCGACCCTGTGGTGATGCCGAGATGTCTCTGAAAACCAGCCCCATCAACGTCGAAAACCCGACCAGAACCGTGAGCCCGGGCCGCCCCGGGCCGACGCTCAGGGACAAGTACGGCGACCGCGTCTTCAGTATCGCCGCCACGGCCGTGCTGCTGCTGTCCATCCTCGCTGTCGTCTACCCGTTGTACTTCATTGTGATCGCGTCCATCAGCGATCCCAACGCGGTCTACGAAGGCAAGGTCTGGCTGTTCCCCTCCGGCGTGACCACGGAGGGTTATCAGCGGATCTTCGCTGACAGCCGGATCTGGAACGGCCTGGGCAACACCGTCGTCTACACCGTCCTGGGGACCGCCATCAGCGTCACCACGATCCTCTGCGGCGCCTACGCCCTGTCCCGCAAGGACATGCCGGGCCGCAAGTTCCTGATGCTCCTGTTCGTCATCACCATGTTTTTCGACGGCGGCCTCATCACCAAATACCTGGTCGTCCGGGACCTGGGAATGCTGGACACGATCTGGGCCGTCGTGCTCCCCGGCGCGGTGGGGGTATGGAACCTGATCATCGCCCGTTCCTTCTTCGAGCACACCGTTCCGAACGAACTGCGTGAAGCCGCCCAGATGGACGGGGCCAACGACTTCACCTTCTTCTTCAAGATGGTGCTGCCGCTGTCCAAACCGCTGATCATGCTCATGATCATGGTCCACGTGGTAGCCCACTGGAACTCGTTCTTCGACGCCCTGATCTTCCTGAACGATGACTCCAAATACCCGCTGCAGCTCG
>JAODMS010000006.1 GCA_025464925.1 Arthrobacter sp.
GAACAGAGGTGAGGGCTCCATGTAACCAGTAGTCCTATGGTCCCGAATGTGCACGATGAGTAGCTATCCTGCAACCGGATTCTCATACGGGCACGCATCATCGAGAAAGGACACGCACAACGACTACTAAGAATAGCCGAAGGCGGGTGTCTGGGTCAAAATGGGGTGTCCGGCGGCGGGTGCGTAGAAACGCTCGCCGGTGCCGGTCCGTTCAAGCTTAGGGGTTTTTGTGTCGTCAGCAGGTATCGCCGGTAGCGCCGGGCCGCTTTTTGTCCTCGCCGTGGGGCTGCTCGGCGCGCTCGTGGGCGTGCTGGCAGAACTGCTGATCGCCCGCCTGCTCCCCCGCCTCGGCGGGCTGCCCTCTGTGCGGACCAGAATTACGACGGCGGCCCTCACCGGTGTTCTCTGCGCCGCCTTGGCGCTGCGGTTCGGCATGGAGTGGGTGCTGCCGGGGTTCCTGGTGCTGGGGGTACTCGCGGTCCAGCTGGCCCGCATTGACCTGGCCCACCATTTGCTGCCCAATCCCCTGGTGTTAACCTTGCTCGTTGCCGGCCTGATGCTCTTCGCCATCAGCAGCACAGTCACTGCAGGCTGGGCCGAGCTGTTCCGTGGAGCCGCCGGTGCAGCCATCCTTTTCGTGGTCTTCCTGGTTCTGGCCGTGATCTCGCCGAACGGCATCGGAATGGGGGACGTGAAGCTCGCCGCACCCGTGGGCCTGTACCTGGGGTATCTGGGCTGGAGCCAGCTGTTTTACGGCGGAGCCCTCGGCTTTGTGCTGGGCGGCATAGTTTCCGCCGTGCTGATGCGGCTGAAGCGCGCAGAAAAGACCTCCGCGGTCGCCTTTGGGCCTTCCATGCTGGCGGCCGCGTTGGGGACAACGCTGCTTACGGTTTGAAAGTACCCTCGCGGGCCTGTGGACCCGCAGCCAAGACGCAGGAAATGCGCAGTAACCACCTAGCCTGCAAGGCTTAGCACAGGATGCGGCAAGATCCGGATAGCAGGGCGAAAGAGCTTGCTAGCTTGACTTCAGAGCTGGCATGGGGCCAGCCACCACCTCGCACTCTCCAGGAGCATTTCATGGTCTCTATCATCGCCACCCTCCACGTCTTCGGACTCAACCTCAAGCAGCGGCTGACTCGCGAAGAAACTGGCGCCACCGCTGTTGAATACGCACTTCTAGTCGGGCTGATCGCCGTCGTCCTGATCGCAGGAGTCTCTGCCTTTGGTGGCGATCTCGGCACTTTCTTTGACGGCCTCAAAGCAAAGATCACGACCCCGGCCTAAGCACGACGTCGTCTAGCTCAAGCCCTTATTGCCTCAGAGGCCCCATCAGGACTCGGAGGAACCAAGCAGTATTCGTGAGGCAGCGGCCCAAGGGGTCGCTGCCTCACACCGCAAAAGAAGAAAGAGCAATGAAACAACCGAGGAATGAAACAGGCGCCGCCGCGGTGGAATTCGCCCTTATTGTTCCTCTCCTGCTGCTCCTCTTGCTGGGCATAGTGGAATTCGGCCGGGTGTTCAACGCCCAGATGCAGGTTACTGCGGCCGCCCGGGAGGCGGTGCGAGTGATGGCAATTCAGAAACAGGCCGATCTGTCGATAACGACGGCCATCGTCGGCGCTCCTGGCCTGAACCCGGCACTGACTGCGGACCAGGTCAGCGTTGCATCGGGTTCCTGCACCACGAGCACTGACGCCACTGTCACCGTGACCTATTCGCTGAAACTGGTGGCCGGTCTCTTCGGCCAATCCATCCCGCTCACCGGACGGGCGGTCATGCGATGCGGCGGGTAGCGGATCGTGAGACCGGAGCCGTGGCCGTTCTGACAGCTCTGCTCATGGTTGTCCTGCTGGGTATGACGGCCATAGTTGTTGATATCGGCATGCTCTATGCGGAACGCGCGCAGCTGCAAAACGGAGCTGATGCGGCCGCCCTGGCCATCGCACAGGACTGCGCCGCCAGCCGGTGTGGAGACTACGAGGCCACCGCCAGCAGGCTTGCGAACGCCAACGCGAACGATAGCCACTCCGGCGCCACACCCACCATTGCCGGCAACACAGTCACCGTCCAGACCAGCACGGCAACTTCGGACGGTGGCACAGCCGTCCGGCACTGGTTTGCTCCGATCCTCGGAATTGATTCCACTCGCGTTGACGCCGTGGCAGCGGCATCCTGGGGCAGTCCCTCCAAGGCCACTGTTTTTCCCTTCAGCGCACCGAAGTGCCTGTTTGACCAGACTCCGACCAACACTGAAATCTGGATCACCAGCGAATCCAACTGTGTGGGAGCTTCGGGCAAAAGTCTCCCCGGAGCATTTGGCTGGCTGGACGAAGACGGGCACAACAACTGCCGGGCCAGCGTGGACGTGGATCAGGACATCATCGGCGGGGCACCAGGCAAGAGCGGACCGAAAAACTGCCAGATTGACGGCGTAACCATTTTGCTCCCCGTCTACGATCAAAAGGCGGGTAATGGCAACAACGTTAGCTACGTCATTCGCGGTTTCGCCGCCTTCAAAGTAACGGCCCATAGCTGGCCGAATCAAAAACTCAAGGAACCCGGCTGCGACCATTGCACCGGTGTCAAAGGAAAGTTCATCACCCTGGTCTCGCTTCAAGACCTACAGTCATTCGGCGTTGAAGAGCTGAACGGCCCGGCCCTTAATGCCTTTTTCGTCACCCTCAGCCGCTAGGAGCCACTTACCGTGAACAGCCGAATCCTCGCGGGCCTTATCTCCATCCTTCTGGCGGCCGTCGGTACGGTCCTTCTCGTCTCCTACGTCACCGGCGCCGATAAAAGAGCCTTGGCAGGTGTTGACACTCTCGACGTGCTCGTGGTGACCAAGGCCGTGCCGGCGGGAACCGCCACCAGCGCCCTGGCCGAGTCTGTGAGCCTGCAGTCCGTGCCCGCAAAGGTCATTGCCACTGATGCCGTAGCCTCGCTCGCGGACCTCGGCGGGCAGGTCACAACCGTGGAATTGGTGCCCGGCGAACAGCTCATCAAGGCACGCTTCGTCGATCCGGCAAGCCTCAAAGCCAAAGGAGCCATCGCCGTTCCGGACGGCATGCAGGAAATTTCCATCCAGCTGGAACCGCAACGCATTGTCGGCGGCCAGTTCCAGCCCGGCGACACCGTGGGAATCTTCGTTTCGTCCGAAACGGGTGACGCCGGCGTGGCCGTCACCCACCTGATCTTTCACAAGGTTCTGGTCACCGCAGTCCAAGGCTTGGCTCCGGCTCCCGCGGCCGCAGAGTCGGATAGTTCCCCGACCGCGGCCCCCGTCCCTCCGGGCAGCGTTATCGTCACCCTTGCCCGTACCGCTGCCGACGCCGAGAAAATCATTTTTGCCCAGGAATTCGCATCGATTTGGCTTTCAAAGGAGCCTGTTACCGCCTCTGAAACCGGAACCCGGCAGATGACCGCAAAGGATCTGTTCAAGTGAGCCGCTACGCGGTGGTCACCGCCGTTGCCGACTACCATGAGCACGTGCGTGCAGCAGCCACCGGCGTGCTGGCAGGCGAAGTGCACTCCTGGAACGGAGAGGCTTTTCCCGGTGAGCCGGTGGAACTGTTGAACCAGCTACCGGACCAGCAGCTCCTCGATGTCGTGGTGCTCGGGCCAGGAGTCCCCTTGGACGCCGCCCTTCGCCTCGCCGGCGACTTTGAAATCCAGCGGCCGGAAGTCTCCGTACTGCTGGTGGCCGTACCGACCCCGGAGCTTGTGCTCTCTGCCATGCGTGCCGGTATTCGCGATGTTGTCGAGCCCGATGCGGATGTCAACAGCGTCAGCGCCCTGCTTCACCGCGCCACCCGCAGCGCCTCCATCCGGCGGCGCGCGGCAGGAATCCCCGCTGATGATGCCGCCGGCAATACCAGAGGACGCGTCATCGCCGTCATGTCGCCGAAGGGCGGGGCCGGCAAGACCACGGTCGCCAGCAATCTCGCCATCGGCCTGGCTGGAGCCGCCCCCCATGCCACGGTGCTCCTTGATCTCGACCTCCAGTTCGGTGACGTCGCCAGTGCGTTGTCGATCTCGCCGGAACACTCCGTTAGCGACGCTGTCCATGGCCCCGCGGGGCGCGACACGATGGTGCTTAAGTCGTTTCTGAGCGCACATCCGAGCGGACTGTACGCCTTATGCGCCCCGGAGTCGCCGGGCATGGCGGACCAGGTGACGGGCGAACAGGTTGCCCATCTGGTAGACCAGCTAGCGGGTTTGTACCGGTTCATCGTCATCGACACCTCCCCCGGGCTTTCTGAACACACCCTCGCCGCCCTGGACCAGGCCACGGACTTGGTCCTGGTGAGCAGCATGGACGTTCCCGGCGTGCGCGGGATGCGCAAAGAACTCAATGTCCTGCGGGAACTCGGCATGGGGGCAACCCCGCGCCACCTGGTGCTCAACGCGGCGGATCCGCGCGACGGACTGTCCCAGCGGGACGTGGAAGCCACACTCGGAGTCGGGGTCGACGTCGTCGTCCCGGCCTCCCGCGCAGTGCGGCTCTCCACCAATCAGGGCGTGCCCTTGCTCTCACGCAACGGACGTGACCCCGCCAGCAAGGCCCTGCGCAAACTGGTGGGCCGCTTTGCCCCCACACCATCGCCTGCCCGTAAACGCGGCGCCCGACACCGGATAGGAACACCGTGAACCTCGCCCAGCGCCTCGAAGCTGCCCGCGGACAGTCGCTTCCAGCGCAGGCCCCCGCACGTCAACACGCCGGGGCCCTCCCCGCAGCCGGCCCTTCCGGCCAGGACATCCGCAGCTCTCCCGCTGCGGATGCCTCCGTGCCGGCGGCCCGCACGGATGCGAAGCCTTCCCGGCAGGTCAAGGCCCCCGCCTCAACTCCGCCGGCACGTGACGCGCTCGCAAAGTTGAAGGACCGGGCGGGGTCCATCCTGTTTGAACGGCTGGGAACCCGGCTCCTCGATGCCTCCCTGACCGAAGAGCAGCTCCATGCCTTGGTTCAGGAGGAGTTGGTCCAGGTGGTGGAAGAGGAAGAAGTTCCGCTCACCAAGGAGGAACGGCAGCGGTTGATCCGCGGTGTCAGCGATGACGTACTGGGCTACGGCCCGCTCCAGCGCCTGCTGGACGACGAGGATATTACCGAAATCATGGTCAACGGGCCAGACATGATTTATGTGGAACACCGGGGCAAGCTGACCCGCAGCGGCGTTCGGTTCGCCTCCGAGGAGCACCTGCGCAAGGTCATCGAACGCATCGTGGCCCGCGTCGGCCGGCGCATCGACGAATCGTCCCCGCTTGTGGACGCCCGCCTCGCAGACGGATCAAGAGTCAACGCGATCATCCCGCCGCTGGCAGTAAACGGGTCATCGTTGACCATCCGGAAATTCGCCACCGATCCTTTCCAGGTCCGGGACCTCATCGGGTTCGGCACGCTGTCTCCCGAAATGGCCGAACTGCTCGACGCCTGCGTGAAGGCCCGGCTGAACATCATTGTGTCTGGAGGAACCGGCACCGGAAAGACCACCCTGCTCAATGTCCTGTCCTCGTTTATCCCCGAAGGCGAGCGAATCGTCACCATCGAAGACGCGGTGGAGCTGCAGCTGCAGCAGGATCACGTGGTGCGCCTGGAAAGCCGGCCGTCCAACATTGAGGGTAAAGGCGAAATCACCATCCGGGACCTGGTCCGGAATTCGCTACGGATGAGGCCGGACCGGATTGTGGTGGGTGAGGTCCGCGGCGGCGAGACTCTGGACATGCTTCAGGCCATGAACACCGGTCACGACGGGTCCTTGTCCACAGTGCACTCCAACTCTCCACGGGATGCGATCTCCCGGCTGGAAACGCTGGTGTTGATGGCGGGCATGGACTTGCCGTTGCGTGCCGTGCGTGAGCAGATAGCATCCGCCGTCGACGTGATCGTCCAGCTGACCCGGCTGCGGGACGGCACCCGGCGCGTTACCCACGTCACCGAAGTCCAAGGCATGGAAGGGGAAGTCGTCACGCTGCAGGATGCTTTCGTTTTTGACTACTCCGCAGGCCTGGATGCCAACGGCCGTTTTCTGGGCAAGCCGGTGCCCACAGGCGTCCGCCCGAAGTTCACCGACCGGTTCACTGAACTGGGGATCCAACTTTCTCCCAGCGTTTTTGCTGCCTCACCCGCCCGGAAGACCGCCTGATGGTTCCCGAGCCATCGCCCGTCATCTTCATCCTGGGCTTCCTGCTGTGCTACGCCGGGCTGGCCACTGCAGGGTTCTTCGTCATCGCTCCTCGACCGCCCAAGAACTCCATCAACCGGGATCCGGCATCCAGCTCCTCCTCCTCGGCCCGGCTCAGCCAGCTAACCGTCCGGGTTACGGAGTTTGTCGAGGGGCAGCTCAAACGCCGCAACCGGACGGCAGGAGTCGCCGGAGCGCTTGAGGCTGCCGGCCTGAAGTTTCAGCCGGCGGAATTCATCGTCCTGGTTACCGTGGGAGGCATACTCCTAGCCTGCATTGGCCTCGTCCTCGGCGGTGCATTCCTCGCATCTGTCCTGGCCATAGCCTCACCCTTCTTCGCAAGCTTTGGGCTGCGCGTACTGGCTTCGCGGCGGCGCAAGCAGTTTACCGACCAGTTGGACGATACCCTGCAGCTCTTGGCCGGCGGCCTCCGTGCCGGCCACAGCCTCCTTCGAGCAATCGATGCCGTGTCAGGCGAGTCGGAAGCTCCCACGTCAGAGGAGTTCACCCGCATCATCAATGAGACGAGGCTGGGCCGTGATCTGGGCGAGGCCCTCGATGATGCGGCGGCGCGGATGCGGTCCGAGGACTTCTCCTGGGTTTCGCAGGCGGTGGCTATCCACCGTGAGGTCGGCGGGAACCTGGCGGACGTTTTAGACCAGGTAGGCCAGACCATCCGTGAACGCAACCAAATCCGCGGGCAGGTCAAGTCCTTGAGTGCAGAAGGAAAAATTTCCGCCATCGTCCTGATGGTCCTCCCGTTCGGTTTGAGCGGAATTCTCCTGGTCATCAGCCCGGGCTACATGAACCCAATGTTTGAAACCCCCATCGGTCTGGTGCTTCTGGGGGTCTCGGCGGTGCTGTTGACGCTTGGAGCCTTGTGGCTCCGCAAAGTCGTCAGCTTCAAGTTCTAACGCGCATCGAAGAAACACGAAAGGACCGGAATGTCGCCAATGGCACTGGGCGGGATCTTTGCCGTCGCGCTAGCGATTCTGCTGTTGGGCTGGTCTGTTCAAGGGCACACTCCCGTGGGACGACGCGTCATCCAGGAAAACCTCTCGCGCGGCCTCGCCGCCGGGCAGAAGCAACAGAAGCCAAAAGGGCAACGCTTTGAAGCTCTTGCCAGCCGCTTCACGCCAGCTCGGCTCATTTCCGGACTCGACCGGAGGCTTGCCCTGGCGGGCCGGCCCGCTGCCTGGCCGCTGAAACGCCTGGTCAGCGCAAAAATCATCCTGGCAGTTTCAGCGGGCCTCCTGGGGATTCTCTACGTCAACGGTGCCCCCGGCGGAAAATCTGCGCTGCTGGCCTTGTTCGTGACGGGAGTCGCCTACTTCGTACCGGACCTGCTGATCCACAGCAAGGGAACCGAGCGGCAAAATGCCCTCATGCTCGAACTTCCGGACACCCTGGACCAGATGACCATCGCCGTGGAGGCAGGCCTCGGATTCGACGCGGCCATGGCGCGCACCGGCCAGAACGGCCGCGGACCGTTGGCTGCGGAATTCGTCCGCACGCTTCAGGATATGCAGCTGGGAATGTCCCGCCGGGAGGCGTACGGTGCGATGCTCGAACGCACCAGCGCTCCGGATCTTAGGCGGTTCGTCAATGCGATCGTTCAGGCCGACCGGTATGGAATCTCCATCTCCGGCGTGCTGCGAACACAGGCCAGTGAAATGCGCCTCAAGCGCAGGCAAAGGGCCGAAGAAAAAGCGATGCAGATCCCCGTCAAAGTGCTCTTTCCATTGATGGTGTGCATCATGCCGGTGCTGTTCATTGCCCTTCTAGGGCCCGCCGCCATCAACGTGATGGAGACCCTTGGAAAATAGCACCCCGGCCCTTCAGCTGGCGCACAGCGGGCCTCCGGTCATGCCGCCCGACGTCCCGGCGGAACAACGGTCCCGCCAGCTCCAGCCAGCCTCAAGGTTGCCGCAGGATCTGCCGGACATCAAGGTTTTCCCAAGGTTAGAAACTAGCCTTGATACATGGCATCCTCAGGGTCCGGCAAAGCCGGCGGAATCGCAGGTCCGCCCTGCCCGTCTGCCCCTAGTGCCACGGATGCCGATGTGCTAGCGCCTGCGCAGGGCGGGATGCCGCCGGTCCTGGACCTGACGGTGCTGGCCGATCTTGAAAGCGAAGTGAACGGCCCCGCCGTCGCCCACAGCTTCGCCAGGGACTACATCACCCTGTGGAACCGGCGTTTAGAGAAGCTCACATCCGCCCTGGACAACAACGACGGTGAAACCGCCTTGGATGCGAGCCTCAGCCTGAAAAACTCATCCGCCATGGTCGGCGCAACACGGCTGTCTGCCCTGGCTAAGATCCTGCGGCAGTTCATCGGGAGCGGGAACCTGTCAGGAGCCCGGAGCTTGCTCCCCCAGGTTGCCGAGCAGGGGCATGAAACCATCAAAGAGCTGCGCCAGAACTACCTCCGGTCAGACGGCTAGCTCCTTACTCCGACCGTTGCGGCGCCAGCCGGTAGCCGACCCCTCGCACCGTGATCAGCCATCGCGGATCCGCCGGGTCCTCACCCAGCTTGCGGCGAAGATTTCCGATATGGACCTCCACGGCTCGTTCATCGGACTGGCCGATGTACGTATCCTCGCTGTAGTAGTCGCCACGCACCACCCGGACCAGGTCCGCACGCGTGCGCACGGCACCGGTTCCCTCCAACAGCTCCTGAAGCAGGTCGAACTCGCTCCTCGTGAGCCCCAGCGGAGTCCCGCGAAGGGCGGCGGTCCGGGTTTCACTGTCCAGCGCGAGGCCGTTGTGGCGCAGCACCTTTCCGTCCAAGGCCTCCGATGGAACGGCGGCAGCAGGCGCCGTCGCCTGAGCGGCGCTCCCCCGGAAAGGCTGCCCTCCGGAAAGCGCCCGGGGCCGGCGCATTATGGCTGAGATCCTTGCCCGCAGCTCGCGCGGCCGGAAGGGTTTGAGAAGATAATCGTCGGCGCCGCCCTGCAGCGCCATGATCGTATCCAGCTCGTCGTCCCGGCCTGTCAGCATGACCACGTAGGCATCGCTGAACTGCCGGATCCGGCGCAGCACCTCAAACCCATCGATGTCCGGGAGACCTACGTCCAGGGTGATGACGTTCGCGTGGTGCTGCCTGGCCATCTCCACCCCCTCCCGGCCCGTGGGCGCCGAATGCACCTCGAAGCCGGCCTGCTGAAGTACCGCTACCACGAGGTTGCGGACGTCGTCGTCGTCCTCAATTACAACCGCCACACCTGAATCGCTCACAGTTGTCCCCATATCCAGCTAAACCACCACATAGCCCAGCGCCAAATGCGGAAGCACTACCAGATTACCTGCGCTCCAAGGTGGAGCGGGCCTGACACCCTGAGTACGCGGATTCTCTTGACCAGACACTAGACAGCAGCGGCCTCCTCGCCGATCGCGAAAGAATTGCCGTGCATAATGGGCATCATGTCTTGGTTAATGCTGGTGGGGGCCGGAATTTGATGGTGCAGTACCGCGCAGAAAGCTCTTCTGTGGGTGAGCAGCTGCTGGTCCGTAACACAGACCGGTTTTATCGGCGGCTCAAACCCCGCCTCCAGGTGGCTCTTTGCCAGCTTCCGGTAACGGTCCTGCTAGCAGCCCTCGCCATTGCCGCACCCGCGGTTTGGCCGACATTGATCGAGAATGGCGCATTTATCGCGTCCATTCTCCTGATGGGCACCCTGTTCCTAGCGTGCTTCCTGGTCCCTTGGGAACGGCTGCCCGCCAATGCATACCTCGTCGTTCCGGTTCTGGACCTGGTGATCATCGGCCTCGCCCGCAACGGGGCCGTTCCGGCGGTGGCCGGCCTCGGGGTCCTGGCCATCTTCCCCGTCATCTGGCTATCCGCCTCCGGATCCTTTGCCGGCACCACCCTTTTCCTGAGCTTTTTCGGCCCGTTGTTGATCACGTTGCCGTCGGTGCTGCCCAAGTTCCCCGCTATTTCGCCCGCTGAGGTCACCGCCGTTCTTCTGCTGCCCTTGATGATGGTTGCGGTCTCCCTGGCTATCCGGTTCGCCAGCGTCAACGTCCGGCTTCAGCGCCGGCGGCTGGAGAAAAAAGACCAAGAGCTGCGCAAGCTGCTCATTGAAAGCAGGAACCGCGAGCGGCTCCTCCAAACCGTCCTGGACACGATCGACGTCGGTATTGTCACCGTCGATGCCGACGGCCAGGATGTGCTGGTCAACGGCCAACAGAAAGCCTTCCAGCAGGCAGCTTCGCCGGCGGGCTCCGAAACGGTGCCCCAGGAATCCGGGCAGCTGATGTTTTGCCAGGACAGGGTGACCCCGCTCCCTGAGGACAAACGGCCCATCCACAGGGCGGCAGCGGGTGAAACATTCGCGGATTATCTGGTGTGGATCGGCGAAGGGCCGACGCAGTGCGCCGTCTCGACGGCGGCGCGGATCATTAAGAATGAAGACGGCGGGTTCAGCGGAGCGGTGATCGTCTACAGCGATGTCACAGGCCTCGTGGAGGCTCTTTCCGTCAAGGAAGAGCTGATCTCCAATGTCTCCCACGAGTTCCGGGGCCCGCTGATGTCGGTCCTGGGCAACCTCGACCTGGTCCTCGACGAAGTGGATGCGTTGCCCTCCGCCGGGGTGCGGCGGCTCGAAGTGGTGCGGCGCAACGCCGAGCGGCTGCTTTCCCTCGTGTCGGACCTGCTGGTGTCGGCCTCAACGGTGCTGGCGGTCCACCCCCGGCGGACCGACCTGGCCGGGCTGATCGAGACCAGCATCGGGTCCGCCCAGGCCCAGGCCGACGCCACCAACGTTTCCCTCAGCACCGACGTCCCGGTGCCGCTGTGGGCGCACGCGGACCCGCTCCGCATAGGCCAGGCCCTCGACAACCTGGTGTCCAACGCCATCAAATATTCGCCCGACGGCGGTTCCGTGACTGTCAGCGCCCAAAGCAACGACGCCTGGGTCCAGCTGAAGGTCCAGGACACCGGCATGGGCATCAGCGAAGAGGAAACGGCCAGGATTTTCACCCGGTTCTTCCGCACCGAGGCCGCCCGGCGGGCCGCGATCCCGGGGGTAGGCCTCGGCCTTTCCATCACCAAGACCATCGCAGAGCGGCACGGCGGAGATCTCTCCTGCATCAGCACACCCGGTGCCGGCACCACGTTCACCATGACTTTGCCGGCGGAAGGCGCCCCCCCGGCCAAGGCCTGACGCGGCGGCGAGGAGCCGGCCCTACTGGCGGACCTGCTGGCGCCGGGCCCGTGTCAGCTCGGCCCTGGCCAGCAGGCCGCTGTCGGACGGGTAGGCGACTTCCTCGAGCACCAGCGGATGCGGGGCGGCCAGTACCGACCGAGCGTCCCGCTGGCGGGCCAGCAGCCGCTCCAGCAGCCAGCCGGGAGACTCGACGCCCGCGCCCACGAACAGCGCCGAACCCACCAGGGAGCGCACCATGTTGTGGCAGAACGCATCGGCCTGCACGGTGGCGACAATGACCCCGTCAGAACCGCGGGCGAACTCAAAGCGCTGCAGTTCCCGGATGGTGGTGGCGCCTTCCCGGGGCTTGCAGTAGGACCTGAAATCCTGCAAGCCGAGCAGTTGCGAGGCGCCCTCGTTGAGCAGTCCGACGTCGAGCTCGTTTTGGTGCCAGAGCGTCCAGGTGCGGCCGAGCGGATCCCAGAGGGCAGGGCCGTCCGCAATCCGGTAGCTGTAGCGGCGCCAGAGGGCCGAGAACCGGGCGTCGAAGCCTTCCGGGGCCACCGACACCCGGTGCACCTCGATCGCTCCCGTAAGGTCGCCCAGCCCTCGGCTCAGGGCGCCGCGGAGGCGGCGGACCAGCGCGACGGCGGGGTCGAGTTCGGCTCCGCGGTTCAGGCCCAGCCACTCGGCCATGCTGAGGTCCAGGTGGACCACTTGGTCGCGGGCGTGCACACCGGCGTCGGTCCGGCCGGCGACGGTGACCCGAACGGGGCGGCGGATCAGCAGTTCCAGGGCCTCTTCCAGCGTGCCCTGGACGGTGCGCAGCCCGGGCTGGACGCCCCATCCGTTGAAGGGGCCGCCGTCATACCCAAGATCAAGACGGATACGCAAAAACCCGCCGCCCCCCGGAACGGGGGCAGCGGGTTTCTGTTCGTTCATAGACTTAAGTCTATGCGAAGGATTCAGCGAATTACTTCGCGTCCTTCTCGGACTCAACGGCTGCGTCCTCAGCGGCCGGAGCCTCTTCGGTCACAACAGCGTCAGCCTGGGGAGCGTCAGCAGCCTCGGTAACTTCAGCTTCAGCAGCTTCGGCCTCGACGGGAGCGGCGACGGCCTTGTCGGCGTCGCGCTTGTCGGCGTCGCGCTGGGCGGCGGAGGTAGCCTCGGCTACCACTGCCTGCTTCGCGGAAACCGGCTCAAGAACCAGTTCGATGACAGCCATGGGAGCGTTGTCGCCCTTGCGGTTGCCGATCTTGGTGATGCGGGTGTAGCCACCTTCGCGGTTCTCCACTGCCTGTGCGATGTCGGTGAACAGCTCGTGGACGATGCCCTTGTTGCTGATCAGGCCGAGTACGCGGCGGCGGGAAGACAGGTCGCCACGCTTGGCGAAAGTCACCAGGCGCTCGGCGTACGGCTTCAGTCGCTTGGCCTTGGTCACCGTGGTGGTGATCCGCTTGTGCTCGAACAGGGCGGCGGACAGGTTCGCGAGCATAAGACGCTCGTGAGCCGCTCCGCCTCCGAGGCGCGGACCCTTAGCGGGTGTAGGCATAATAGTTTCTCCTCATATGGAAGCCGGTGGACTGCGCACTCCAAGGTGCGGCCCGCCAGCCAAGATCTGTTTGTTAGAGCTCGTCGTCGCTGAAAGCGGCGTCGTCCTCTTCAATTGCTGCGGCGCGTGCTGCGAGGTCAAATCCGGGAGGCGAGTCCTTGAGGGACAGGC
>JAODMS010000021.1 GCA_025464925.1 Arthrobacter sp.
GGCTCCACGAGGTCAACCTGGGGTGGCATCCGCAGGCCGAGAACGTGCTGTGGCGTCCGGACCTCCAGGAATCGAAGGTCTCGTCCAACGGCTTCACCAACGTCCGCTACCGTTCAGGAACCAAGGCCGGCTATGTGCGGCAACTGACCGCGCTTATGGAGGAAATCACGCCTTACTGCCGCATCCGCTACGCGTTCTGAGGTTCAACGGTTGCTGGCGGCGCCGTTACACCGCCAGGGCGGGCCCCCTCGCGGCGTGTGGAACCGCACCACCGCGTCCGCAAGTCCATACCGATACCCCTCGCAGCCCTTGGCTGGGCGCTGACCGGCTACCGGATCTTCGGTGACGGAATGCTCGTTGCGGCAATGATTCTGGATCATAAGGAAAAACCACCATGCCTGAACCCGCGTACATTCCTCGGCGTCCTCGGAGCTCTGCCGAGCCGGACTGGGAAGCCGTCAGTGCGTCCGCGTCGCCTGCAGCAGGTGCGCGGCCCACTAGGCTGAGTGAATGGATGAATTGCTCCCGGGACCCGTTGCGGCCGTGGCTAGAAAGACCGTGGGCCGCTCAATATTGGCTTTCGCGGCAGTTCAGGGAGCGGTAATTGCAGGGCTTGTCCTTCTGGATTTGGCCAAGAAGCGACACCGGCGCAAGCGCACGGGGTTCCCGCACCCGGGCATTTTTGACAGCACCGTCTCCGACTCGCAGGTCACGACGTACACCTACGGTGCCGACCTGTACCGCGACATGATCGAGGCGATCAGCGAAGCAAAAGACCGGATTCTGATAGAAACGTTCATCTGGAAGGACGACGACACCGGGCGGCGGTTCAAGAACGCCCTGGATGAAGCGGCCGGCCGCGGAGTCGAGGTCTTTGTCATCTACGATGGGTTCGCCAACCTGGTCGTGCCGCGCTCCTTCTTCCGGTTCCACCCGGACATCCACGTTTACCGCTTTCCGGTGGTCCGTCCCTCCATGTTCCTCAAGACCCTTCGCAGCACCGGGCTGGACCACCGCAAGGTCCTCATCGTCGATGATCAAATCGGTTTCGTGGGCGGCTACAACATCGGCTCCCTGTATGCCACCGAATGGCGGGACACACACCTCCGGCTGGTCGGACCGTCGGTGTGGGATCTCCGCCAGGCGTTCGTGAGCGTCTGGAACGACCACGCCTCCGGGCCCGCACCGGAACTACCGCACACGACCCCGGACGTGTGGGAACCGCGGATCCGCGCCGTGAACAACAATCCGGCGAATCTTGTCTATCCGATCCGCGGGGTATACCTGGATGCGATCAACCGGGCCCAGGACCACATTTACGTCACCATGGCCTACTTCATACCGGACCAGCAGATCCTCAGGGCGTTGCTCGCTGCCAGCAGGCGGGGTGTCGATGTTCGGCTGATCCTCCCGGAAGATTCAAACCACATCCTCTCGGACTGGCTCTCGCGCGGATTCTACCGGTCTCTGCTTGAAGCGCGTGTGACCATCCTGCTCTACCGCAACGCGATGATCCATGCCAAGACGGCCACGATCGACGGCAGCTGGTCAACCGTGGGCAGCGCCAATATCGACAGGCTGAGCCTGACGGGCAACTACGAAATCAACCTCGAAATCCATGACGAAAATTTCGCCTCGGACATGCAGAAAATATTCGACGTGGACAGCCGGAACTGTCGGGTATTGACCCTGGAGGAATGGCAGGATCGGCACCCGCTCGCCCGGTTCAGCGAAGCCGTCCTGGTCCCGCTCCGGCCATTACTGTGAATCCTGGGCCTGGGGTTGTTGTTGAATGAGCGAGAGTATCCCGGCGGCGGTCCGGGCCGCCGCACCGTGCTGGACGATGTGCGGTTTGCCCGGAACTTCGACGAAGCGCCCGTTCGGAGCGACGGCGGTCAGTCTGAGGCACCAGGACCGGGTGGCAACCGGATCGCGTGAGCCGCGGACCACCAGGACGGGATGGATGACCTTACTCAGGCGTGCCTCCAGATCGTAGGACATCATCACCGGGAGTTCGGTCAAGTACCAGCGCAGGCCGGAGCGCACATAGTCGGTGAACACCATGGCATTGCCTGAAGGGCTTTCCATTATCGAGTCGAGCCCCAGCGCGAGGGTCTGCCGGAGGACACTCCGGCGCGCCGAGTCCACCACCGGCCCGATCAGCACGACGTGCGAGACGAGATCCGGGCGCAGGACGGCCAGTTCGGCGGCGAACTGGGCGCCCATCGAATGCCCGACGATGACAACAGGCCCGGTGCCGAGCGTTTCAAGCGTGCTGGCGATAACTGCGGCGTATTCCGTTACGGACATTTGCCGGTCCGGTTTGGCAGCTGCGCCGAATCCTGGCAGATCAATGGAGTGCGTGTCGCCGCGTCCGGCCAGCAACGTCTGAAGCCGGCGGTAATAGCGGTGGGACAGTCCGATGCCATGCAGCAGCACGAAGACCGGGCCCGCCGATGCAGTGACAGGGCCGGACAAGGAATACACGTGCGAGACGAACGGGCCGGTCATCACGACCTTGGCCGCCATCTTCGGATGAACTCCGCTCCGGAGACTTCCCTTCGTTACGGGCCTTCCGCCTTTAGATTCCACGACGCCGCTCCTGCCATACATCATTCCACCCTACGCCGACGGTCCCATCGCCACGGACGTCCGCTCAGCACCGCCGCGGGCGCCAGGGCCGTCCGGTTCCCCGATTGCCTGGAGGTCTCCCGGCGGGCCCAGGCCCTACCCCAGTATGCGGAGGTAGGCGCTCAAAAACTCCGCAGGGCCGGCATGGGTGGAAACGGACCAATGCCTCCCGGTTCCGGGCTGCGCCGGGGACATGGGCACCGCCGGTTCGCCGAGTGCGCCGACACCGTCCGCGCCAACCGATGGATAGGCGTCTGCTGGGGTGCGCCCGGAGTCGGCAAGACCCTCTCCGCGCGCCACTACGCCGAACATGGACTCGTCGATCCCTACGTGCATACCGAGTCCGGCTCCAGCGGCCGCACCGAACTGCTCATCATCGACGAAGCCGACCGGCTCAAGACCTCCGGCCTCGAACAGGTCCGCGACTACTACGACCGCCACACGATGGGTGTGATCCTCATCGGCATGCCCGGCATCGAAAAGCTCCTTGCCCGCTACCCCCAGCTTTACAGCCGCATCGGCTTGGCCCACGAATACCGGCCGCTCACGCCCGAGGAGCGCACCGCGGTCCTCACCCACCGCATCCTCGACACCCTCACGCCCGAGACCGTCGAGCAACTCCAAGATCGTGCCATCCCTGTCTCTCCGAAACATCCGCCAGTCGGAGTCACGCCAACGAATGATCGGCCTTGCGCGATCCTGATTTCCCGGCGGAGTTCCGCCTGCCGGCAGCTCACCTTTCCACTGCCAGTGCCCTCGGAAGGCCTGCGACTCTCCGTCCGCGAGTGATGCGATGAAGCCCTCCGTCCGGCACTCGAGGATCCAGGAAGAATCGAAAGTGCGGGCCTTCCGCTTAGCTCTTGATCTCATAGCGCAGAATTGCCACGCCGTTTTCGAACGAGGTGGCCTCGAGCAGCTTCAGGTCCTGCCGATCCTCGAAAAGGCGCGTTCCCTGGCCGCGTGACACCGGGCAGACCAGCATCCGGACTTCGTCGACGACGCCGGCTTCCAGCAGGGAGTGCATGAGCTTCAAGCTCCCCCACAGCCAGATGTCCTTGCCGCTCTGCTCCTTGAGCTCCCGGATGGTCGCGGCCGGGTCGCGCGTCACGGTCGCGGCGGGAAAGCCGCCCCAGGGTGCGTCATCCAGCTTCGATGAGGCGACGAACTTGGTGAGGTTGTTGAGCTTCTCACCGTACTCGCCCTGGTCGTCGGCGTACGGCCAGTAATCCTTGGCCTGGGCGTAGGTATTCGCGCCGAGAATCATCGTGTCGACCGAGTCGATGAACCCCATCACGCTTGCCTTGAACGCACTGGTGTCCGTCTCGGAAAAGGGCTCCCCTGACACGAAGCTGAGCCCGCCGTCCTCCTCCGCGGCGATGTTGTCGACGGTAATCCACTGCTGGACTATGAGTTTTCGCATGGCGCCAACTGTAGCCCGCCGGCGCGCGGTCAATGAGCCCCATCTCGCAGCGCTGGTCCGGGCCGGCGCGGTGTTCGTCAACGGCAAGAATCCTCGGTCCCCTACACTGTGTGGCATGACGGTCTACCGGATGGATCACGCCGGCGTTGTGGTTAAGGATCTCGCGGCTGCTATCGCGTTCTTTGTCGAACTGGGCCTGGAACTGGAGGGCGAGGCAGCAGTCGAGGGTGAATGGGTGGACCGGCTCGTCGGGCTGGACGGCGTCCGAGCGGACATCGCCGTCGTGCGGACCCCGGACGGCCACGGCCGGGTCGAGCTGTCGACGTTCCACACGCCGGTGGCCGCCAGCATTGCGCCGAGGGCGCCGCTGAACACCCCGGGCATCCCTCGCCTCACGTTCGTCGTCGACGCCGTCGACGACGTCCTCGACCGCCTGCGCGCCCACGGCGCCGAACTCGTGGGCGAGGTGGCGCAGTACGGGGACAGCTTCCGGTACTGTTACGTCCGCGGCCCCGACGGCATCATCATCGGGCTGGTCGAGGAGCTCCGCTGAACGACACTCCGAGCATCGGCATCACCGCGTGACGGCCCCCGCGCGGCAGGCCGCGACGCCGGCCGCGATGAGCGTGCATCCCTGCCGACCACCGGCTGCTTTCGCCCAGGTCAGTGGAGGGTTGACATCGAGCGCGACGCCAGAGCGCGGCTACGGTGAACCACTCGTCTCCGATCTCAACTCGTGCGTCCTCGTCGACGAGTTATCGACGGCCGGGCTCCAGGACGGCCTTGAGCGAATGACCCGCAGGTGGAGCAGATGCTGGGTGATCCCGTTCCCGGCGTGCATCATCTGGCACTGCGTGCCGGAGGCGAAACCGGTGGCCGGTCCAGGTACGGCAACCCCCGCGACGACGTCGAGGACGGGACGGGCGAACTGCACGCTATCAAGCTTCTCCCGGACTTCTGGTCGCAAGGCCTGGGCAGCCGGCTCTTCCGTGCGTCAGTCGAGGGACTGAGGCAGATGGGGCACGGACGGGCTTATCGGTGGGTGGCCAAGGGAAACGACCGAGCGATCACTTTCTCCGAGAAGCACGGATGGGCACTGGACGGCCAGTTCAAGGACGACGCGGGGTTCACACCGCCGCCGCGCGAACTGCGGATGTCTGCCTTGAGGACCAGCGTCTGCCCCGGGATCCATTCCCTGCCGGTCACCCGGATCGTTTCGCCCGGAAAAATACGCGGGTATTCGAGCTGTTCCCACCTCAGCATTTCACTGCCCCGTCGGTAACGATCGCACAGAAAGACCTGCCGTTGTTCGTGGCGGCGGAAATGGACGAATACACCGGTCCCGGATCGACTGCTGCCGGGTCAGTGGCCGCGGAGCCGATGCCGAGCTGGCCGGAAGCGTTGTCACCCCAGCACCAGGCAAAGGTCCCGACCACAGATGGCCCTGGTAATGGTCTGGGGAAGAATAATCACTCATTCTTGCATTGATAGCCTCCTGGACTGGTGCGACGAGATGCCGGCTGGTCCGAGCATTTTTGCACCACCTGTCCGTGGACCGCCACGAATCCCGACATGAGCCCACAACGCCTCCCAGTTTCCCTCTTGCCCTGTTACCAGTTCGGGGCCCTCAGGGACTGCGAATGCGTGCCTGCCACTCCGTAGGAGAGTTTCTCGAGCTCTTTCTTGACCTCCCTGTACCGGTTCATGCGGGGCGCGAGCTGCAGCACGGCGGCGGGGCCTTGAGCCAGAGGCTGATCAGCAATGGCGCGGGCCTGCGCGTGCAAGTCCTCCGTCAGCCGGCGCCACTCACCACGTTCCCACCGCCTGTACCGATCTCCGTCGGCATCGACCTTCAGATCCCTCAGGTAGGAGAGGTTCTCAAGATTTTTCTTTGCTGCCTTATACCGATCCATCTGAGGCCCCAGGCGCTGCACCGCGGGCCGCCCTTGGGCCAGAAGCCTCTCAGCGATGGCCCGGGCCTGCGCGTCCAGACGGCGCCACTCGGAGAACTCATCAAATTCTCCGGCGTCTGTCTTCGAACCTTCCATGGCCCCAGACTATATGCCGGCCTAAAAAGCGCCTGACGTGCCTGAACGGTCGTCGCTACTCCCCTTTCCGGGCGGTAAATATTTAGCCGATAATCACAATCATCGGCTAAAACTTAGGGTATTACTAGCCTGACTTCAGGCTACAATCAAAGCATGAAAACCGTGCCGCTTAGCGAAGCCAAGGACAAGCTTTCCGCGCTCGTGGAGGAGGCGGACAAGACGCATGAGATCATCCAGATCACCCGCCACGGGCACCCGTCAGCTGTGTTGATGTCCGCTGACGACCTCGAGTCACTTCAGGAAACCATCCATTGGCTGTCGCAACCGGACATCAGGACAGACCTGGAACAGGCCAGGCGCGACATCGCGGAAGGAAACACGGTCAGCGGCGATGACCTGCGCCGTGAGTTTGGACTGCCGCCGAGGTGGCCGAGGAACCATCAAACGAGCAACGGCCATGGAAAGTCGAAGTCACCAGCCCTGCGCTGAAGGGATTTCGCCGGCTGCCGGAGAAGGCTGCCGCCGCAATCGTCGAATTCGTTACTGGAGTTCTGGCCGATAATCCCCGCCGGCTCAGCAAGCCCCTCACAAATGAACTTCTGGGCCTGCGCACCGCACGCCGTGGTGACTACCGCGTGTTGTTCACCCTCGATATCGAAGAGCACACCTTATATGTCCATCGCATCGAGCACCGTGCGGACGTCTACAAGCCTCGCTAACCGTGAGGGGCTCCTCCCGGGAGAACTGCGCCGAAAAAAAGGGGCGCTGGCAGGGTCCGGGGCAACAAGGCGTTGGTCTTTCAAACGGCTGCTGTCGTTGCCGGGGCTTGAGGACCAATGCTCGGGAAAGTCACGCTAAGCCGGTGGCGGCCAGATGGCAGGGATTGTGGGCCGCAACTGCTGTTACGCCGGGCCGGGGCGCCGGCGGTGGGCCGTCGTCCGATGCTTGATTTGTTGAGGCGGCCGTAAATCGTGGAGCGCGGCACCTGCAGCAGGTCGGCGATGCGTTGGACAGTGTGGTTGCCGGCGCACGTACGACAACTGACGGCCACCCCGTTGTCGGGGTGGCCGTCAGTTTCAGTGCGCTGTTGGTGTTAGTGCTCCGCTTCTGCGGCAGCCTTCTTGGCGTCTTTCTCGGCGTCCTTCTCGGCGCGCAGAGCCTCCGCGTCGTGCTGTTCCTCGGCTTTTTCCTGGTGGATGACCTCTGCGAAGAGCTTCTCCATCTCCTTGGCCACGCCGGCGGCTGAGGCCGGGTTCTGGCCGGTCACCAGCCGGTCGTCAACCACGACCATCTCCTCAAAGACACCAGCGGAGACGTGGGTGGCGCCCTGTTCCTCAAGCCGGTCTGCCAAAAAGAACGGGATGACCTTGTCCTTCCCTACGGCAACCTCCTCGTCGTTGGTGAAAGCGGCCACCTTCCGGCCCTCGACAAGGCGAAGCCCGTTCTCCAATTCCACGTTCAGCAGTCCGGCCGGCCCGTGACAGACCGCGCCCACCAACCCGCCGGCGTTGTAGACGCTGGCCACAAGATTCTGCAGACCTTCGCTGTCCGGGAAGTCCCACATCGTGCCGTGGCCGCCCACGAGGTAGACGGCGTCGTACTGTCCGGGATCAACGACGTCAACGCGGGCAGTGTTGTAAAGCCCGGCACGCGTGGTCTCGTCCTTCGTGAAGGCGACCTGGATGGGATCTTCCGAGTCCACCTCATCACGCGGGGGCTGGCCGCCCTGGATGGATGCGAAGTCGACGAAATGCCCGGAATCCTTGAAGACCTTCCAGGGGTGTGCTGCCTCGGCCACGTTATAGCCGGTCTTCTCTCCGGTGTCGCCGATCTCGGAAACGCTGGTCAGTACCATGAGGATTTTCTTCATGAAGTGCTCCTATCATCCGACTTCCACCCTACGCCCAGGCCAATTCAGGAGACCTAGTCCTTGTCCGTTGTGGATCCCGAGGTCGGCGAATGACGCGAACCGGACAGGACCCGTAGCGACTTCGCCCAGTGCGTTGACCGTCTTCTCGGTGCGTACGTACTGTTGAGCACCATCATCCGCACCGCGGAGCCACCCAGGAGAACACCATGCATGGTGAAGTCAAAAGCGAAGTCCTCTGGCTGCCCGCGCCCGAGGACCAGGACTATCCGAACGCGTCCAGCTATCTGTCCCTGCTGGGCGCGGACGATGTCGTCGGCTCGGAACACGGACATCCCGCTCAAACTGGCGTATCTTCCCCGGTAACGGCGTCCCGCAGCCACACCGCACTCGCCGGACACCAGACAGAACGCTAGACAGAGAACGCCAGTCACAGAACGTCAGTCAGAGGACGCCAGCAGAGGAGGCCCGTGTCATTTCTTCAGCTTTCCCTGATAGCCGCCGTCGCCCTCCTCGGCCCGCTGCTCGCACTACCCCAAAAGTGGCACCTTCCCGTGGTGCTCGGGCAACTGCTGGCGGGGATAGCCATCGGGCGGACGGGGCTGGGGCTCGTGGATTCCATGGATCCGACGTTTACCTTCGTGGCCGACGTCGGATTCGCCTTAGTTATGTTTGTCGCCGGGACCCACGTCCCCGTCCGGGATCAGGCAATCCGCCCTGCCCTCGGCGCCGGCGCCCTCCGGGCAGGCATAGCTGCAGGGCTCGCCGTCGTCGTCGGAATACTTATTGCCCTGGTTTTCGGCACTGCCCATGCACCCCTGTACGTGGTTCTGCTGGCCTCCTCGTCAGCGGCACTCGTGCTGCCCATCGTCGACTCCTTGCGGCTGTCCGGGCCCAAGGTCCTGACCACCACGGCGCAAGTGGCAATCGCCGATATCGCCTGCATTGTGGCGCTTCCGCTGGCCGTCGACCCACCAAACGCCGGGAGGGCGGCCATCGGGGCCGCCGCCGTGGCCGGCTGCGCAGTGGTCCTGTACTTTGCCCTCCGTGCCCTGGAAACCAGCGGCACCCGGGCCCGGCTGCACGACATGTCCGAGGACCGGAAGTTCGCCCTAGAACTGCGCATCCAACTGGCTTTGCTGTTCGCGCTGGCGGGGCTGGCAGTTGCCGGGCACGTCTCCATCATGCTGGCCGGGTTTTCCTTCGGCCTGGTGGTCGCCGCCGTCGGCGAACCGCGACGCCTGGCGCACCAACTCTTTGCTGTCAGCGACGGATTTCTTGGGCCGGTGTTCTTCGTCTGGCTGGGTGCATCGCTGGATTTGCGCGCCTTGACAGGCAGCCCCCGGATGATCCTGCTGGGGGTGTGCCTCGGCGTCGGGACCCTGCTGGTGCACGGAAGCCTGCGGCTCCTGGGCCAACCGCTGCCGCTGGCGATCATGACGGCGTCGCAACTCGGTATTCCGGTGGCCGCGGCCACCATTGGATCACAACTGCAGTTGCTGGAGCCGGGCGAAGCGTCGGCCATCATCCTGGGTGCGCTCATCAGCATCGGAGCCAGTGCCGCCGCCGGATCACAGGCGGCACGGGCATTCGGGAAGGGCATGCCGCAAAAGCCCCAGGGTGCCAGCCCGCACCCACCAAAGAAGACGCTTTAGCTCAGAGCTTGTCCGTCTTGTCCTCTCCCTTGTGGCCGCCGCCGCGGAGGTTTTCCTGGACCTTGCCGAAAAGATCCTTGATGGTGGATTCGGTGTTCGTGAGCATGTCCGGCTGCAAATACACGTGCCGGCTGCCCGGCAGGCTGTAGCTGGACTGCAGGCCGCCGCTTCCTTCCACGCCGCGCAAGGCGATGGTGACCCCGCCTTCCTTCCGTGCGATGGCTGCGATCTTGCCAAAAACCAACGTGAATTCGTCCGGTTCGAAGCTGACAGTTTGCCCAACATGGGTTCGGTTGAGTTCGCTGGCCAGAACGGCTTTCTCGTTGCCAGTCCCTGAGTAGTTCATGGTGTGTCTCCTGAGATTGTCGGCGACTTACGCGAGCAGTTTAGCCCGGCCCCCTGACGGGGGTACATAGCCCCACCTCCCACCCTCGGATCCGACAGGCGGGACGGGCTTGGGGCCCGGCGCGTGCCCTGCAAGACTGGACCCGAAGCCAGCAGCGACCTTCCAGGAGCACACATGACGCCGGAGCACCGCACCCCCTCTCACCGGAACCGCCTCACCGAACTGTTCGGCACGGAGATTCCGGTAGTCCTTGGCCCCTTCGGCGGAGTGTCCTCCGTGGAGCTGACCGCAGCAGTGAGCGACGGCGGCGGGCTGGGTTCCTACGGCCTGTACGGCTACACTGCCGACGCCATCCGTGACACCGCAGCCCAGCTCAGGAATGCGACGGCAAAACCCTTCGCCCTCAACCTCTGGATTCCCACCGGAGACGAAGCGACCGCAGTCCACCAAGAGGATTTTGACCACTACGTAGAAACCCTGAAACCCTACTTCGAAGAAGTGGGACTGCCCCTCCCGGACATGCCGGAACGCTACATGCCCGACTACAACGATCAGGTGGCAGCCACGCTGGAGGAGGGTCCCGCCGTCGTCAGTTTTGTGTTCGGGGTGCCGGCTCCCGAACTTGTGGAGGAGGCACACCGGCGGGGAATCGTGCTGGTGGGTACCGCCACCACCGTGGCCGAAGCCGTTGCGCTGGAAGCCGGCGGCGTGGATGCCGTGGTTGCCAGCGGCATGGAATCCGGCGGCCACCGGGTCTCCTTCCTCAAGCCAGCGGAAGAATCGCTGATCGGCACCTTCGCCCTGATCCCGCAGGTGGCGGACGCCATCAGGATTCCGGTGATCGCGGCCGGCGGCATTGTGGACCGCCGCGGTTACGCGGCCGCACGGGCGCTCGGC
>JAODMS010000054.1 GCA_025464925.1 Arthrobacter sp.
TCGAGTCGGTCTTCCCGCCGGACGCCGTCTTCCGGATCGACCATTACCTCGGCAAGGAGACGGTGCAGAACATCCTGGCGCTGCGCTTCGCGAACCAGTTGTTCGAGCCGCTGTGGAACGCCAACTACGTGGACCACGTCCAGATCACCATGGCGGAGGACATCGGCACCGGCGGCCGGGCAGGGTATTACGACGGCGTGGGCGCGGCCCGCGACGTCATCCAGAACCACCTGCTGCAGTTGCTGGCGCTGACGGCCATGGAGGAGCCGATCTCCTTCAACGCCGATGACCTCCGCGCCGAGAAGGAGAAGGTCCTGGCCGCCGTCCGGCTTCCCCAGGATCTCTCCACCCATTCGGCACGCGGGCAGTTCACCGGCGGCTGGCAGGGCGGCGAAAAGGTCGTCGGCTATCTGGAAGAGGAGGGCATCCCACCCGAATCCAAGACCGAGACCTTTGCCGCGATCCGGGTGGACATCAACACCCGCCGCTGGAGCGGGGTGCCGTTCTACCTCCGGGCCGGCAAGAGGCTCGGCCGCCGGGTCACCGAGATCGCCGTCGTGCTCAAGCGCGCCCCGAACCTGCTCTTCACGGACCACGGCGAGGACGACTTCGGCCAGAACGCCGTCGTCATCCGGGTCCAGCCCGATGAGGGCGCCACCATCCGTTTCGGCTCCAAGGTCCCCGGGACGCAGATGGAGGTCCGGGACGTCACCATGGACGTCGGCTACGGTCATTCCTTCACGGAATCCAGCCCCGAAGCCTACGAACGGCTTATCCTCGATGTGCTCCTGGGCGAGCCGCCGCTGTTCCCCCGGCACGAGGAGGTTGAACTGTCCTGGAAGATCCTGGATCCGTTTGAGGAGTACTGGGCAAGCCTTGACGAGCAGCCGGAGCCCTACGCCCCGGGCAGTTGGGGCCCCGCCTCAGCCGATGAACTGCTTGCCCGTGACGGACGAACCTGGAGGCGGCCATGATCGTAGATCTTTCCGACACCACCACTTCAAAAATTTCCAAGAAGCTCATGGCCCTCCGCGACCAGGGCGGCGTGATCGCCCTGGGCCGGGTGCTGACCCTGGTGGTGGTCACCAAGTCCGGACTCGAGGAGGAGGCCATCGAGGCCGCCAACGAGGCCAGCCGTGAACACCCCTGCCGGATCATCGTGCTCACCGACGCCGGCGCCTCAGCCCCGACCCGGCTGGATGCCCAGATCCGGGTCGGCGGCGACGCCGGGGCCTCGGAGGTGATCCTGCTCCGCGGCTACGGCGAACTAGCGGATGAAAGCGAGTCGCTGGTGGCGGCACTGCTGCTGCCGGATGCGCCGATCGTGGCGTGGTGGCCGCACGGCGCCCCGAACAATGCCTGCGAGACCTCCATCGGGCGGATCGCGCACCGCCGGATCACGGACTCGGCCAATGAAGCCGACCCACAGACGGCACTGGACAACATCCGGCGCACGTACAAGGCCGGCGACACGGACATCGCCTGGACCCGGTTGACCAACTGGCGCATCCAGCTCGCCGCCGCCCTGGACCAGGCAAACGACTCCCCGGTCACGGCCGTGACCGTGGAGGGTGCCTCAGACTCCCCCAGCACGCTGCTGCTCGCGGCATGGCTCACCCTGGCCCTCGACGCGCCGGTCACCATCGTGGCGGATCCCGCCGGAACCGGAATCCGGCGTGTTCGCCTGTCCCGCGCCGGAGGCGACATCCAGCTGTTCCGGCCCGGCCTGACAGTCGCGGAGCTGACCCAGCCGGGGCAGCCCGCACAGCGGATCTCCCTGCCGCGCCGGAGTCTGAAGGACTGCCTCGCCGAAGAGCTTCGCCGCCTCGATCCGGACGAAGTGTTCGGCGAAGTGATTACTATTGGACTGCCACGTACCAACCTAAGGAGTGTCCGTCCCAGTGAGCGCTGACCCTAGAGTAAGCATCCATCCCGACTCGACCGTGCTGATGGCCGCGATTGCGGCCCGCCTGATAACCAAGCTCGTGGATATCCAGGACAAATACGGCGAGGCGACTGTGGTGCTTACCGGGGGCTCAATGGGGATCGGCTCGCTGAAGGCCGTGGCGGAATCGCCGGCCCTGCCGGCCGTCGACTGGGCGAAGGTCAACTTCTGGTGGGGTGACGAGCGCTTCGTCGGGGTCAACGACGCCGAGCGGAACGCCCGCCAGGCGCATGAGGCCCTGCTTTCGCACATCCTGGTGGACCCGGCGCGCGTCCATGTGCCGGGATCCTCGGATGACTTCGAGACCCCGGAAGAGGCTGCCGCCGATTACGCCCGCCGGCTGGGCGAGGCCGCCGCCGCCGAGCATGCCGCCGATATGTCGGACGACCGCCCGGAGCGACCGGGGAAGCTCCCCCGCCTCGACATCGTTCTGCTGGGCGTCGGACCGGATGCTCATATCGCCTCCTTGTTCCCCGAGCAGGCGGGCATCCGCGAGAAGGAGCTGACAGTGGTGGGCGTCCGCAACTCCCCCAAACCACCGCCGGCCAGGATCTCTTTCACGCTGCCGACAATCAACACGGCGCTGGAGGTCTGGATGATGGTTGCAGGGGACGACAAGGCCGGTGCAGTGGGCCTGGCCCTGGCCGGTGCCAACCCGGTACAAGTTCCCGCGGCAGGCTCGCGGGGCCGGTTCGAGACTTTGTGGCTGATCGACGAAAACGCGGCGTCACGGGTCCCGGAGCAGCTCGTCCGGAAGGGTCCGTCCCGCGCGTAGCCTCTCCAGCGCTCCGGCCAGCACGTCTTCGGCGTCCTGGCTGGAACGCCGTTCCTTGACGTATTCGAGATGGCTCTTATAGCCCTCGGCCGGAGTGTCCTCCAGAGCCGGCTCTGCCCCGTCGCGGGTGGCCGGTCCCCCGCAGCGGCGGCAGTCCCAGACGCCCGGGATCTCGGCCTCGGGAAGCTGGGCGAACACCAAAAGTGTTTCGTGGCCTTTGACGCACCGGTAGGCGACACGGATACGGGGCTGGCCTGCGCCAGCCCCGTCAAGCGGTTCGTGCCGGGGAGATCCTCCCTCGGTGGCACCTACGCGGGTACCCCTGAATCCGGAAGCAGAACGCAGCATCGGGAACTCCTGGCTACTCAGCTGTTGGAATGGTGCATGCCATCAGCCAAGTGTAGTTCTTGAGTTCCCGATGCCGGGAGTACCGTTACAGCAGACATATTAAGTTCTGGAACAAAAACGCCTAGGAATCGGCGCCGGTGCTGAACCGCATGAGCAGTCCGAGCCCGATGATCACGACGCCCCAGGTGATTCCCAGGATGACCGTGAAGCGGTTGAGGTTCCGCTCGGCTACGCCCGAGGAGCTGAGGCCTGAACTCATGCCGCCACCGAACATGTCGGACAGACCGCCTCCACGCCCCTTATGGAGCAGGATAAGGAAGGTCAGCAGGAGGCTGGTGATGCCCAGAAGAACCTGCAGAATGACATGAAGAACGTCCACGACGGCCTTTCAGAAGTTTGGGATTGCGGGGGTCATGCCTGTGTCCGGACTAATCCGTCAGCAGGTGACTCTCGAACCTGACAATATTAGCAAACTCGGCAGCATCCAGGCTGGCGCCGCCGACCAGCAGCCCGTCGACGTCGAGTTCCTGGAGGATCGACGCCGCGTTGTTCGCCTTGACCGAGCCGCCGTACAAGAGACGGGTTTTGGCTGAGACGTCGTTGAACTGGGTGGACAGCTCGGCGCGGATGGCGGCGCACATCTCCTGGGCGTCCTCCGGGCCGGCGACTTCGCCGGTACCGATGGCCCAGACGGGTTCATACGCGATGACGAGTTCGGCGGCCTGTTCCGGAGAGAGGCCGTCGACGCCGGCGCGCAGCTGTGCCAGCGTGTGCTCGACGTGGGTGCCGGCCTGGCGGACTTCGAGGCCCTCACCGACGCAGAGCACGGGCGTGAGGCCGTGGCGGAAGGCGGCCTTGACCTTGGCGTTGGCCAGCTCGTCGGACTCGTGGTGGATGGTTCGCCGTTCGCTGTGGCCCACGAGGGCGTATTTGCAGCCCAGCTTGGCCAGGAAAGCACCGGAGATGTCGCCGGTGTAGGCACCGGAGTCGAACTGGGAGAGGTCCTGGCCGCCGTAGACAACTTTCAGCTCATCGCCCTGGACGAGGGTCTGGACGCCTCGGAGATCCGTGAACGGAGGGAAGACGGCGACCTCCACCCGGTCATAGTCGTGCCTGGCGTCGGACAGGGTCCACGCCAGCTTCTGCAGGAGGGTGATGGCCTGGACATGGTCCATGTTCATCTTCCAGTTGCCTGCGATCAGGGGCTTGCGGTCGAATTTGCCGTTGGTTGACGTGGTCACGTGATCTCCAAAAGGTTCGGTTCCGGTCGAAATGCTGGTTCAGGAAAGGGTGGGCACGGGCGGCCCGTCATGCAGACAGCCGGCAGGGCACCCCGCCTTGGCGCACGAGGGCCCTGCCGGCTGTCGGACTCAGCGGTCCAGTACGCTCAGGCCGGGCAGTTCCTTGCCTTCAAGGTACTCGAGGCTGGCGCCGCCGCCGGTGGAGATGTGGCCGAACTGGTCATCAGTGAAGCCGAGGGTCCGCACCGCAGCGGCGGAGTCGCCGCCGCCGACGACCGTGAACCCATCCGTTTCCGTCAGCGCCTGGGCGATGGCCCGGGTGCCGGCGGCAAACGCCGGGAACTCGAAGACGCCCATCGGACCGTTCCAGAACACCGTCCTGGCGCCCTTGATCCGCTCCGCGAACGCGGCCGCCGATTCCGGGCCGATGTCCAGGCCGATGCCCTTGCTGCCGAAGCTGCTGCCCTCGATCGCTTCTGCACGGACCGTCTCGTGGTCGGCGTCGGCGGCGAACTTGCTGGCCACGACAACGTCGGTCGGAACGACGAATTCGGTTCCGGCGTCCGCGGCGCGCGTGAGGTATTCCTGCACGACCGGGATCTGGTCCTCTTCGAGCAGGCTGCCTGCCACCTTGTGGCCCGCGGCGGCGAGGAAGGTGAACAGCATGCCGCCGCCCACCAGGATGGTGTCAGCCTTGCCGATCAGATTGTCGATCACGGCGAGCTTGTCCGAGACCTTGGAGCCGCCGAGGACGACGACATAGGGGCGCTGGGTTTCCGTGGTGAGCTTGCGCAGCACCTCGACCTCCGTGCGGACCAGGTCGCCCTGGTAGGACGGCAGCCGGGTGGCGACGTCGTACACGCTGGCGTGCTTACGGTGCACGGCGCCGAAGGCATCGTCCACGAAGGCGCCGTTGGTTCCCGTCAGGGACACCAGTTCAGCTGCGAACGCACCGCGTTCGGCGTCGTCCTTGGAGGTTTCGCGGGGGTCAAAGCGCACATTTTCGAGCACGAGCGCTTCGCCGTCCTGCAGCTCGGCCGCCAGCCGTTCCGCCGACTCTCCGACGGTGTCGTCCGCGCGGGAGACCTTGAACGAGGCAAGTTCGGCCAGGCGCGCGACGGCGGGCCGGAGCGAATACTTGTCCTCGGGGGCGCCCTTGGGGCGGCCGAGGTGTGCCGTAACCAGTACGCGGGCGCCGGCGTCCGTGAGCTTCACCAGCACTGGCAGGGAGGCCTTGATGCGGCCGTCGTCAGTCACCGTAGAGCCGTCGAGCGGCACGTTCAGGTCACTTCGAACCAGAACGTACCGCCCGCGGACACCATCAGCGATCAGTTCGTCGAGGGTGTGGAATGTCATGTGTCTTACCCTAGCCCAGCTTGGCTGCGACAAGCTCCGTGAGGTCCACAAGACGGTTGGAGTAACCCCATTCGTTGTCATACCAGGCAACAACCTTGACCTGGTTGCCGATCACCTTGGTCAGTCCGGCGTCAAAGATGGAGGAGGCGGGGTCCCCGACGATGTCCGAGGAAACGATCGGGTCCTCGGTGTAGGTCAGCAGGCCCTTGAGTTCCTTCGTCTCGGACGCCGCCTTGAGCGCGGCGTTGACTTCCGCGACGGTGGTCTCGCGGGAGACGGTGACGGTCAGGTCCGTGGCGGACCCTGTCGGGACCGGCACGCGGATGGCGTAACCGTCCAGCTTGCCCTTGAGTTCGGGCAGGACCAGGCCGATCGCCTTGGCCGCACCTGTGGAGGTGGGGACCATGTTGATG
>JAODMS010000066.1 GCA_025464925.1 Arthrobacter sp.
ACAACCGCCTGCATGAGGCGGTGCTCGAGTTCAGCCGGCACGGCACGGCTTCAGCCATCATCCATCGATTGAAGGGGCAAGTGGTTCGTCATCAGTTCCGTCTCAACTTGCGCTCTGGTGGCCCTGCAGGCTCGCTGGCTGAGCATCTGGAGATTATTGCGGCAATCTGCGCCGGTAATGCCGCTCAGGCTGAAGAAGCCATGAAAAAGCATCTCGATAACGTCGCTGACGCTCTGCGGGCGCGTCCCATGGAGGGGCCGGACCGCAGTAGTTCCTAATACGTCATGCTAGCCCTGGGAACGGCGGCCGTGTGTCGTGTGGCGAAGTAGCTCAGGAGAGCCGTGAGGCATAACCCACCCGGCACCGGCCCGGGTCGCCGCCCTGTCTTGGTGGGCAGGACCCCCTTGAATAGCCGTGGTGGTCGCCACGACGAAGACACCGCCCGGCTCCAAGAGGCGTGCAACCCTGCCAAAGGTCGCATCCACTTCGTCCCTGGTGAGAAAAGACGGAACGTTCCCCGACATGGGGATAGCGTCATAGGCCTCAGGAAGGCCGTTTGAAGCCAAAGTCCCCGGAGAGATAGCGGTAGCTGCCATGCTTCGGAACCTCGCCGGATTGAAAAGGTCTTCAGCAACCTCGAGGACGGCCAGGGTGGGATCTACCCCGAAAGCGGCACGACCACGGGCGCGTAGGCCGTTAACTGCGGCGCCTATCCCCCGCATCCGATACCGAGTATTCGAGCATTTCGCCCGCTGATCATGTCCACGAAGCGCACATCGACTTCTAGGTCTGTTGTTAGCGGCCATAAAAAACTTCCCATAGGGTCGTCTGCACCAAGCGGCATCTACTGCAGCGTTGAGGCCCCGCCGGATATTCGCAGCGCTATCTGTCAGGGCACCGCACGGGAACTACGGAAGCCAGCCCAGCCGGCAGTCAATGGCGGTCGTCTCCCCTGGCATCTCAAATACGATCGATTACTGAGACGGTCGTGCCGTTTTCTAGCGGGCGTCGGTGTGACGGCTGGTCGTTTATGGAACGCATGTCTTGTGCGCCGACGCCCCCGGACATGCGGGTCAGCTTCTGGACGTCGAACGGTTCAGTCGGCCTGGCTCGGCGCGGCCTGTGGGCAACGGGTGACATGGGCGCTGTGGCTGGGCCTGGAGTTCTCGGGGATACTGGCGCGGGGAGGTTGCTGGTGTGCCCCTAATCGATTCTCTTGGGACACCTAATCAGTCGGCATGGTCGGCAGACCTTTTCTGGCTGCGAGCTTTCCGCTTACCCAGCCATTCCTCCCGGTAAGAGTCAACCTCTGCGGCCTTCTTGTTGCCAAAATAGACTCCAATTAAGGGGCCGATGCCGACCCCAAGACCGATAAAGGAGTATTGCCATCCCTGAAGCAATCCGATCGCTACACCCATGACGACCGAGAGACCAAGGGAAAAGAGGAGGGATTTGCCGGTAACGGTCCTGTTTTGCGCCATTTGTATATCCTGCCGTAGGAGTATGAGGCGAACAACAGCGTGCACGCCGAAGGATCGACTAACGGGCAGTAAGGGTGACACTTGGCGCTGTTTTATACACACTTTGCCTATTCCGGTCTAGATCCATACGAACTAGGCTGCATACATGAGTAGCCTTGGACAAAACAAGGGTGAATCTCGTCATCGGCCCGGCGGGGAACATGGTTCCGGGACGGCGCGCAGAGGCAGGCTCATTGCCCGAATCGTGGGCTTCGGATCCATCGCGTCGTTGCTCGGCATCCTGCTGTTGGGATGCGCGGATCCGCCCGCCGCAGCCACTCCAAGGAACTGGGTTGATGAGGGACGGGGGCTGTCCCTGCATCTAAATACCGACGGGACGCTCTTGGCATTCGATGGGTGCAATACAAAGCAGGGCACATGGTCAGGAGAGGGCAGCCACGTGGAACTCCTGTTCGACGGCGGGACCGAACGCGGGTGCAGTGACGTCGACGTTTGGCTTTCCCTCGCGCGAACGGCCGAGGCTGACGGGGAGGTGCTGCGGCTATCAGACGCAAAAGGTGTGGTGTTGGGCGAACTCGTTGTCGGTGAATAATCAGAGCCGACGCGAACCACAGGACGACTTGGAACAGAAGGATGCGTGGGCCGGGCCTCTCAGGCTTCATCCCTGCTTCGGTCACGCCTATTGAGTCCGTCATCCGCAACCAAACGTTGCGGCGCCCACCGCCTGTCATGGCCCCACCCTAACCATCGCCCTTAAAGTTGGAACGTGCCCGCTTGAGCCCGCCGGCCGCACCTGCCGGCCGGCATTTTCCCGTGTGCCTAATCGCTTGTCCGATCCTCTGCCCAGCCTTTACACACGGCCTCTCGCGGCTGGCCGTAAGTAGATCCCCTGAGAACCGTGATTAGGGTGAAGGGTGCCTGGGACCGCGCACTCCTTCTTAGGGCGCGGCACGAGCAGGCCGGCGCTAAAACGACATCCTACGGGCGCTGGCCTCTGCCAGCCTGAACTGGTTCCCGCTAATTGGAAGAGACGATCAGTGCTCCGGCAATGGCGGCCAGCCCCGCACCCATTGCGATAGGAAGCAGTTTCTTTTGGCGGAACAGTTCTCCTGTTCTGACCCTATCGATGAGCAGATACATCCCAGGTCCTGCAAAGGTCAGCGCGGCTACTGCAGCGATGATGATTCCCAGGGTTTTCAATGTCCATCTCCTGTGGTGGGCGTTCGGCGAACCATTACAGGCATTGTGACAGTGGCGATCACGCCTATGGCGTAATAAGGCCAACGGCCATGCGGCGCGGGTACGAAGGCCTATGCTTTTCTTATGGCACAACGAGTAGTAACCCTTTTGGAAGATGACTTCGACGGCTCCGAGGCCAGCGAGACAATTCTGTTTGCCCTGGACGGCGTCGACTATGCCACTGATCTCAATGATGCCCATGCCGGCGAACTGCGGGAAGCATTCAGCCGCTTTACCAAGGCGGCGCGGAAGACCGGCGGGCGGGCCCGGACGGTTCGTCCCGGTTCCTCCACTGCACGCGAAGTCCGGCTGTGGGCGGCCGGCCAGGGCCTGCAGGTCAACACCCGCGGCCGGATCCAGGCCGACATCATGGAAAAATACGACGCCGCGCACTAACGGCAGTACCACCCGGATCCGAAGTCCAGCCGGCTGACACCGGCCGGGTCAGGCGCACAAGTCCCTCTGAGCACCGCTCAAGAGACACAATAAACGAGGCCAGAACTTATTCGAGTTCTGGCCTCGCTTTTGTAATATTTGGTGCGGTTGCTTCAGTTGCGCAGTGCACTACCGCCAAGTCAGCGGACGGAACAGAGATGCGCCGCTGCCAAGTTAAGTTGATTGGCTGCCTGCATTAAGCCGCGTGCTCCGCCTCGCAACTCGGACGAATATTTGCTCGTGTTCAGCAGCCTAAGTGGAAGGATGCACAGAAACACTGGCCCTAGGCTTATTGTCGTCGTGTGGAAGATGAACGATCCAAGAAAATCAGCGGGGTCAGCCTCCGGCTTCCCGACGACAGGAAATTCTTTTGGGTTTACATTCTGGTTCTTACACTGATCGCCCTAGTCCTCCTGGGTGTGAGCGATGACCCTAGCAGCGACACGAAGGTGCAGGCTCTCACCGTATTAGGGCTTGCCGCAGCTTCGATGCTCGTCTGTTTTTACTGGACATTCAGACTGCGGAGGGCTTCAGTTTCTGTGGTGGACTACATCAAGGGAACGACAGCCTCGCGCACCATGCTGTGGTTCTGGGGAGTGTTTGGCAGCTTTTCTTTGATAGCGCCCATGACCGGAATCGGAGGGGAATCCTTCATTCCTGTTTGGAAGCCTGCGATCTGGACATTCGCTGGGATAGGTTCCGTCCTTCTCACAGCTGGTCCCGCCTACAAGGAATACCGCGAGGCGATGGGAACCGCTGACACTACTCTCCAACAAGAATTCGGACAGCAACAAACGATGAGTCCCGTCGAGGGCGGCGCTTCATTGGCCCGTCATTATTTCCCACCGGTTCCCCTGCTATTCGCGGGTCTGATTGCGGTCGCGGCCCTAGCAATCCGCGGAGGAGCGAAGCGCAGCACGAAACGACCGCTTCCTCGCTAGCAAGGTTGATGTCGTCGCGACGCCTGTGGGCTAGGTGCCGCACCCGGTTTTTGCCCCCATGCAGAACCCCGGGGACATCAGGCGGTATACCACCTGGTCGGCTGATACTGATGCCCACGCGCCAGGTGATCGCGGTTGGCCGTTCCGTCTGGGAACGCTCAACGGGTTCCGATCCCGCCAGCCAACCATGACCCGAGCCGGCACCGTCAGCATAACTTTCAGGAAACAGCTCAGATTCCAGGGGCGAATGACATCTCTGCCAGCCTCATGAAGGCAACGAAAGCACCCATCAACATGAACGCTGCGCCAAACAGGCGAAGGAACCCAGGGGTAGCAAAAGGCGTTCCTGAATAGTCCTGCCCCCAGAGCCTAAGATTCTTGAACATACCGGCATAAACACCCGCCGATCCACGGAAATTGGTGACTAGAACAAGGCCGAAAAGGAATCCCAGCACACCCACCACAACGGTCAGCCAGGACATCGCAGCCATCTGGGCGGGCTTATCCAGCACCAGGGTAAACAGCGCTGCCAGGAAGACCACCCCGACGAGCACCAGATACACCACCATGATGGCCTTCTGGGGTTGGGGCAGAGCTTTGAGCACTTTGAATAAGTTCATGTGTCCCCCGATACGTTGAAGCGCCAATGCCCGCCGGGCACCCTGCCCATGCCGCAAGGTTGCTCACGACACTATCCCATTTGGGAACCTGTTCTGTGGTGGGTAGGAATCCACACGTACCCGGTGCCGTGGCATTCGTCACCGATTCGCCGCCATGATCCTTGAGTACTACTTCGTCCGGGGCGACCTGCCGGGCCGCCTCGAACTGGCCCATGGAACAGGATTTGGCATATCCGGTCTTGTCATCCTAGGCAGTGCAACCGCCTCCGTAATCGCACGAGTCGCCCAAATCATCGGTGGCCTGCTAACTCGCAAACAACGTCCCCGGAATCCGGGCATTCACTAATCCACCGCGTCCACATCAGGAAATAACACGTAGCTAAGCGCTGACAAAGCCCCGTCGCATGCGGCATGGCTTATACCGACGCGAGCGTGAACACGTCACGTCGGCGTTTAACGATCCACAAGTGTGTCTCATCATCTTTATCACGAGCAGTCACGGTCTGCTTGGCTCGAAGAATATCCAGGTCTTCCGGGGGCGTCGGGGTCCCTGTGCGCAGCATGAATTCGACGGCAAATCTTTGATTAATGCGCGGAACCAGCTTGTTTTCCCGTTTCCAGTAAGCGAGTGACAATGCTAATTGCAGTCCACCAAACACCAGAAGAACGACTAGGTAAGGGCCATCCCCCATCCCCTGTCTCGTGCCGATAGTCGCGAGGCAAAGCATCAGCCAGAGTGCCGAGCTGATCAGCACCCTTCTAACCAGACGGTCCCAAAACTCTTGCATTTCGGGAAAGGTGAAGCTGATGGGCTCCTTGCCGCGCACCGCGCCTCCCTCGGAAGAGCACATAATCCTGTGCGCCGCTATCAATTTCGCACTCGAGTAAGCTGTCGTCAATGGCGACTCTGCGATCGCCTCTTAGCGTTGCTTCCAGAGTCGGGCCCCAGAAAGGGCAGCGAGGGCTACAGGATCGGCCAGCCCCTAATCGGGAACCCGATCAGGGCCAGCTCAGTCGACAGGGTCCACGGAACCAAACGGGCTCATCGCATTTGAGAGTGTAGCCGTCGTCGGAATCCACCGGTCTCGAGGAGTAATCGGGCGATGTAGTTGGCAAGGTTCCGGAAGCCGAGGGCGGAGCCGCGGAGGTGTTCGAGCGGGCCGTTGAGTGCTTCTGTGGGCCCATTGCTGGTGCCGGGTCGGTCGAAGTACGCGGGCACGTCCCCTGCACGGCGTTTCAGCGTCCGGCCAAGCGTAATGACCTCGGTCAGCGCAACGGGAACTCCGGCGCTGATTGCGCCGGTCAGCGCCTGCATGAGCTGTTTCCCTCATGTGCCGTCAGGTTCGCGGTAGGCGGCGATGACGCGCTGGCAGATACCCCAGGTCGCTTCGGCTTCGGCATGGTTGTCCGCAACGAACAGGGCCTCCAACCTGTCCTTCTGCTTGTCGGTGAGCAGATCGTGCCCGGTGTGCAGAGTCCGGCGGGCTGCGTGGAGCGGATCCCCGGACCGTCCGCGGTGACCAATGGTCTGCTGCTGAACGCGCTGACGGCACCTGTCCAGGGCATCGCCGGCAAGCCGGACGACGTGAAACGGATCCATGACCTCCACCGCTTCCGGGAGCTCTTCGGCGGCTGCGGTCTTGAACCCGGTGAACCCATCCATCGCAACGACCTCGACCCCGTCCCGCCAAGCCTTCGGCCGCTCGGCGAGCCAGGCTTTGAAGACCTGTTTCGAGCGGCCCTCGACCATGTCCAGCAACCGTGCCGGGCCGGTCCTGTCCCGGACCGGGGTGAGGTCGATGATCACGGTGACGTACTTGTCCCCGCGCCGGGCGTGCCGCCAGAGATGCTCATCAACGCCGAGCACGGCCACCCCGTTGAACCGGGCCGGGTCCTCGATCAACACCCGCTTGCCCTCGGCAAGGACCGCGCTGTCCGCAGTATGCCAGGACACGCCCAAGCCTTCCGCGACACGGGCGACGGTGAGGTGCTGACACACAATGCCCTCCAGCGCCCAGCGCAGCCCGCGACGGGAGATCTTCGCCCGCGGCTGAGCCGCTTTCGAAGTGTCCTGACACCACACGCGACCGCACCCGGTGCACTTGTAGCGGCGGACCCTCACCAGCAGCGTCGTCGGCCGCCAGCCCAATGGTTCGTGCGCGAGGGGCCGCGTGACCGTGCCGCGAGCGATGCCCTGCGCACCACAAGAACGGCACCAGTCATCCGGATCAACGGCACGGCATTCCAACACCGCCCGGCCAGGCCCGAGACGCTGCCCGGCAGCTTCGAGCCCAAGCTCATCGAGCCGGCAGAACGAAAGTCAGGTCAGGAGGCAGGAAGGTAGCGTGGGACACGTCGAGGTCTTTCGGATGGGCAGTGTAGGAACTTCCATCATCGGAAGACCTCGACCCCTACCCGGGCACCGACGCGCCCACCCCGCTACACCCTCAAATGCGATGAGCCGGTTAAACGATGACCTGACGTTCGGTGTTCGCTGGACTGTCGTTGTCCTGCTGCCTCTCAGATGCCTGGGTTAGCAAGAACGTGGCAATCGCTCCCAGAACGACGATGACGAAGGCCACCAGCCCCAAAAACCCA
>JAODMS010000073.1 GCA_025464925.1 Arthrobacter sp.
ACGACAACCTGTATACCAACGTGATGGCGCGCTTCAACCTGCGGGCCGCCGCGGCGCTGGACCACCCGGAGATCGACGACGCCGAACGCCAGCTCTGGGAGCAGGCCGCCAACCGCATGCAGCTGCCGTTCGACGAGGACCTGCAGGTGCACTCGCAGGACAACGACTTCATGACCCTGGAGCCGTGGGACTGGAGCATGCCACGGTCCAAGTACCCGCTGCTGCTCAACTTCCACCCGCTGGTGATCTACCGGCACCAGGTTCTCAAGCAGGCAGACACCGTGCTGGCCATGTTTCTGCAGTGGCAGGACTTCACGGCCGAGGAGAAGCGCCGCGCTTTCGATTTCTATGACCCGATCACCACGGGCGACTCCACCCTGTCCGCCTGCGTTCAAGGCATCATGGCGGCCGAGGTGGGCTATGGCCCGGCTGCGCTGGAGCACTTCACCCACGCGCTGTTCATCGACATGGATGACACCCACGGCAACACGATCGATGGCGTGCACATCGCCTCTGCCGGCGGCGTCTGGAGCTCGCTGGTGAGCGGCTTCGCCGGCCTCCGTGACCAGGGCGCGGTGCCGTATTTCGATCCCCGGCTGCCCGTCGAATGGGACGGACTCGAGTTCCACCTGAAGCTTCAGGGCCGGCTGCTGCACGTGGAACTGGACCCGGCGTCCATCCGCCTGAGCGTCCGGGAAGGCGATCCGCTGCAAGTCGACGTGCGCGGCGAATTGTTCACCGTCGGAAGCGAGCCGGTGCAGGTGCCGCTGGCTCCGGTGGCGGCCCCCGAGCCCACGGTCTTCCCCAGCGGACTTCCGACGGCATCCATCCCGGTGGTGCGCGCCAGCGCCTGAGGCACCCCTCTTGCCCGACCCCCGCGCCCTGGACGGCCCGGGGGTCGGGGCCGTTAACTGCTCAGGATGCCTTTCCTGGCGCCTCGGTCCAGGGGGTGCGCGAGTTCGTCCGCGGGCATCCGCGCGATGAGAAGCGCGATCACGGCCATGACGGGGCACACGGCACCGGCTACCAAGAAGATGAGCCACAGGGGCAGCACCTCGGCGGCCGGCCCTGCGAAGGCCATGGAAACCGGCATAAGGGCCAGTGAGACGAAGAAATCCAGGCTGGAGACCCGGCCCAGCAGGTGCGGGGGGACCCGGCGCTGCAGCAACGTCCCCCAGATGACCATGCCCACCCCGCCGGTCGCGCCAAAGACGAACAGGGCTGCAGCCACGGCCCAAAAGCTGTCCAGCATTCCGACGGCGGCGATGGGCAGGCTGCCCGCGCCCCACGCAACCATCATCACGGTGAGGTAGCGCCGCGGGAGCGGAAGGGAAGCCGTCGCCAGCGAGGCCACGGCGCCGCCGACGCCCATGATGGCGAGCAGGAAGCCGAACATGCGCGAATCACCGCCCAGCTGGTCGCGGACCACGAACGGCACAAGGACCTCGATGGGTCCGATCAGGAACAGCACGGAGATGCAGGCCCAGAGCAGCGTCCACAGGAGCCAGGGCGTCCGGACCGTGTAGCTCACCCCCTCGCGGAGGTCGTGCAACAGGGAGGTCTTGGCGCGCACAACGGCCGCATCGGCGGCCGCGCTGCCGCCGGCGCCCGCCGGGCCGGCTCGGCGCCCGAGGAGGTTCAAGACGCCGAACGCCAGCAGATGGCACGCCGCCACCCCGGTCACCGCATGCGAGGGGGACAGGGCCGCCACCAGAATGCCTGCCACGGCAGGACCGGCGGCCTGCTGCAGGATGGGCCGCATGGTCCCTTCCATGCCGTTGGCCGCCAGCAGGTCCTCCGGGGGCAGGATCCGGGGCAGGATGGCCGAGTAGGCGGGAAAGAAGAATGCCGCCCCGACGCCCAGCACGAACGCCCCGAATGCCAGATGCCAAAGTTGCAGCCAACCCAGCAGGGCCAGCCCGCTGACGGTGGCGATCACGGCGAGATTGGCTCCCTCGACCGCAATGATCAGGAGCCGCTGCGGGATACGGTCCGCTGCGATGCCTCCCACCAGCACGAAGGCCACCAGCCCCACGCTGCCCGCCGCAGCCACGAGCGAAAGTTCCAGCGGGCCTCCGCCGAGGTGGATCACTTCATAGACCATGGCCACGGCCCACATTCCGGAACCGAAAATCGAGATGGCCAATGCGGTAATCAGCACCCGGTATTCCCGGTGCGCGAACGGTCGGAGTGCTCTCAGTGCGCGCATGGGACCAGTCTAAACGCGCTCCATGGCGGTCCACCCGGCAGGAGCGTGGCCTAGTGTTAAGACGTGATGGCAGCCGCAGGCTGTCCCGAAGGTAAGCAAGCACAATCCAGCCAGACTGCAGTTCCGGTTCCGACGAGAGGCGATAATGGCCAAGCGCAGCAACCCGGCAATGAAGATTGCACAGAAGACCGCCCACAAGACGATGTTCGACGCCGAAGGCAAGCCGAAACGGGGCGTCCACAACGTGCTCCTGCGCGCGGTGGAAGTCCAGCGGCCGCTGGTGCTGGCCAACATCCGGCGGCTCCAGCGGAAAAATCCGCAGGCCACGGCGGCGCAGCTGGCGGCGCAGCTGGAGCGCGACTACCTGCTGGCGGTCACCGCCGGCGGGGCACTGGTGGGCGGTTCCGCCGTGATCCCCGGCATCGGGACCGTGGCTGGCTTGGGCCTTTCGGCCGTCGCCACCGTCGGTTTCCTCGAAGCCACCGCCCTGTTCGCCACCTCCCTCGCGGAGCTCCACGGCGTGCGGATGGTGGATCCGGACAAGGCCAGCACCCTCGTCATGGCCATCATGCTGGGCGAAGAGGGCAGCGCGCTGCTGAGCTCGCTGAGCGGCCAGGCAGCGGGTCAGGGCAAGGGACCCACGCAGGCGTGGGGATCCGCTTTCGCCCGGCGGGTCCCGCTGGCCAGCTTCGGTTCGGTGCGGGAGCGGATCCAGCGGGCGTTCCTGCGGAACCTGATTCGGCGCCAGGGCTCGGCCCTGCTGGGACGGGCATTGCCCTTCGGCATCGGCGCCGTGGTCGGCGGTGTCGGTAACCGCGTGATGGGACGCGCCGTGATCGCCAACGCCCAGGCAGCCTTCGGACCCATGCCGGACACGATTCCGGGGGAGCTGCGGACCGGTGCGGGCTGGCCTGCTCCGCCGTCCGGTACATCTGCAAACACCGAAAATACTGTGCGGGAGGGCAAAATCTATGGATCTCAACGCTGATCTCGGGGAGTCCTTCGGCGCCTGGACCATGGGTGACGACGCTGCCATGCTCCGGCTCGTCACCAGCGCCAGCGTCGCCTGCGGGTTTCACGCCGGGGACCCGGTGACCATGCTGGACAGCTGCCGGGTCGCCTATGAACTCGACGTGCGGGTCGGCGCCCATATCGGCTACCGTGACCTCGCCGGCTTCGGCCGCCGCTCCATGGACATGTCCTTCGACGAGCTCTTCGGCGATGTCCTCTACCAGCTCGGGGCGCTGGACGGGGTGGCGCACGCAGTGGGTTCTTCGGTGGACTACGTCAAGGCACACGGAGCCCTCTACAACCGGACGGTGCACGACGCCGAACAGGCCTCGGCCGTGGTCGCGGCCATGCAGGCCTATGATCCCGGACTGCCCATCCTGGGTCTGCCCGGCTCGGCGCTGCTGCAATTCGCCCGCGAAGCCGGCCATCCCGTCTTCCATGAGGCCTTCGTGGACCGGGCGTACCTGCCGGACGGCACGCTGGTGCCGCGTTCGCAGGAAGGCGCCCTGCTGCACGACGTCGGGCAGATCGCCGAGCGGGCGGTGCGCATGGCGCTCAAGGGCGAAGTTCTGGCCATCGACGGCACGGTGGTCCGGATCGAGCCGCACTCCCTGTGCATCCACGGCGACACTCCGGGTGCGGTCGGGGTGGCCGCCGCGGTCCGTGCCGCGTTGGAAGACGCCGGCGTGGAATTGGAAAGTTTTGCCTGACCGGGGCTGACGAACGGGCATTTTCACCATTGCCGGAAGCGGGCTGTGGAACGGCGTGCTGGTCAGGCCGGGCGCCCTGCTAACCGAACAGGAAGTGCGCCACCGCGAAAATGACGAGTCCGGCAAGGGCCCCCACCACGGTGCCGTTGATTCGGATGAACTGAAGGTCCTTGCCCACCTGGAGCTCGATCTTCTGCGAGGTTTCCTCGGCGTCCCAGCGGGACACGGTATCGGTGATGACCCCGGCGATATCCGAGCGGTACGTCTTCACGAGATATCCCGCGGCATCGCCGATCCAGGCGTTCACCTTGCCGGCCAGTTCAGGATCAACCACCAGGCGCGTACCGAAGTCGTGCACGGCAGCCTTGAACTTGACGGTCAGCTCGCTGTGGGGATCATCGACGGCGGAGAGCAGCGCCGCCTTGATGGTGCCCCAGGTGCGGGAGGCGAGTTCCCTGACCTCGGGGTCACCGAGCACCTGCGCCTTGATGCCCTCGGCCCTGGCGATCATGACGGGATCACGCTGGAGGTCCCGGGCCAGCTCCGTGAGATACGTGTCGATGGACTGGCGGACCTGGTGCTGCGGATCGGTCTGCACTGCCCGGGTGAACTTCAGGATCTCCACATAGACCTTGTCACCCACGAGGCCGTCCACGAACTGCGGAACCCACTGCGGGGAGCGGTCCGTCACCAGCCTGCTGACGGTCTCATGGTTGTCCCGCACCCAGTCCACTGTGCGGTCGACCAGAAGGTCCACGAGCGTGTGGTGGTGGCCGTCGGCAAAAATCCGCTCGGCCAGCCGGCCCACCGGGGGTCCCCACGGCGGAGTGAGCAAATGCTTGCGCACCATGCCTTCAATCACGACCTGGACGTCGTCGTCGTTCAGAACCTTGAACGCGCCGCGGATGAAAGCGGCACCCTCCTTGGCGACGCGCTCGGCGCCGCCGGGCCCGGAGAGCCACGCGCCCGCCTTCCGTGCGATGTCCATGGAGGCCAGTTTCTCCTGGACCACCTGCTCCGAGAGGAAGTTAGTCTCCACGAATTCGCCCAGCGAGGCGCCAATCTGGTCCTTGCGGTTCGGGATGATGGCGGTGTGCGGGATTTTGATACCCATTGGGTACTTGAACAGGGCCGTCACTGCGAACCAGTCGGCGAGGGCGCCCACCATGCCGCCCTCGGCCGCGGCCCGGACGTATTCGAGCCACGGATACTGCTTCTGCAGGGCGAAGGCGACGACGAAGATGATGGCCATCACGACCAGCAGGGCCAGGGCCAACAGCTTCATCCTGCGCAGCGCCGCCGCTTTTTCTGCGTCGCTGGACGCCGCGACCTGGCGGTCGGCCGGGTCGGGGGGCTGAACTCCGGCCCGCGGGCGTGCTGTCTGGCCGGGTCGGGTACTTGCCTCAGTGTTCACCTGCATGTGCCAAGCCTAGTCCCGCATTGGCAGGGGCGGTCAGCTAACGTGTCACCATGACGACTGAAGAGCCCGCTGCCGTTCGTCCGCTGGTCTACGCCCACCGCGGCTCCAGCGCCGTCTTCGCGGAGCACACCCGCGCCGCCTACCTGCAGGCGATCGCCGACGGCGCCGACGGAGTGGAGTGCGACATCCGCCTGACCCGCGACCAGCATGCGGTGCTGCTGCACGACGCCAACCTGGACCGCACCTCGGACGGCACCGGGCCCGTGGCCGAGCGGACCCTCAAGGAACTCCGGCTGCTGGACTTCTCGTCCTGGAAGGGCGCGAGGGTTCCGGCCGAGTACGGCGGCAGGTCGGAGCAGTTCCTGACGCTTGCGGAACTGCTGGACGTTCTGCGTTCGGCCGGCCGGGAGATCGGGCTGGCGATCGAGCTGAAGCACCCGAGTCCCTACCAGCTCAGGCTCGAAGACCGGGTCCTCGCAGTCCTGCAGGCCCAGGGCTGGAATCCGGAGACGTCGATTCTGGAGAACATCAAGGTGTCTTTCATGAGTTTCAGCCCCGACGCGGTGAAGTACCTGCGTAAATCCGTTCCCACCGAGGCTATCTGCCAGCTCGTGGACGACGTGAACGTGGAGGAAATCCGCGAAGAACTCGGCTTGGGTGCCTTCACCGGCGGGGCGCTGGCAAACGTCATGAAGGCCGCGCAGGCGGAGGGCGAGCGGATCCTGAACGACTGCGAGGTGGGCATGGCCGGGCCGGGCATCGACTATGTTCGCGAGCATGCACGCACGGTCCAGCGCTGGCTCGACTCGGGACGGCGGTTCCGCGTGTGGACCGTGGACTCGGCAAGCGACGTGGCCCTGTGCCAGGGCCTGGGAATCGAGGAGATCACCACGAACCGGCCGGCACAGGTCCTCGCCCAGCTCGCGGCGGGAAACCAGGCGGTCAGGTGAACGGCCGGTTTTCGTGCAGGATTGCCGGTCCCGTTACGGCGGGCCCGGCGGCTGTGATTGAGTGGTTCCATGCCATTTAGCTGGTCCGGCCGGGCCACCCACACACTCTCCGCGGTAGCCATGAGCGCGTTGCTGCTGGCCAGCGCCGGAAAGCACTTCCGCGACCCCACATTCTTTGATCATCTGGTTCCGGGTTTCCTCTGCCGCGACGATTCCGGGCAGGGGCCCA
>JAODMS010000077.1 GCA_025464925.1 Arthrobacter sp.
AGAGAGTATAACAGAAAAGTTTGGCGAAACGTTACCTGAAGATGGAATAAAAGATTCAAATCCATGTTTATACTGGATCCAGCAGTTAGTAGAGAGTTCAACCAAATCCAACAGCCCACGACCACACGAACTTTATGCAAGACCCACCCGACCCAAGGAGAACCACCATGGCACTTCCCGCAGACGTCACCACCGGCATCTGGACCCTCGACATCTCGCACAGCGAAATCTCCTTCACCGTGCGCCACGCAGGCATCAGCAAGGTCCGCGGCCAGTTCAAGGAAGCCGAAGCCACCCTGGAACTGGCCGACAACGTCGCCGACTCCAAGGTCAGCGCCAGCATCAAGACCGCCAGCTTCGACTCCGGCGATGCCAACCGCGACGGCCACGTCCGCGGCGAAGACTTCTTCGACGTCGAGCAGTTCCCGGAAATCTCCTTCGTCTCCAAGAGCATCGTCCCCAGCGGCGACGCCTACGAACTCCAGGGCGAGCTCACCATCAAGGGTGTCACCCGCTCGGTGGCCCTGGAAACCGAATTCAACGGTGTGGCCGTCGATCCCTTCGGGAACACCCGCGCCGGCCTCTCCGCCGGAACCACCATCAGCCGCAAGGATTTCGGCCTGACCTGGAATGCAGTGCTTGAAGCCGGCGGCGTGCTCGTCAGCGACAAGGTCGCCATCAACCTGGAACTGGCTTTCATCGCCCCCGCGGCGTAGCCAGTCCACAGACCGGGCCGCCGTCATCGCGGCATACGTCCCCGGCGCCCCGCTCCATCCCAGGGATGGAGCGGGGCGCCGTGCTTAAGCGGTATGCTCCCCGGCCTGCCCGGGGTGCCCGACCACCCCCTGACGGGCCGTAAAATCCCTAGATAACAGCGGTTTCGCGGTCTACAGTGAGAGTCATGAGCAACCCTCGAGATGTACCGCCGGGCGACCTCCCCCCGCGGGCCAGCAATGTTCCGCCCACCGGTTCCGAACCGCCCCAGGTGAACCCGCAGGTCCCCGAGGGGCACCAGCCACCGCCGCAGGGCTACCGGCCGGCACCGCAGGGATACAGCCAGGCGCCGGGCCAGACGGGATACCAGGCGCCCGGCTACCAGCCCCCCGGAGCGCCGGGCTCCCAGCCCCCCGGGCCGTCGGGCTACCAGGCGTCGGGCTACCAGGCGCCGGGCCACCAAGCCCCGGGCCAGCCGGCCTCTCCCGGCGGGATGCGCTTCGGGATGCCGGCCGACCGCCCCAGGAACTTCAACGAGGTCATGCCCCAAGGCGGTTTCTCCGGCATGTTCCGTGTCCCCGGGATGCCGACCGAGCTGAAGGTGTCCTATTGGATCTGGCTCATTGGCGGCCTCCTCGGCCTGCTCGGCGGAATCTTCGGCCTCTTTGGATCGCTGGTCCTCCTCACCATGGCTCCGGGACTGGGCCTTGTGGTGCTTCTGCTGGTTCTGGTGGCGCTGGCCCTCGCGGCAGCCCAGGTCATCCTGGCCATGAAGATGAAGGAAGGCCGGGAATGGGCCCGCTTCGCCCTCACGGTTGTTGCCGGCATCTCCTTGGCACTGACGATCATCAACGCCGGCGCCGCCGACGGCAGGGGCGGAGGGAACTGGCCGAGCTTTCTCATCAGCCTTGCGGCAACGGTGCTCATGTGGCTGCCGAACTCGCAAGCCTGGTTTGCCGAACACCGGAGCCGCGCCTAGTCCGGCCCCGCACCACTAGGTACCGAAAGTCCGTGGCGGGGCGGTTGTTCCGCTGCGGCGCCTCCTTGCGGAGAAGACGCCCAGAATACCTCTCCGGAATGATCCGCAGGGCGGCCGGCTCGCGGTACGGTGGACCTAAACCATGCTGGGGGCAGGCAGGATCGCCGGTCCCGGCAGCCGATTCAGAGATTGACATGCAAAGGACCGCCATGAGCAACCCTCCAGTCCAGCCTCCCAATCCGGACGGCCCCAAGCCGGGCGAGCAGCCTGCGGCGGGTGCCGGCCAGAATTCCCCGCAGTACGGGCAGCAGCCGCCCTCGGCACCCCAGTATGGCCAGCAGGCACCGCCGGTCCCCCAATACGGCCAGGCTCCGCCCGCTCCGCAGTACGGCCAGAACGCTCCCCAGTACGGCCAGCAGGCCCCGCAGCCGCCCCAGTACGGGCAGAACGCTTCGTCCGCTCCGCAGTACGGCCAGAACTTACCGGCGTACGGGAAGGGTGACTATGGCCAGTCCCCCTATGCGCAGTACCCCTCCGGCCAGCCGCAGGGCCCGGTCGGTGCACCCAAGCTTGTCAATACCGCGTTCTGGCTGCTCGTCGCTTCCGGCGTGCTCTGGGTGCTGTCCCTCTTGCTGTCGCTCGGCATGATCGACAGCCCCGAGATGCGGAGACAGTTCGAAGAGCAGATGGCTGCGGGCGGGGCCCAGATCGACTTCAACGACATCAAGGGCTTCCTGGTCGGAACCATCCTGGTGATGGCCGCGATCGGCGCGGGACTCTATGCCCTGGTCGCCTTCAACATCCGCAAGGGCAAGAACTGGGCGCGCATCCTGGGCACGGTTCTTGCCGCCCTTTCCATCGTCAGCCTTCTGCCGCTGGGCCTCAACACCGTGTCAGTGCTCGCCGGCATCGCGGCAATGGTGATGCTGTACCTGCCCGCAACCTCGCCCTACTTCAAGAAGCAGCAGCCCTTCGCCAACCCGTACGGGCAGCCAGGGAGCCCCTTCGGGAGCTAGCCGGGCCGGCAGCGGCGCAAAGGGCGTAGGAGCCGGATCGGCTGACTTGAACTAGTCAGCGTCCTCCGGGTCCTGCGCCCTTTGTGCGTGGTACGCCAGGATCTGCAGTTCGGTTGCCATGTCCACCTTGCGGAGGTTGACCCCCGGCGGAACCTGCAACATCACCGGAGCGAAACTGAGGATGCTCCGCACACCGGCGGCAATCACCCGGTCACAGACACTTTGGGCCACCGCGGCAGGCAATGCGAGAACCACCATGTTGGCTCCGGTTCGCTGCAGCACCGACTCGAGGTCTGCGACGTCGCTGACCCTCAACCAGCCGACTTCGCTGCCCACCACCATCTGGTCCGCGTCGAAAATTGCGACGATGTCGAACCCCCGGGACTCAAACCCGCCGTACCGGGCCAAGGCCTTCCCCAGATTGCCGGCGCCGACAATCGCGACCTTCCAATCGTGGGTCAGGCCCAAGGCGGCGGCAATATGCCGATTGAGGTACTGCACTTCGTAACCCACGCCGCGCGTTCCGTAGGAGCCGACGTAGGACAGGTCCTTGCGGAGGGTGGATGGGCTGACCCCTGAGGCCTCGGCCAGCGATTCCGAAGAGACGCGATCCACGCCTTCGGCCCGCAGCGTGGTCAGGGCGCGCAGATAGAGAGTCAGCCGGGCCACAGCCGCGGACGGAATCTGCTTGGCGGCAGTCCCGGCTCCCCCGGGCACAGCCTCGGGGGATGAATCCAGCGAAGTCACTATCTGCTCCATTGCGTCACGTTGTGCTCCCACTCTAAAGCCACTGCAGTTCACGCAACAAAGCAGCCGCGCATCAGGACCGCTGGTCCAGGGCCCGCCGCAGGGTCCGTGCGAGGCGGGCCTCATCAATCTTCCAGAAATCCCGCTGGACGCCGTTGACCAGCACCACGGGAATCTCCTCGGCGAAACGTTCGCGCAGCGCCGCGTCGTCGTCCACGGACTGCTCGGTCCAGTCAATTCCCAGCGCCGCGGTGACACGGTCGACGGCGGCGCGCGCGTCGGAGCAGAGGTGGCAGTCAGCTTTGGTGATGAGGACGACGTCAAGGTTGGCCATGGTCCCACGGTAGCCCGGCGGCACGTCCGGCGTCGACGCGCGGCGGATCGGAGGCCGCATGCGCGGCCTCCGCGGCGGGAGCAAGCCGCGTCATTGACTAGACTCGTGGCATGCCCGAGGAGAAGTACGTCGCTGTGGCCGGACAGCCTGCTGCTTCATCGCAGCACGGCGAAGCCGCCTTCTTCGACGTCGACAATACCCTCATGCGGGGCGCCAGCCTGTTCCATGTCGCCCGCAAAATGCACCAGCGCGGAGCCTTCACCATTGCCCAGGCCGCCGGTTTTGCCTGGAAGCAACTTCTGTTCGTGCTGCGCGGCGAAAACATCGATGACGTTCACGCCGTCCGCGACTCAGCCCTGATCCTGGCCGCAGGCTTTACAGTTGAGGACGTCGAAGCGCTGGGCGAAGAAGTCTACGACGAAATGATTGAATCCAGGATCTGGCCCGGGGCCAAGGCCCTGGCCGAGCAACACCTCCGGGTGGGCCGCGCGGTGTGGCTTGTGACGGCGACGCCAATCGAGGTGGCCACCGTGATCTCAACCCGGCTCGGCCTCACCGGCGCCCTCGGCACAGAAGGCGAGATCCTGGACGGATCCTACACCGGCCGGCTCGTGGGGGACATCCTGCACGGACCGGCCAAGGCCGTCGCGGTCCGTGGGATTGCCGAGGCCCAGGGACTGGACCTCAACCGGTGCTGGGCCTACAGCGATTCCCACAACGACGTCCCGCTGCTCAGCCTGGTGGGGCATCCGGTGGCCATCAACCCCGACTTCAAGCTGCGCCGGCACGCCCGCGAAAATAACTGGCCCGTCTACGATTTCCGGTCCGGCCGGCGCGCCGCCACCCTGGGACTAAAGGCCGCCACCCTCGGAGGTGCTGCCTACGGCCTTTGGCGCGGCTTCGCCCGCTTCCGGAGCCGGCCGCTCTAGACGCCACCGGCCCTCCGCCACGGCTCCGTCCGCCGCTGCGCGGGCTCGGGCGCCCGTCTCCGGATCCGGCGCCGGAACGGCAAAGAAAATGCCCGCCGCCGGATGGGCAACGGGCATTTCACGCAGTGCGAAGTATTGCTACTTCTTATTGCGGCGCTGGTGGCGGGTCTTACGAAGCAACTTGCGGTGCTTCTTCTTGGCCATACGCTTGCGACGCTTCTTAATAACTGAACCCACGAAAGTTCCTCACAAACTAGATGCAGTACCTGTCTGATGGAAGTCTTCCGCGGATTGAGCAACAGACTGAACAACTGACAGGTTCCGACAATGACGTAAAACGTTCCTTAACAGGGTACCGCCTATCCGGGGCGACCCATGACAGCAGGCCCTCCGGCGAGTCTGCAGCTGCTGGTTCGGAGCGCAGGTGGCCCTGCGCAAGACTCAGCCGGTCTCCGTATGCCCGTCGACGACAGCACCCTTGAGATACTGTTCGACGGCCTTTTCCGGCACCCGATAGGAGCGGCCGAAGCGGACGGCCGGCATCTCTCCGGAATGCACAAGACGGTACACGGTCATCTTTGACACCCGCATGAGATTTGCGACTTCAGCCACAGTCAAAAAGCGTGCGTCGGAGAAGTTGCCCTCCGTTGACATTTCCCTCAGTCCTCTACTCATGCGAACGGCAGCCTCATCTGAATGACATGGCGGTGTGCCGATGCTGAGTCATCAAACAACCACGTGTTAGATACTCTAGGGGCTTGAGGTGCCGCTGTGAACGGCTTGTGCATGAATCGCCTCCACTTTCCGCAGCAATCCCGAATACGCTGCCCGCTGCTGCGGCGGCATGGCGCCATCTGGGCCACCTATCGTGTCCTGCCTCGGCGCAGCGCCTGCGGGTACCTAGCCGCGGGCCCGGCGGACCCGCGTGGACGCCGCCAGCTGGCTGAGGACCGAAGCGGTGACCTCCCAGTCCATGCAGGCATCCGTGACGCTCTGGCCGTAGAGCAGCCCGTCCCGGCCGGCAGCGTGCTCGGCGACGTCCAGATCCTGCGCCCCGCCCACCAGGAAGCTCTCCAGCATGACGCCGGCAATGGCCCCCGCCGAGGGTCCGGCGTTCTCCAGCTGTGCGCCGATCTCCAGGGCGACCTCGGCCTGGCGGTGGTGGTTCTTGCCGCTGTTGGCGTGGCTGGCGTCCACGATCAACCTGGGGTTCAGGTGCTTGGCAGCCAGCCTGACGGTGGTGGCCTCGACGTCGGCGGCGGAGTAATTGGGGCCCTTGCGGCCACCCCGGAGGATGATGTGGGTGTCGGGATTGCCGGCAGTTGCCACGAGCGCGGCCCGGCCCTCCCCGTCGATCCCCAGGAACGCCTGCGCCGAGCCGGCGGCGCTGCACGCGTCGAGCGCCACCTGGAGGTCGCCGTCGGTCCCGTTCTTGAAACCGATCGGCATGGACAGTCCGGATGCCAGCTGGCGGTGGATCTGGCTTTCCGTGGTGCGGGCGCCGATGGCGCCCCAGGAAACGAGGTCCGCCATGTACTGGGGGCTGATCGGTTCGAGGAACTCGGTGGCCGTCGGCAGGCCGAGCGCGGTGACCTGCCGCAGGAACTGGCGCGCTGCGCCAAGGCCCGCGGCGATGTCGTGGCTGCCGTCGAGCCGGGGATCGTTGATCAGGCCCTTCCAGCCCACCGTGGTGCGGGGCTTTTCGAAGTAGGCCCGCAGAACGATCAACAGGTCTTCCTTGTGCTGCTCGGCCTGGCTGGCCAGCCGGCGGGCGTATTCGAGCCCGGCCTTCGGGTCGTGGATCGAGCAGGGTCCCACGATCACCAGGAGCCGGTCATCGACGCCGTCCAGAATCGCCCGGACCTCGTCCCGGCCCCGCCCCACAACCTCGGCCATGCGGGGATCCAGCGGCAGACCCGCGATCAACTCCTGCGGGGTGGGCAGCGGAGTGAACTCGCTGACGCGGAGGTTCGACGTGGACTGCCGGGTCTCGTGGGCTGCTTCGGTACTCATGTTCGGGTCCTGTCCAGGGTGCGGAGCGGGCCCTGATCAGAACCCGCCGGAGAAATGGCGAAGGGCAGAGAATGATCTCTGCCCTGTTGGCTCTGAAGGAAAGTTGGATGCGTGTCAGTTAGACGCGGGCTCCTCCAGAGCCAACGAAAAATACGCATACCAACGGTTAGTCATAGCCACACCATAACCACGCCATGATGT
>JAODMS010000180.1 GCA_025464925.1 Arthrobacter sp.
TGGACAATTTTCTGATCAGCACCCTGTTCAAGCTTTATCCGTGGGAACTGATGATGAAGGAGCCGTTCGGGCACCGGCTGCTCCAGCGCGCCCACAATCCGCGCTGGGTGGAGCCGGCGTGGAAGATGCTCCTGTCCAACAAGGCCCTGCTCGCCGCGCTCTGGCACCTCTACCCGGACCACCCGAACCTGCTGCCGGCCTACCTCGACGGGCCCGGCCCCCTCCAGGAATGGGTGGCCAAGCCGCTGCACGGCCGCGAAGGGGACAACATCAGGATCCACGCCGCCGGCATCAACCTTGAGCAGCCCGGCGGTTACGGGCGCGAAGGCTGGTGCTACCAGCAGTTCCATGCCCTGCCCGATTTCGACGGCAACCGCCCGGTCCTGGGCCTGTGGGTGGTGGGCGGCGAATCCGTCGGCTGCGGCATCCGCGAATCGGACGGGCCCATCACCGACTACTTCTGCCGCTTCGTGCCCAACACCATCGACGCCCCGGCGCCTCCGCCGCCGCACCAGGCCTCTTCCACCCACGCCCATTCGAACAAGGCAGGTACCGCCCTATGAGCACCCCGACGACGGACCGTGGCCCCGGCGGCCCGGCGGCAGTTCCCGCCAAGGGACTCCGCGCCGGAATCCTGGACCTCGGCGACTCCGTCATGCTGGGGCTGGCCTCCACCGCGCCGGTCTATTCGCTCGCGGCGACCCTGGGCCTGATCGTGGCGGTGAACGGCAACTACACTCCGCTGATCCTGCTGCTGGGTTTCGTTCCCGTACTCTTCATCGCGTACGCCTTCCGGGAACTCAACAGCGCCATGCCGGACTGCGGCACCACCTTCGCGTGGGCGCGGCGGGCCTTCGGCCCCTGGGCCGGGTGGCTGGGCGGCTGGGGCGTGGCCCTGGCCGGCGTCGTGGTCCTCGCCAACCTTGCCCAGGTCGCCGGACAGTATCTGTGGCTGCTGATCGGCGACGGCTCGCTGGCCGCGAACAGCCTCGTGGTCACCGCGACCGGCGTGCTCTTCATCGCCTTCATGACCCTGGTGAACTACCGCGGCATCCGGCTCGGTGAACAGGTCCAGCGGGTCCTGACGTATGTGCAGTACATTGCGTTGGGCATCTTTGCACTGGCCATCGTGGTCCAGATCGCGGGCGGATCGCCCGACGGAGCGATCACCGGCCAGGCGTTCGAGCTGGAGTGGTTCAACCCGGCCGGGGCCTTCGCCGATCCGGGCGCGGTGGTCCACGGGGTGCTGCTGGCCCTCTTCATCTACTGGGGCTGGGACACCTGCCTTGCCCTGAACGAAGAAACGGAAGATCCGGCGACAACCCCCGGCCGCGGTGCCGTGATCTCCGCGTTCGTGCTGGTGGCGATCTATGTGTCCGTGGCCCTGCTGGTGATGATGTACGCCACGGTTGGCGCAGAAGGCATCGGGCTGGGCAACGAGGCCAACCAGGGCGACGTCTTCCTGGCCATGAAGGACGTGGTGCTGGGCCCCTGGGGCTGGCTGATTGTCGTCGCCGTGCTGGCCTCGGTGCTGTCCTCGACGCAGACCACCATCCTCCCCACCGCGCGCGGCATGCTGTCCATGGGCGTGCACGGGGCGCTGCCGGCGAAGTTCGGCGAGGTCCATCCACGCAACCAGACGCCCGGGTTCTCCACCCAGGCCATGGGCGCCGCGGCCATCGCCTACTACGTGCTGATGAGCATCCTGAGTGAGAACCTGCTCTCGGATTCCATCAGTTCCATCTCCTTGTTCATCGCCTTCTACTACGCCCTGACCGGGTTCGCTTGCGTCTGGTACTTCCGCGGCACGCTCCGCGGTTCGGCCCGCAGTCTCTGGTTCCGCGGCATCCTGCCGCTGCTGGGCGCGCTCATGCTTACCGCTGCGTTCTTCATCTCGGCCGTGCAGATGTGGGATCCGGGCTATGGCAACACCCAGATCTTCGGCGTCGGCGGGGCGTTCGCCAGCGGCGTGGTGCTGCTGGCGCTGGGGGCGGTGCTGGCCGTCGTGTGCCGGTTCGCGCCGTCCACCCGGGATTACTTCCGCACGCGGCAGCCCGCCGCCGTCCGGCCATAGGAGGGCCCAGATGAGCAGTGCTTCCGAAATAACAGACGCCTCCGATGTCCTGGCGATCGATTCCCTGCTGAGCGCCGAAGAACAGGCGGTGCGGGAGAAGGTCCGCGATTTTACGGACCAGCGGATCCGCCCGGGCATCGCGGGCTGGTACGAGGACGGTGTCTTCCCGCTGGAGCTGGCCCTGGAGCTGGGCGAGCTCGGGGTGCTCGGCATGCAGCTGGAGGGCTACGGCTGTCCCGGCCGTTCCGCCGTCGAATACGGGCTGGCCGCGCTGGAGCTGGAGGCGGGCGACTCCGGCATCCGGACCTTTGTCTCGGTGCAGGGCTCCCTCGCCATGACCGCCATCCATACGTGGGGTTCCGAGGACCAGAAACAGGAGTGGCTCCCCCGGATGGCGGCCGGCGAGCTGATCGGCAGCTTCGCGCTGACCGAGCCTACCGCCGGCTCGGACCCGGCCTCGATGAGGACCGTGGCGCGCCGGGACGGGACGGGCGAGGATGCCGGCTGGGTGCTGGACGGCGCTAAACGCTGGATCGGGCTGGCCTCAGTGGCGGACGTGCTGGTCGTGTGGGCCGGAACGGACGACGGCGTCCGGGGCTTCCTGGTTCCTTCCGGAACCCCCGGGGTCACCGTGACGCCGATCGGGCAGAAACTTTCCATGCGTGCCTCGATCCAATGCGATGTGGCGTTCGACGGCGTGCGGCTGGGCCCGGAGGCGCTGCTGCCGGCTGCCCTCGGGCTGCGCGGGCCGTTCTCATGCCTGAACGAGGCGCGGTACGGGATCGCGTGGGGCGCGATGGGCGCCGCCCGCGACTCCTACCAGGCCGCGCTGAAGTACTCGCAGGAGCGGCTGCAGTTCGGCAAGCCGCTCGCCGGGTACCAGCTGACGCAGGAGAAGCTGGTGAACATGCTGCTGGAGGTCCAGAAGGGCACCCTGCTGGCGCTGCACCTGGGGCGGCTCAAGGATGCCGGGAAGCTGCACCCGGAGCAGATCTCGCTGGGCAAGCTCAACAACGTGCGGGAGGCGATCACCGTCGCCCGGGAGGCCCGCACGATCCTGGGCGGCAACGGGATCACCTTGGACCACTCGCCGCTCCGGCACGCCGCCAACCTGGAATCGGTGCGCACTTACGAGGGCACCGACGAGGTCCACATCCTGATCCTGGGACAGCACATCACCGGGCTGCCCGCCTTCCGCTGACCCCACCGGCCTCCGCGCCGTCACCCCCGTCAGGGTCCGGACGGCCGTGCCGCAGGGCGAGCAGCCAGCACACCAGAATGGCCAGGGCGCAGAAGACCCCGGCGCTCGAGGCCATGATCCACAGCCCGGGCGTCTGGATGTCCAGGTTTTCCGCGCCCAGCGCCAGGCCGATGGTCTTGGGCGAGAAGAGGAATACCGGCACCGAGACAGCCAGCACGCCGCCCATGAGCCACCGCGTCCGGCGGTGGCGCTGCGGGGTTTCACGCAAGGTCCAGGCGAACGCCGGAAGCCCGGCCGCGACCCATACCCAGTGGTGCGACCAGGACACCGGACTGATCAGCAGCATCGTCAGTGCCGTCGCCGAAAGGGCCACGACGCGGAAGCCTTGATCGCTGGCGGTCCTGATGATCCAGGCGGCCAGGACAACCACCAGCAGGCTCAGCAGCAGCCACGGAACGGTGACGCCCGCCTCGGGCACGCCGAAATGCAGCAGGGCACCCTTAAGGGACAGGTTGTCCACATAGCCTGCGCCGCCGATCCGGGAAGTGTCACGGAGGATTTCCAGCCAGAACTGCTGGGATTCGGCCGGGCGCAGCAGCCATCCGACCAGCACGGTGCCGGCAAAACCGGCGCCCATGTTCAGCAGCCCCCGCCAGTCCTTCCGCATCAGGAAATACAGTCCGAACACCAGAGGAGTCAGTTTGATGCCTGCCGCGACGCCCACCAGGAACCCGCTCCCGGGAAAGCCGCTGGTCCAGCGCTGGTTCCGGGCCAGCAGGTCGGCCGCCATCAGGCCCATCAGCAAAATGTTGATCTGGCCGAACGCCAGGGTCTCGCGCCACGGTCCCAGGTTGAGCACGGCCAGGACCATTCCGGCGGCTGCCCAGCGGTTGCCGGTGGAGCGGAATGCGCTGCGGAAGTCCGGCTTGGCGTTCCAGTACCGGACGGTGAGCAGGGCAACCCAGACTGCCACGACGGCTCCGGCTGCATTGAAGAGGTTCAGGGCCAGCTGCTGGGGCAGCCGGGCCAGCAGGCTGAAGATCAGCGCGGCGAACGGCGGATAGGTGAACGGCAGTTCCGGGCCGCCGGCCCAGCCGACGCTGCGGCCGTAGAGCTCCGACGGCGCCAGGCCGGCGTCGTTGAGGATCTTGCCGCCATGCCAGTAGACGCTGAAGTCGAGGCCATGTTTCGCCCACCCCGCGAGCCAGGTCCAGACGAGGAAGGCCACGGCGGCCACGGCCAGCACGGTGGACAGCCGGATCAGCTGAGCGGCGGGGAACCAGCCAGGCAGCCGGGCGGACAACCGCCATGCTGGGTCCGGCGCCGGGCCAGGAGGAACCTCCGGGGGCGGCGCGTGAATGTCTTCGGCATCGAGCAGTGGCATCGATATTCCCCCAAGGTGTGGCTGCTGCGTTCGTGCCGGGCCGCCAGCAACCGTTCTCGGAAGGAACCGGCGGGAACCGCGTCTCGAGAAGTCATCCTACAGATGAACGATCAGAGCCCGGCGCTCCACGCCGTGTGCGGCGCTCCGCCGTGCCGCGGTTCACACCGGGACCGGCACAGCTTCCCGCTTGCCGGCATCCTTGCGGATGGTCGCGCTGATGACGGCGGCAAGAGTGCACATCGCTGCCGCACCGAACCAGGCATAGGTGTAGTGGCCGGTGGCATCACGGACTGCGCCCGCGGCCAGTGCCGCGGCGGCCGCGCCGAGCTGGTGGGCCGCGAACACCCAGCCGAACACCACGCTGCCATCGGCGCCGAACACCTGGCGGCAGATCGCGGCGGTCGGCGGCACGGTGGCCACCCAGTCCAGGCCGTAGATGACGACGAAAACGATCATGCTGGGCTGGACGGTGGCGCTGAGCAGCAGCGGCAGCACCAGCAGGCCGATCCCGCGGAACTGGTAGTAGACGGCGAGCAGGATCCGCGGGTTGAAGCGGTCCGTGAGCCAGCCGGAGG
>JAODMS010000088.1 GCA_025464925.1 Arthrobacter sp.
GGCCAGGGCCTCTTCCTGGCCCAGGTCTGCGCGGCCGCCGTCGTGATCTCCCTCCCGGTGCTCTTCGCCGGCTTCGCCGCCCAGGACAAACTCGTCCAGGGCCTCTCCCTCGGCGCCGTGAAATAGCGCCCTACCGGAAGGTAAACACATGCAACCGCTCAACGACGCAACTCTCCACGCACTCCCCGGCGCCTTGGGGAAACCCTCCTACGACCGCGCCGCCTTGAAGGCGGGAATCGTTCACTTCGGCGTGGGCGGCTTCCACCGCGCGCATCAGGCGATGTATCTGGACCGCCTCATGAATAACGGTGAGGCACTTGACTGGGCAATCTGCGGCGTGGGAGTCCTTCCCGGCGACGCCCGGATGAAAGAGGCCATGGACAAGCAGGACTGCCTCTACACCCTGGTCGTGAAACACCCGGACGGAACCCGCGAAGGGCGGATCATCGGCTCGATTATCGAATATCTCTTCGCGCCCGACAACCCTGATGCCGTCATCGAGAAAATGGCATCCGGAGATATCCGGATCGTCTCACTCACAGTGACCGAGGGCGGTTACAACTTCCACCACGTCACCGGTGAATTCGATGCCGAGAACCCCGACATCGCCCATGACCTTCGGGCCGGAGCCGCACCGCGCACGACGTTCGGGCTCATCACTGAGGCGCTCTCCCGGCGACGGGCCCGCGGGCTGGCACCCTTCACGATCATGTCCTGTGACAACATCCAAGGCAACGGCGACGTGGCCCGCAAAATGTTTGTTTCCTACGCCTCGCTAAAAGATGCCGAACTCGGTTCCTGGGTCGAAGAGCACGTGCCCTTCCCCAACAGCATGGTGGACAGAATCACCCCGGTGACAACGTTCGAGGACCGCGACGCCATCGAGGAGGCTTTCGGAGTGGACGACGCGTGGCCGGTTGTGTGTGAGCCTTTCGAGCAATGGGTGCTCGAAGACCACTTCAGCCTCGGACGCCCTCCCTTCGAAAAGACCGGCGTCCAGCTTGTGGAGGACGTCGAACCTTACGAACTCATGAAGCTGCGCCTGCTCAATGCCAGCCACCAGGGCATGTGCTACTTCGGATACCTGGCCGGCTACCGCTATGCGCACGAGGTCTGTCAGGACCCCCTGTTCGCGCAATTCCTGCTCGACTACATGGACAAGGAAGCAACCCCGACACTGCAGCCGGTGCCAGGGATCGATCTCGACGAGTACAAGCGCACACTCATCGAGCGTTTCTCGAACGAGCACGTCCGCGACACCCTTGCCCGCTTGTGCGCGGAGAGCTCGGACAGGATTCCCAAGTGGCTGCTGCCTGTCATCCGCATCAACCTCGAGCAGGGCGGGGAGATCCACCGCTCCGCAGCCATCGTGGCAAGCTGGGCCCGGTACGACGAAGGGATTGACGAGCAGGGGCAGCCGATCGATGTAGTGGACCGGTTGAAGGACTCCCTCATGGCTGCCGCCTCAAGGCAACGTGAAGAACCGCTCTCATTCATCTCCCAGCGCGAGGTCTTCGGCGACCTGATCGACAACGAAGAATTCGTGACGGCTTATACCAGCGCCCTGAAACGACTGTACAAACAGGGGGCCCGCGCCACTGTCCAATCACTGAAGCCCTGACTCGAGGACATGATCATCACAGGTGAGCGCCAACCGGTCCGGCGAACCGCGCTCTCCGCACTGAGCCACATCCCACAGCGGCTTCGAACATCCAAGGATATGCGACAGCATCGACTGACTAGGAAATCACCGATGTCTACCAGGTCTCTAAGAAAATCATAATGAAACGGGCAATGAGCCTCGTTGACGGGACCGACTGGAATGTCCCTGAATTCGCCAAGCAGAGTCCGGAACGGCGTGACAAGCACCGGGGGAAGCTGCAATGCCTCGGATGCGCACAGCCAGCCGTCTTCAAAATGGGCAGCGGCAACCGAAGACCGTTCTTCGCGGCCAATCACCGGAGGAACTGTGACCTGCTCAAAGGACCGTGGACCGTTTTCCGCTACCTCCAATGACTCGGAGAAAGCGGTGAATGACCAGTGGGAATCCGCGGCAGCATTCGGGATGGCGTTGTGGAGTCCCGACTCCCAGGGATACCTCTCCGCCTGAACTTGATCTGGTTCGCCGTTCCGTTCCAAGGTTCGATGCTCCTATGGATCGTCAAGAGAATTTGATAGGTCGTTCCGCTATGTGGGCAGGTTGTAGGGCGGCGTAGAGTTCGCGGGCGACGTAGCGTTTGAGGCAACGGATGATCTCGGGTTTGGACAGGCCTTGCTGGGTGCGCCGGTCAGCATAGGCGCGGGTGCGTGCGTCGTAGCGCAACCGGCCGAGAACGACGATGTAGAGGGCGTTGTTGGCGGCGCGGTCACCGCCGCGGTTGAGTCGGTGACGGTGCACCGAGGTCCGCCTCCGGCTCCCCCATCCCCATCCGGTCGAAGTCGATGAGGCGGACCGCTGTCCCCTCCACCAGGACCTGGTCGGCGGAAAAATCACCATGGACCCACACCGGCTTCCGGCTCCGGTCCTCTTCATTTCTACCCGGCTGCCGTCACCCACGTCCTGGCCCTGGAGCCTGAGGACTACCTCAGAACCCTGGCCCGGGGCAGGGCAGCCTCGGCCCCCGTGCCCATCACCGTCAGCCCGGGAGCCGCGGAACACATCGCCGCCGCCGCGAGCGTCGACGTCGTGACCAGCCTCGTCCTGTGCAGCGTCGCGGACCAGGCTGCTGTGCTGGCTGAAATCCGGCGGGTCCTGCGCCCCGGCGGAACACTGGCCTTTTACGAACATGTCCGCTCCGATCACCGCCTTTTCGCCGCAGCCGAAGACCTGCTCACTCCGTTATGGCGGCGGATCGCGGGAGGCTGCCACCCCAACCGGGACACCCTGAACGCCATCACAGCAGCGGGTTTCACCGTCCAAAGTCACCGAAGGTTCGGCTTCGCGGTCCACCGCCTGGCTACGCCTGTCGCCCACATCCTGGGCCATGCAACTCTTCCGTGATGACGCCCGGCACCGCAACCTGAGGGAGTTTCAGAGGTCCAGGGCGCACGTCGGCCGGGACCGGTGGCCTCGGACCAGCACTCCCGGACCAAGCTTGGCGGCGGTCTTCACCACGCGCCCTTGCCGTGACATCAGGGCTCCTGCTGTTCATGGGCCGCCGCGCGGCCCGGGATGACGTCTGAGGCCAAAACAGCGCGTTCAAGGAGTTCGAGAACGAAGTCCGTCATGGTCGCTTGCCTTACTCCTGGCCCAAGTCCGGAGAACCAGGCGAATATTTTATTAAGCTGCCGCCA
>JAODMS010000091.1 GCA_025464925.1 Arthrobacter sp.
TGCAGGCGCTGGAAAAGGAACTGTTGCGGCGGCGCTTCGGTCCGCCGGTGCGGCTCGAGGTCACCAACGACATCAACCCCAACATCCGGGCCCTGCTGATCCGCGAGCTCGGCGTCGAGGAATCCGAGGTCTACTCCGTCCCGGCCCCGCTGGACCTGCGCGGCCTCTCGGTGATCGCCGGCATCGACCGGTCGGACCTGCACTATCCCAAGCACGTCCCGCACACCTCGCGGTACCTCAACGAATCGGAGACCTCCAAGGCGGCCAACGTCTTTGCGGCCATGCGCCGGAGGGACATCCTCCTGCACCACCCCTACGATTCCTTCTCCACCTCCGTCCAGGCCTTCCTGGAACAGGCCGCCTCGGATCCGAAAGTCCAGGCGATCAAGCAGACCCTGTACCGGACCTCCGGCGACTCCCCGATCGTCGATGCGCTGATCGACGCCGCCGAAGCCGGCAAGCAGGTCCTGGCGCTCGTGGAAATCAAGGCCCGCTTCGACGAGCAGGCCAACATCTCCTGGGCCCGGAAGCTGGAGCAGGCAGGCGTCCATGTGGTCTACGGCATCGTGGGCCTCAAAACCCACTGCAAGCTGTCCCTCGTGGTCCGCCAGGAAGTGGACGGGCTGCGCCGCTACAGCCATATCGGCACGGGCAACTACCACCCGCGCACGGCCCGCTACTACGAGGACCTGGGCCTGCTGACCTCCAACGAGCAGGTGGGTGAAGACCTCTCCAAGCTGTTCAACCAGCTCTCCGGGTACGCGCCGAAGTCCACCTTCAAGAGGCTGCTGGTGGCGCCCCGCTCGGTGCGTTCCGGGCTGATCGACAGGATCGAAACGGAGATCCGGAACGCCAGGGCCGGCATCCCCGCCCGCGTCCAGATCAAGGTCAACTCGATAGTCGACGAGGCCCTCATCGACTCCCTCTACCGGGCCTCCCAGGCCGGGGTTCCGGTGGACATCATCGTGCGCGGCATCTGCTCCCTGCGCCCGGGGGTTCCCGGCCTCAGCGAGAACATCACGGTCCGCTCCGTCCTGGGCCGGTTCCTGGAGCACTCACGGGTGTTTGCCTTCGCCAACGGCGGGGACCCGGTGGTCTATATCGGCTCGGCCGACATGATGCACCGCAACCTGGACCGCCGCGTGGAGGCCCTCGTGCAGCTCAGCAAGGGCGAGGACACAACGTATGTCCTGGACCTGCTGCGCCGGTACATGGACCCGGAGACGGCCAGCTGGCACCTGGACAGCCAGGGGGAATGGACGCGCCACCACGTCGCGGAAGACGGCGGAAACCTTGAAGACATCCAGTCCTGGCTGCTCGCTTCCCGCTCGCGGCAGCGCGCGTCCGGCCTGCGGTAGGGCGTATGGCATTGAACAGCGATGCACTGGTCGTAGACCAGACGGACCACCCGGGCGAAACCATTGCTGTCACTGCGGCCGGTGCACTGCCGTGGCGCATTGACCCGGCCAAAAAGGACCAGCTCGAGGTCCTGCTGATCCACCGTCCCCGCTATGACGACTGGTCCTGGCCCAAGGGCAAGATCGATCCCGGCGAGACCGTTCCCGAGTGTGCCGCCCGCGAGGTGGAGGAAGAAATCGGCCTCAAGGCGCCGCTCGGCATTCCGCTTCCGCCCATCCACTACCACGTGCCCGCCGGGCTGAAGGTGGTCCATTACTGGGCGGTCGACGTCGACGGCGGCGAGCTCCGTCCGGACGGCAGGGAGGTGGACAGGGTCCTGTGGTGTTCGCCGGAAGAGGCTGCCCGGCTGCTGAGCAATCCCAGCGACATCAGCCCGCTGGAGCATCTGGTGGCCGCCCATAAACATGGGGAACTGGACACCTGGCCGCTGCTGGTCGTGCGCCACGCCAAGGCCAAACCGCGCTCGTCCTGGTCGAAGGCCGAAGGGGACCGCCCGCTCGCGGCGACCGGCATGCGCCAGGCGCGGGCAGTCGGCAGGTTGCTGCAGACCTGGCAGCCCTCGCACGTCGTCTCAAGCCCGTGGCAGAGGTGCGTGGCAACGATCGCGCCGTATGCCAAGGCCGCGGAGGCCAAGGTGAAGCTGCACGAGGCCCTCACCGAGCACCGGCACGCGCGCCACCCGCAGAAGACGGCCGCCGTCGTCGAATCCCTCTTCGACAAGCAGAAGCCCGTGGTCCTGTGCACGCACCGGCCGGCCCTCCCGACCGTGTTCGCGCAGCTCGGCAAGCACATGAACTCCCGGCTCCGGGCCCTCCTGCCGTCCACGGACCCTTTTCTGGCGCCGGGCGAGCTCCTCGTGTGCCATGTCGCGCGCGGCAGCAAGCACAAGGTGGTGGCCGTCGAGCGGTTCCGGCCGTTCGACGACTGACTTCCCTGGCGCGGGGCGTGCGCTCCGGGGAGACCTCAGTAGACTGGGACGGTGAGCATTCCAACCCCCTATGAAGACCTGCTGCGCGATGTCCTGGAAAACGGCTCGCACAAATCGGACCGCACCGGGACGGGCACGCTCAGCGTGTTCGGCCGCCAGCTGCGCTTTGACCTGGGCAAGAGCTTCCCGCTGATCACCACGAAACGCGTCCACTTCAAATCCGTGGCCGTGGAGTTGCTGTGGTTCCTGCGCGGGGAGACCAACGTGAAGTGGATGCAGGAGCAGGGCGTCACGATCTGGAACGAATGGGCCGACGCCGACGGCGAACTGGGTCCGGTCTACGGCGTCCAGTGGCGCAGCTGGCCCACCCCGGACGGCGGGCACATCGACCAGATCGCCGAACTGGTGGACAACCTCAAGGCCAACCCGGACTCCCGCCGCCATATCGTCTCGGCCTGGAACGTGGCCGAGCTCACGGACATGGCGCTCCCTCCGTGCCACGCGTTTTTCCAGTTCTATGTCGCCGACGGCAAACTTTCCTGCCAGCTGTACCAGCGCTCGGCGGACACGTTCTTGGGCGTGCCGTTCAACATCGCGTCCTACGCCCTGCTGACACGCATGCTGGCCCAGCAGACCGGACTGGAACCGGGCGAATTCGTCTGGACCGGCGGCGACGTGCACATCTATGACAACCACATGGACCAGGTCCTCAAGCAGCTGGCCCGCGAACCTTACGACTACCCGCAGCTAAAGATCACCCGCAAACCGGACTCCATCTTCGACTACACCCTCGATGACTTCGAGGTGGTCGGATACCAGCACCACCCGACGATTAAGGCCCCGATAGCCGTATGAGCAACGACGACAGCCAGCAGCAGGACGCATCGCCCTTCACCGAGGAATTAGCCGCCTCCTTCACGGGCCTCGGACTGGTCTGGGCGCAGACCAGCACCGGAGTCATCGGCAAGGACGGCGGCATGCCGTGGCACCTGCCGGAGGACATGTTGCACTTCACCCGGCTCACCACCGGCCACCCGGTCATCATGGGGCGTAAGACCTGGGAGTCCTTCCCGGACCGGTACCGGCCCCTGCCCGGCCGGACGAACATCGTCATCACCCGGCAGGAAGGCTGGGGGGAAACACCGGCGGCGGAAGGCGCCATCGCGGTCAGGTCCCTGGACGATGCCCTGCTGGAGTCCCAGTTCGCGCCCGGCCACGAGACCGTCTGGATCCTCGGCGGCGGCGAGATCTTCACACAGTCCATGGACCTCGCCGACGTCGCCGTGGTGACCACGATCGACACCACAGCGGAAGGGGACACCTTCGCACCGGAACTCGGCTACGACTGGACCGAGGACGGCTCCCTCCCGTCGGACGGCTGGCTGACCGCCGCCAACGGCACCCGCTACCGCATCACCCTGTGGCGCCGGAGCGACGCCTAGGCATGCTGAAGAAACCCGAAACCCTCTTTGTCCTCGGCTACATGCTCCTGCCCCTGCTGGCATTGCTCTCCGCGATCGTCGGACTGACCATGATCCTGGGCGGCAACAAAATCCTCGGCGCGATCGTGCTCGTCGTAATCACACAGATCTTCACCTTCGGAGCGGTCTTTGCGCTCCGCAGGCGCAAATCAGCCCTCCTGCCAGAGCGCGACGGGGACCAGCGCCGCTAGGCGTCCGGGCCGCACAGAGAAACCGGCGCCGTCACCGACTGCGCCCCGCGGGCCCGGAAAGTCTAAACTGGCCCAATGACTACAGCAGCTACTCCGTCCGTTGGACTGGTTGGTTGGCGTGGCATGGTCGGTTCCGTCCTGATGCAGCGCATGCAGGACGAGGGCGACTTCGCCAACATCAACCCGGTATTTTTCTCCACCTCTAATGCGGGAGGTGCGGCGCCGTCGTTCGGCGGCCCTGCCGCCGGCGATGCCGGAAAGCTTGAGGACGCGTACGACGTCGATACGCTGGCGAAGCTGCCGATCATCGTCACGGCCCAGGGCGGTGACTACACCAAGCAGGTACACGGCGAGCTGCGCGGCCGCGGCTGGGACGGGCTGTGGATCGACGCCGCCTCCACGCTGCGCATGAATGAGGACTCGATCATCGTCCTGGATCCGATCAACCGGAATGTCATCGACGCCGGCCTGTCCGGCGGGGTGAAGGACTTCATCGGCGGCAACTGCACCGTTTCGTGCATGTTGATGGGCCTCGGCGGCCTGTTCAAGAACGGCCTCGTCGAATGGGGCACATCCATGACCTACCAGGCCGCCTCCGGCGGCGGCGCCCGCCACATGCGCGAACTGCTGAGCCAGTTCGGCACGCTCAACGCCGAGGTCAGCACCGAGCTGGATGACCCGGCGTCGGCCATCCTGGACATCGACCGCAAGGTCCTGGCCCACCAGCGTACGGCGATGGACGCGACCCAGTTCGGCGTTCCGCTGGCCGGATCGCTGATTCCGTGGATCGACGCGGACCTGGGCAACGGCCAGTCCAAGGAAGAATGGAAGGCCGGGGTGGAGACCAACAAGATCCTCGGCACCTCCGGTGAGGACCGCGTCCTCATGGACGGGCTGTGCGTCCGGATCGGCGCCATGCGCTCGCACTCGCAGGCGCTCACGCTCAAGCTCCGCGAGGACCTCTCCGTCGCCGAGATCGAAAAGCTCCTGGCCGAGGACAACGAGTGGGCCAAGGTGGTCCCCAACACCAAGGAAGCGTCGATGGCCGACCTCACCCCCGTGGCGGCGTCCGGCACCCTGGACATCCCGGTGGGCCGCATCCGGAAGCTTGAGATGGGCCCGCAGTACATCAGCGCGTTCACCGTCGGCGACCAGCTCCTCTGGGGCGCCGCCGAGCCGCTGCGGCGCATGCTCAACATCGCCACCGGCAACCTCTAGGGCGTCAAACCCCCAGAAACTTCCGGTATTTCGCGGCCTGCAGCTCAAAGGATCTTTGGGCGGCAGGCCGCAGTCCGTTAACGCTGTCGAACGGCTGGGGAACGACGGCGGTGCCCCGTCCGGCCGCCGGGCCCGTCCAGGTCCCGACCACCTGCCCGCCGGCCACAATCGTCTTCCTGAACACGCCGTTGCCGCCCGGCACGATCTTGTTCGCGTGCTCCGGCGGCAACACCAGCGACCGGTCGGTGTAGCCCAAAAGGAACTCATCGAAACCAGGCAGCGCGAGCACGGAGCGTGCGCCGGGGACTCCGCCGTCGTCGAGCAGGGCCGCGGTCTCCGGGGCAAGCCAGTAGCTGGCGCCCTCGAACTCCAACTCCACCAGCTGGCCCCTGACCTCGGCCAGTGCCGTCCGGACCTCCGTAAGGGGGATCCCGGCCCACCAGGAGAAGTCACGCTCCGTGGCGGGGCCGTGGCTGCGCAGGTACCGCAGCAGCCACTCGGCGATGCCCTCTGCGCGGTCCGGGCTCCGCGACACTTTGACCCAGTCGGCAAAGGCGACCACTAATTGCTGGTTGCCGGCCAGCGGGCCCTGCACCAGCCATCCGCGCTGGCACAGGATCCCCAGCAGGTGGATGCCCCGCTGGCCGGCCGTGGACTGGCCAGCCCCTTCGAAGGCCTCGAACAGCTCCGCCCTGCTGGCGGCTCCGCCGTTGGAGACCAGCTGCAGCCCGGCCTCAGCAGCAGCGTCGACGTCCGCCGCGGAAATTTCGAGCTCCCGGTGGCGCCCCGCCATGCCCCGGATCAGGCGGTCGGCGGTAATGTCGAGAATCCATTTCAAGTCCTCGGGAGCCAGCAGGTGCAGGGTGCCCCGCATCGGCCAGGAACGGATGATCTCGCCCCGGTCCAGCGCGTTCCGGACGTCGCCCACGCGGGAGCCTGGGACCCGCTGCCCGACCGCCCACAGGGCGGCCGGCAGGTCCTGGGCCTGCATTGCCGTCATCCACCGGACTGCCTCGGCCACCTTCCCCGGACCCGGTCCCGTGAGTCCCTGGGAGGCCAGCCGGAGCCGGCCCATGGTCCCGCGGCTGAGCCGGGCGCGCACTCCTGCTGTCATGGAATTATCGTAGGACCGCAGCCTCCGCCCGCCCGTTCCCAGCCGCCTTTCAGCAGGACTACCTACCCTTGATGGATGACCATGAGTGAGATATGGCCGCGGTTGCGGCCCCTGTGCCGGAGGCTCGCCCTGCTGGGGTGGGCGTCCAGCGCGGCCGGAATGGCTGCCGGGCTGGCCGTCGCGATTGCCAGCGGGACCCGCATCTCCCCCATGATGAGCATCATGCAGCTGACGGCCGCCGTGTGTATGGCCGTGTCCGTGACCGCTTTCGTCACCGCAGCCGCGCTGCAGCCACGCACCGCCGCCGGGCCCGCGGCGCCGCCCGGGGACGCCGGGCGGCGCCTTGAGTCCGCTCCGGAGCTTCCCGCCACGGTGCAAAGCCTCCTGTTGGGTTCCCTGGCCCTGCTCGCCGGGGCCGTCGCCTTTGCCTGCGCCGGCCTGGTGCTCCGGAGCGGCCCCAGCGCCCAGTCCGTGGCGTTCTGCCAGGTCTTTTTGTTGGGCGCCGCGGCGTCCGGCTTCACGTTCATGTTGTTCAGCAAGGTTTCCGCGGGCGGCCGCCGGAGCTGAGCCCGGCCCGGACGCCACCGCGGCTTACGGAAACACCGCTTCTAGAGCTCGACGCCGATCAGCAGCGGTTCCGGGCGCAGTTCAATACCGAAGCGTTCGACGACGCCGCGCCGCACCTCGCGGGCGATCGCCAGCATGTCCTCGGTCCGCGCGCCACCGCGGTTGGTGATGGCGAGCGTGTGCTTTGTGGACAGCGACGCGCGGCCGCCCGAAAGGCTGTCCTGCTCGAGGCCGAAGCCCTTGGAGTAGCCTGCCTGATCGATCAGCCAGGCCGCCGAGAGCTTGGTCAGTCCGTCCTGCCCGCCCGGGTAGCGTGGGGCGGCCTCAGGGAGGGTGGCGGCCGCGTCGGCAGGCACAAGGGGGTTCGTGAAGAACGACCCGGTGGAATAGGTGTCCCGGTCCGCAGGGTCCCAGACCATGCCTTTGGAGGCCCGGAGCCGGAGCACCTCGCGTCGCACGTCGTTTGAGTAGGCCCTGCTGCCCGTCTCGACGCCGAGGGCCCTGGCCAGTTCGGCGTAGCGGATCGGGGCGCTCATCCGGCCCAGCGGAAGCTGGAATTCGACCGTCAGGACCACATAGCGCGGGGAGCCGTTGACAGTGGTCTGCTTCAGGATGGAGTCCCGGTAGCCAAACTTCAGTTCGGAGTTGGTGAAGGTCCGGACGGCGTTGCGTTCCCGGTCCCAGGTGCGGACGGCGGCGATGGTCTGGGAGACGTCGGAGCCGTAGGCCCCGAAGTTCTGCACTGGAGTGGCGCCGGTGGCGCCCGGGATGCCGGACAACGCCTCGATGCCGGACCAGGCGTGCAGCACCGCGTGTTGCACCACCGCGTCCCAGTTGTGCCCGGCCTGGACCACGACGGACACGCCGCCGCAGGAATCCTCGGCGTTGACGGTGAACCCCTCCGAGGCGATCTTGAGGACGGTCCCGGGGAACCCGCCGTCGGACACCAGCAGGTTCGAGCCGCCGCCGAGAATCAGCAGCGGTTCGCCGGCGGCGTCCGCCGAACGGACGGCGTCGATGATTTCGGCCTCCGTGCGGGCTTCGAGAAAGCTGCCGGCGGGACCGCCGACGGCAGCCGTGGTCAGGGCGGAAAGGAGTGTCTGGGTCACCTGACCAGCCTAGCGGGGATCGTGCCCTTGCCGTAAGCGGAGCCGGTGATGTGCCTAGTCAAGCTTCCGGGCCACGGGCGAGAGCAGGAAGCTCACCACCAGCATCACCATCACGGCCAGCAACGAGTGCAGGATGCCGACGTGTTCCGCCAGCAGGCCCAGCAGCGGAGGCCCGCAGAGGAAGGCCCCGTAGCCGATCGTGGAGACCACCGACACCCGGGCCGCGGCCTTGACAGGGTCGTCCGCTGCGGCGGACATGCCTACCGGGAAGCCCAGGGAGGCGCCCAGTCCCCAGATAGCCAGGGCCACGTACGCCATCCACGGAACCGGGGCGAAGACGAAAAGTCCCAGGCCCAGGACGGCCATGGCGGCGCACCAGCGCATCACCGGGACCCGGCCGAAGCGGTCCAGGACGAACGTGCCGGCAAAGCGGCCCACCGTCATGAAGGTGACGAACAACCCGTACCCGGCGGCTCCGGCGGCATCGGACTGGTCGTGGCCGTCGGCGAGCGCCAGGGCCACCCAGTCCCCCGCCGCCCCCTCGGCCAGGGCCAGCCCCAGCACCAGCACGCCGAGCAGGAGGGTCCGGCGGTCCCGCCATGCCTGCGCGATCTGGCGTTTGTTGTCCAGCGGCTCCTCCGGGCGTCCGGTGGCCTGGCTGATGATGGGCAGCGGTCCGGTGGACGGATCTTCAAAGGTGTCCGGTCTGGCCGGCTTGAAATTTTTGGCGGCCTCCACCGGCGTGGTGTCCGCGCGGAACCACGACGCGGCCGTGGCCACCGAGCCCGCCACCAGGATCCCCACCGCGGCGAGGTGCCAGAACACCGGGGTTCCGGCCCCGGCAGCCCAGGCACCCATCCCGGCGCCCGCGACGGTGCCAAGGCTGAATGCTCCGTGCAGGCGCGGCATGATGTGCCGGCGTACCGCCCGCTCGACGGCGGCGCCCTCGACGTTGGAGGCCGTGTTCCAGCTCGCGGTGCCGAGGCCGATCACGGCCAGGCCCGCGGCAACGGCCAGGGGGCTGACCAGGACGGAGGTCCCGAAGCCGGCCAGGACGAGTCCGCAGCCCACCAGAATGCTGCCGATCCGGATGGTCCGTTTGGAACCGAAACGCAACACGATCAGCCCCGAGGCGGACACCGAAATGAACGAACCCGCCGTCATGCACAGCAGCAGCAGGCCGATGGTTCCGGGGGTGAGGTCGAGGCCGTCGCGGATGGCGGGGAGCCGGGAGACCCAACTGGCGAACGCCACGCCGCTCATCGCATAGGCGACGACGACGGCGTTCCGCCAGAGGGTCACCTCCGTTGCCATGGCCGTGCGGTGACTCAAGGAAGCACCATACGGTCAGAGCAGCCTGACGACGGCCTGGGCCTTCATCAGGACTTTCTGGCCGGCCGAGACGACGGTGAGGTCCACGCGGGCAGTGCCGGCATCGGCGTCGAGCGCTCCAATGGCGCCGCTGACCTCGATCACGGCGCCGGGTACCGGCGCCCCTGTCGTGTCGGCTACCGGCACCGGCTTGGTGAACCGGGTCTGGAAGTCGACGACGGCGGCCGGGTCGCCGGCCCAGTCGGTGACCAGCTGGACGGCCGCGCCCATGGTGAACATGCCGTGTGCAATCACGCCGGGCAGTCCGACGCCTGTGGCGAAGGCTTCGTTCCAGTGGATGGGGTTGAAGTCACCGGACGCGCCGGCGTACTTCACCAGGTCCGTCCGGGTGACGTCGACGCTGCGGCTGCCGATGTCCTGGCCGACGGCCAGGCTGGCGAGGGTGGGGGTGTTTGTCATGGTTACTGTCCCTCTCCGCGGACCAGGATGGACGAGGTGGCGGTGGCAACGGGCTCGCGCGAATCCTCGCCGGTCCCGTCAGGAGTGAGGCCGAAGATTTCCGAGCGGGTGGTGATCATGGCTCCGCCGCCCATGCCGCGGACGCCGTCGACGTGCAGTTCCGCGACGAGCCGGTCACCGGCGATGATCGGGCGGTGGTGGATGAAACGCTGGTCCGCGTGGACCACCCGGGAGAAGTCGATGCCGGAGTCCGGATCCTCGATCAGCTGGGCGTCGGCGCGCTGGGCGATGATGATCGCGAATGTCGGCGGCGCCACCAGGTCGCCGTGGCCGAGGGTGGCGGCTGCGTCGACGTCGAAGTGGGCGGGGTGGGTGGCCTTGACCGCGCGGGCGAACTCGCGGATCTTCTCGCGGCCGACGTCGTACACCTCTGCGGCAGGGTAGCTGCGGCCCTGCAGATCCGGATTGATAGTCATGGATCCAGCCTAGCGCCAGCGGTCAGCGCTTGAGGTTTTTCCGGATGGTCTGGCCGCGGACCACAATCCCCGCGATGTGCAGGACGAGGCCCAGCCCAATGACCGGCAGCGAGGCGACGGCGAGGCCCTGGTTCTGGGAGCTGTTGCCCACCAGGTTAAGGACGATGCCGAGGGCAATCAGGCCCATGGCACTGAAAACCAGCACCTTGTAGGTGGTTGACGCGGTAGCCCAAAATTCGTTCAGCACCGCCCCAGTCTACCGGCGGCAACAAAACCGACGAAGACGACAAGCAGCAGGCCAAAAGCGGGCAGGAGTGGTCCCCCGCACCGAATCCGGGATGTTCTGGAGTACTGTGAGGCGCATGGAGATGCGCCTTGAGGTCGTACAAGTACCGGTCACGGATGTGGACCAAGCCAAGTCGTTTTACACCAACCAGCTGGGATTCGCCCTGGACCACGACGTGGAATACATACCGGGCATGAGGGTCGTCCAGCTCACACCCCCCGGCTCCGCCACGTCCATAGTCATCGGCACGGGAATGACCAGCATGCCGCCCGGCAGTCTGGAAGGCCTGCAGCTGGTTGTCCCGGACATGGCATCCACGCGGGCTGAACTACTGCAGCGCGGAGCAGCGATCAGCGAGGTCCAGGACATGGGCGGAATCGCCTTCGCCTATTTCAGCGACCCAGACGGCAACCGCTGGGTCCTACAGGAAGCTACGCCGCCCGGAGCCAAGGAAGCCGTTCAACACTAGGCAGGCGTACTGACCGGGCCAACCTGCCCGGCCAGTTCCCGCGATGGAAGGATCAGCGCGTGCCAACGCACAAGAAATCCCATCAAGGATCGGCCGCGGACGGTGGCCGCTGCCGCCAAAAAGACCCCGTGGACCAGATATCGGGTATCGGCCACGGGGTCTCCGTGCTTGGTACAGGCGGCTAGAGGGCCGGCTGCACCCCAAAGGCTACTGCGAGCTTCATGATCTTTTCGGCGCGGCCCAGGCGGGGCAGGTCGGAGCCGTCACGGATGACGCGTCCGTTGGCCTCGAAATCGGCCATGAAGTCCGTGGCCCAGGCGACGTCGGAGGGCGTCGGGCTGATGACCTCGTTGATGACGGGGGTCTGGTCGATGGCGAGGCAGAGCTTGCCGGTCATGCCCATCGTGACGGTGATGCCGGTCTGCTCGCGCAGGATCGGGTGGCTGGTGCC
>JAODMS010000252.1 GCA_025464925.1 Arthrobacter sp.
GCTATTTCACGGCGCCGAGGGAGAGGCCCTGGACGAGTTTGTCCTGGGCGGCGAAGCCGGCGAAGAGCACCGGGAGGGAGATCACGACGGCGGCCGCGCAGACCTGGGCCAGGAAGAGGCCCTGGCCGGAGACGAAGCCGGTGAGGAAGACCGGGGCGGTGCCTGCCACCACGCCGGTGAGGACCCGGGCGAGGAGCAGTTCGTTCCAGCTGAAGATGAAGCAGATCAGGGCGGTGGCGGCGATCCCGGGCATGGCCACGGGGGCGATGACCTTGCGCAGGATGAGCAGGAGGTTGGCGCCGTCGATCTGTGCGGCTTCCAGCATTTCCTCCGGCACTTCGGCGAGGAAGGAGCGCATCATCCAGACCGCGATGGGCAGGTTCATGGACGTGTACATCAGGATCAGGAACCAGATGTTGTCCAAAGCTCCGACGGTTCGAGCGAAGAGGTAGAGCGGCAGGATCGCGGCGACCACGGGCATCATCTTGGTGGAGAGGAAGAAGAACATCACGTCGGTCCACTTCTTCACCGGCCGGATGGACAGGGCGTAGGCGGCCGGGAAGGCCAGGAGCAGCACGAGGACCGTGGACAGGATCGAGGCGGTGGCGGAGTTGATCAGTGACGGCCACGGGCTGACGCCTGATGTTTCGCCGAAGAACTCCCGGTACGCGTCCAGGGTGAGGTTCGCCGCGATCGACGGCGGGTTCGTGGCCGCGTCGGTTTCGGAGTGGAACGAGGTGAGGATCATCCACAGGACCGGGACGGCGAAGAGCAGTGCGAGCAGCCAGGCCGCGATGCCGGCGGCGGTGTTGTTGCGGGTGGGGTCCATGCGGGATTTGCCGCGCCGGGGGGTGCGGGCGGTGTTCAGGGCGGTGGGGCCGGGAGGTGTGCTCTGCGGTGCAGCGGGGGTGAGGGTGCTCATCGTGCTGCCTCCTTCTTGAAGAGTGAGAAGACGGTGCGGAGTGCGAAGGTGGCCACGATGATGGTGCCGATGACCACCACGACGCCGGCGGCGGACGCCAGGCCGTATTCGTTGGCGAAGTAGAACGTCTGGTAGATGGCGTAGGGCAGGTTGGCGGTGCCCAGTCCGCCTGCTGTGAGGGTGAAGACGGCGTCGAAGTTCTGCACGATGTAGATGGCGCCGAGCAGGCCGCCGAGTTCCAGGTACTGGCGCAGGTGCGGCAGCGTCAGGTGGCGGAAGATCGCCCAGGGTGTGGCGCCGTCCATCTGCGCGGCTTCCACGGTGTCCATGGGGCGGGACTGCAGCCCGGCGAGCAGGATGAGCATCATGAACGGCGTCCACTGCCAGACCAGGGAGAGGATCACGGCCATCATGGGTGCCTGCGAGAGCAGGTCCAGTTGCGGCGCCGCGGCGCTGCCGAAAAGAGACCACACCCAGGTGAGGACGCCGTTGATCAGCCCGTAGGTGGGGTTGAGCAGGGCGTGTTTCCAGATCAGGGCCGCTGCCACGGGGACCACCAGGAACGGGGCGATCAGCAGGGTCCGGGCAAGGCCTCGGCCGATGAACTTCTTGTCCAGCAGCAGGGCAAGTCCCAGGCCGATGAGCAGGCTGGCCAGCACTACGGAGACGGTGAGGAGGATGGTGGTGAAGATTGCCTGGCGCAGGTCAGGGTCCGTGAGGACCGTGGCGTAGTTTTCCAGGCCGGCGAAGGCGGTCTTGTCCGGGCTGAGGCTGTTCCAGTTCATGAACGAGATGATCAGCGTCACCACGAACGGGAGCTGGGTGACCAGGATGAGGAAGACCAGGGCCGGGAGCAGCGGTGCTCGCCGTGCCCAGGCCAGGGCGCGTTCGCGCGACTTGGCGTCTCGTGAAGGTTTGGCTGCGTTGTGTCCCGGGCGGGAGATGCGCGCCGTTGCGGTAGTCATGATGTTCTCCTGCGGTTCGGTTAGGGCTGCTTGTACTTGTTGCCGACCTTTTGGGCGGCTTCCTGGCCTTTGGCCAGCGCGTCGGCCACGGAGCCCTGGCCGGCGATGGCGGAGCTGACGCCCTGGGAGACGTTGGTGCCCAGGGCGGCGAATTCGGGGATGCCCACGAACTGGATGCCGACGGCGGGACGTTCCTGGACGCCGGGGTTCTTCGGATCGGCGTTCTCGATGGCGAAGCGTTCAGCCTCGAAGAACGGAGCGGCCTTCTGGAACTCGGCGTTTTCGTAGGTGGAGATGCGCTTGCCGGACGGAACCTTGGCCCAGCCGAGCTCGGAGGCGACGAGTTCCTCGTAGTCCTTGGAGCTGGCCCAGGCGATGAATTTCTCGGCAGCGTCCTGCTTCTTGGAGGCGGCCTGCATGGCCCAGGACCAGGTCCACAACCAGCCCGAGGATCTGGTCTCCTTCACCGGGGCCTGGGCGTAGCCGATCTTGCCCTTCACCGGGGAGTCCTCGGCTTCCAAAGCGCCGGCAGCGGAGGTGGCGTCGTACCACATGGCCACGTTGCCCTGGCTCATGTTGTTCAGGCACTCCGTGAAGCCCGCCTGCGCGGCTCCTGCTTCGCCATGCTCGCGGACCAGCCTGGTGTAAAACTCCACTGCTTCCGTGAACTCCGGGGAGTTGACCTGGGCGTTCCAGTCCTTGTCGAACCAGGTCCCGCCGAACGTGTTCACCACCGTGGTCAGCGGTGCGAAGACCTGGCCCCAGCCCGGCTGGCCCCGGAGGCAGATGCCCTTCATCCCCGGGGCCGCGCCGTCGACCTCCGCCGCTATGTCCGCGACTTCATCCCAGGTGGGCTTCGCCGGCATGGACAGGCCCTTGGCATCAAGGATGTCTTTCCGGTACATCAAAAAGGACGATTCGCCGTAAAACGGTTCGCCGTAGAGCTTGCCGTCCCCGCCGGTGAGGGAAGCCGTGTAGGCCGGCAGGATGTCCGCCTGGTTGAACTCGGCATCCTTGGCCACATCGTCCAGGGGTGCCAGCCAGCCGTTCGCGGAATAAAACGGAATCTCGTAGTTGGACAGCGACGCAACGTCATACTGGCCGGCCTGGCTGGAGAACTCCTGGCTGATCTTGGCGCGGACGTCGTTTTCCGGCAGGACGGTGTAGTTGACCCTGATGCCGGTTTCCCTGGTGAAGTTATCAGCGGTGAGCCGCTGCAGGTCCTCCATCTGCGGATTGTTCACCATCAGGACATTGATGCTGTTCGGGTCTCCTGCGGAATTACCTCCACCGGCACCGGCACAGGC
>JAODMS010000102.1 GCA_025464925.1 Arthrobacter sp.
GGCCGCGCGCCCGCCCAGCGCCGCCCCGCCGGCAGCCGCGGGCCGGGCCGCACCGCCGCTGCCTCCGGCGACAAGAACAAGGTCTCCGAGATCCGCGAGTGGGCCCGCAGCAACGGCCACGCCGTCAGCGAGCGGGGCCGGATCGCCCAGACCGTGCTGGACGCCTACGAGGCGGCGCACTAGGCGCGGAAGAACCGGTGGCCGGGAGCGGCGTTCGCTCCCGGCGCAACGGCGCGGCGCCGTACGGGGAACGGCTGCCCCGGCACGGCGGTTGCAGCTCATGTCCGGCGGAGAACGCCGGGCACCGTTCGGCGAACCCTTCACTCCGCGTGGTTGGTGCCGACGGGGGTAGCGTGCGGGAGGACTGGCTGGCGCCAGCGCCACCCGCCCCGTGAGGAGCGACAGCATGTTCGAGCGTTTCACCGACCGAGCCCGCCGCGTTGTCGTCCTGGCCCAAGAAGAGGCCCGGATGCTCAACCACAACTACATCGGCACCGAGCACATCCTGCTCGGGCTGATCCACGAGGGCGAGGGCGTCGCCGCGAAGGCGCTCGAGTCCCTCGGCATCTCCCTCGAGGGTGTCCGCAACCAGGTCGAGGAGATCATCGGCCAGGGCCAGCAGGCGCCGTCGGGGCACATCCCCTTCACCCCGCGGGCCAAGAAGGTGCTCGAGCTGTCCCTGCGCGAGGCGCTGCAGCTCGGCCACAACTACATCGGGACCGAGCACATCCTGCTCGGCCTCATCCGCGAGGGGGAGGGCGTCGCCGCCCAGGTCCTCGTCAAGCTGGGCGCCGACCTCAACCGGGTCCGCCAGCAGGTCATCCAGCTGCTCTCGGGCTACCAGGGCAAGGAGACCGCCGGCGCGTCCGGCGGACCGGCCGAGGGCACCCCGTCGACGTCGCTGGTCCTGGACCAGTTCGGCCGCAACCTCACGCAGGCCGCTCGCGAGTCCAAGCTCGACCCGGTCATCGGGCGCGAGAAGGAGATCGAGCGGGTCATGCAGGTGCTGTCCCGCCGGACCAAGAACAACCCGGTCCTGATCGGCTAGCCGGGCGTCGGCAAGACCGCCGTCGTCGAGGGCCTGGCCCAGGCGATTGTCCGCGGCGATGTCCCCGAGACCATCAAGGACAAGCAGCTGTACACCCTGGACCTCGGGTCCCTGGTGGCCGGCTCCCGGTACCGCGGCGACTTCGAGGAGCGCCTCAAGAAGGTCCTCAAGGAGATCCGCACCCGCGGCGATATCATCCTGTTCATCGATGAGATCCACACCCTCGTCGGTGCCGGCGCGGCCGAAGGCGCCATCGATGCGGCGTCGATCCTGAAGCCCATGCTGGCCCGCGGCGAGCTCCAGACCATCGGGGCGACCACCCTGGATGAATACCGCAAGCACATCGAGAAGGATGCTGCACTGGAACGCCGTTTCCAGCCGATCCAGGTCAAGGAGCCCTCTGTCGCCCACGCGATCGAGATCCTCAAAGGCCTCCGCGACCGGTACGAGGCACACCACCGCGTCACCATCACCGACGGCGCCCTCGCCTCGGCGGCAAGCCTGTCCGAACGCTACATCTCGGACCGCTTCCTGCCGGACAAGGCGATCGACCTGATCGACGAGGCCGGCGCCCGGCTGCGCATCCGCCGGATGACGGCCCCGCCGGAACTCAAGGCCATGGACGAGCGCATTGCCGCAATGAAGCTGGAGAAGGAATCCGCGATCGACGCGCAGGACTTCGAAGGCGCCGCGTCGCTGCGCGACAAGGAGCAGAAGCTCATTGCCGAACGCGCCGAAAAGGAACGCCAGTGGAAGACCGGCGGCATGGACGACATCTCCGAAGTGGATGAGGATCTGATCGCCGAGGTACTGGCGAACTCCACCGGTATTCCGGTCTTCAAACTCACCGAGGAAGAGTCCTCGCGCCTGCTGAAAATGGAAGACGAGCTGCACAAGCGCGTCGTCGGCCAGGACGAGGCCATCCGTGCCCTGTCCCAGGCCATCCGCCGCACCCGTGCGGGCCTCAAGGACCCGAAGCGTCCGGGCGGCTCCTTCATCTTCGCCGGCCCCACCGGCGTCGGCAAGACCGAGCTGGCCAAGGCACTCGCCGAGTTCCTGTTCGGCGAGGAAGACGCCCTGATCACCCTGGACATGTCCGAATACTCGGAAAAGCACACGGTGTCGCGTCTCTTCGGTGCCCCTCCGGGCTACGTGGGCTACGAGGAGGGCGGACAGCTGACCGAAAAGGTCCGCCGCCGTCCGTTCTCCGTGGTGCTGTTCGATGAGGTGGAGAAGGCGCACGCCGATCTCTTCAACTCGCTGCTGCAGATCCTGGAAGACGGCCGTTTGACCGACTCCCAGGGCCGCGTGGTGGACTTCAAGAACACGGTGATCATCATGACCACCAACCTCGGCACCCGGGACATCTCGAAGAGCGTAGCCACCGGCTTCCAGTCCGGCACGGACACCCAGACCGGCTACAACCGGATGCGGGCCCGGGTCACGGAGGAGCTCAAGCAGCACTTCCGCCCCGAGTTCCTGAACCGTGTTGACGACGTTGTGGTCTTCCCGCAGCTGACCCAGGACGAGATCATCGAGATCGTGGACATGTTCGTGGGCCGGCTGGAGAAGCGGCTCAAGGACAAGGACATGGGCATCGAGCTCACGCCCGCGGCCAAGGTGCTCCTGGCCACCCGCGGCTACGATCCCGCCATGGGTGCCCGGCCGTTGCGCCGCACCATCCAGCGCGAGATCGAGGACCAGCTCTCGGAGAAGATCCTCTTCGGCGAGCTGCACGCCGGCGACATCGTGGTGGTGGGTGTGGACGGCGAAGGCGACGACGCCAAGTTCACCTTCGCCGGCAATGCCAAGCCGCGCATCCCGGAGATCGCTCCCAGCGTCTAGGCGCCGTTCCGGCAACTGAACCACAGGCCCCGTCCGCTCCCGCAAGGGGGAGGGCGGGGCTTTGGCGTCCTGGGCACCGGTGTCCCGGGCCGGAGGATCTGAAAGCATTGTTTCACTCATAGTGAACTTGGTGTGACGCAGGGCACGCCGGGTGTTGAATCAGTGCATGGCTTCCACGCACCCAGAGACCCTGAGCGAACCACCCGAGACCCCCTTCCATGACCTGGACCATTACCTGGCGATCCCCAGGGTGAATGGCCTGGCGCTGAGCCCCGACGGCGGGCGGCTGGTCACCACCGTGGCCACGCTCAATGCCAAGGGCACCGAATACTGCACAGCCCTGTGGGAGCTTGACCCGGAAGGCCGACAGCGTGCCCGCCGGATCACCCGCAGCGCCAAGGGTGAGGCCGGCGCGGCGTTCGCGGCCAATGGTGATCTGTACTTCACATCCGCGCGTCCCGATCCGGACAGCCCCGAGGCGGACCCCGTCAGCGCGCTGTGGATGCTGCCGTCCGACGGCGGCGAGGCGCGTGTGGTGCTCTCGCGTGCGGGTGGTGTCAATGGAGTCCTCGCCGCCAAGGAGTCCGGCGCCCTTTTCGTCGCGGCGTCCGTGCTGGCTGGTTCCACCGACGAGGACGAGGACGAGGAACGCCGCAAGGGCCGCAAGGAGAAAAAGGTCGCCGCCATCCTGCACAGCGGCTACCCCGTGCGCTACTGGGATGCCGACCTGGGCCCCACGCAGGCGCGGCTTTTCGCCGTCGAGCCCGGTGAAGAGACGGAGCCGGGCAAGCCCACCACAGTGGATGCCGCCGCGCCGCGAAAGCTGCGCAACCTCACCCCAAGCGCCGGAAACGGGTTCCGTGAAGCGGAATCCGTCGTGAGCCCGGACGGAAAAACCATTTACAGCAGCTTCAACAAGCCGCTCGCGAACGCCGACACCCGGTCCGTGCTGCTGGCCCTCGACGTCGCGACCGGCACCCGCACCGTCCTGCTCGACGTCGAGGGAATGAGCTACTTCCCCGGTCCGGTCAGCCCGGACAACCGGACCCTGGTGGTGCTCAGCGAAAGCCACACCACTCCTCTCGCGGCACCGCTGGTCTTGCTGCACCTGCTGGACGTTTCCGGTTCCGCCGCAGGGGAAGCCGACCTGGCGCCGCTTGCCCACGACTGGGACCGCTGGCCGCGCCGCGCCGCCTGGCTTCCGGACGGGTCCGCCCTGCTCGTCACCGCTGACGAGGACGGCGCCGCGCCGGTCTTCCGGATCGCCGTGCTGGCAACCGGCGGAGGCAGCGCGCCCCCCGGCCACATCACCCGCCTGACCACCGATGCGTCCGCGTACACCGACGTTGTGGTTTCCCCGGACGGGCACAGCGCCTATGCCCTGCGCAGCTCCTACGAGTTCCCCCCCGAGCCGGTGCGAATCGACCTCGCCAGCGGGGACGTCGTCCGCCTCCCGGCGCCCGCCGAACGCCCGCAGTACCGCGGCTCGCTGGAACGCGTGGACACGACGGCGGCAGACGGCTCCCGGATACCGGCATACCTTGCCCTCCCGGACGGCACCTCGGCCGGAAAGCCGGCTCCGCTGCTGCTCTGGATCCACGGCGGTCCGCTCGGCTCCTGGAACGCCTGGACCTGGCGCTGGAACCCGTGGCTGCTTGTAGCCAGGGGCTACGCCGTGCTGCTGCCGGACCCGGCCCTGTCCACCGGTTACGGCCAGCAGCATATCCAGCGCGGCTGGGGGGAATGGGGCAAGGCCCCGTTTACGGATTTGATGGCCATCACCGACGCCGTGGTGCAACGCCCCGACATCGACCAGACCCGCACGGCAGCCATGGGCGGCTCCTTCGGCGGCTACATGGCCAACTGGGTGGCGGGCCACACCGGCCGCTTCAAGGCGATCGTCACCCACGCCAGCCTGTGGGCGCTCGACCAGTTCGGCCCCACCACCGACGCCGCGCAATACTGGCTCAAGGAGATGACGGCCGAGATGGCGCTGGAGAACTCCCCGCACCTCCACGTGGAAAACATCAGCACCCCCATGCTCGTGATCCATGGCGACAAGGACTACCGCGTTCCTATCGGCGAGGGCCTGCGCCTCTGGTACGAGCTGCTCTCCAAGTCGCAACTGGCGGCCGACGAGAACGGCGAGACTGCCCACCGCTTCCTCTACTTTCCGGACGAGAACCACTGGATCCTGCAGCCGCAGCACGCCAAGGTCTGGTACGGCGTCGTCGAGCACTTCCTCGCCAGGAACCTCCTCGACAAAGACCTCCCGGTGCCTGCCGAGCTGGGACTGTGAGGGTGGTGTGCCCTGCAGCGGTGGGGCCGGCCGAGGAGGGGATCGGCCCGCCGTAGGATTGGGCTGTGACTGAGACGATCCGCATCCGCCCTGCCCGCACCAGCGATGTGGCGGCCATCAAGTCGCTGGTGGCGCCGCTGGCCGAGCAGCAGATCCTCATGGCGAAAGAGACGGTCGCGTACTACGAAAGCCTTCAGGAGTTCCGGATCGCCGAATCCGCCAACGGCGAGGTGATCGGCTGCGGGGCGCTGCACGTGATGTGGGAGGACCTGGCCGAGGTGCGCACGCTCGCGGCGTCCGGCGCCTGGCGCGGCAAGGGGGTCGGACATCGGCTGGTCGAGCGTCTGCTGGAGGAGGCAAAGGCCCTGGGCGTTTCCCGGGTGTTCTGCCTGACGTTCGAGGTGGACTTCTTTCAGAAGCACGGCTTCGAAGTCATGGCGGACCAGACTGCCGTGGATCCCGTGGTGTATTCCGAGCTGCTGCGCTCGCATGACGAAGGTGTCGCCGAGTTCCTGGACCTGGCGCGGGTGAAACCGAATACGCTGGGCAACACCAGGATGATCAAGATCCTTTAGGGCCGCTGAGCTGCTGCCTGCCGGAAACCAAGGCAAGAACGCGGGGACAGGTGCCCGGAACCCGCGGGAATGGGGTCTTCCCTTACATAAACTTGATGGATAAACTGATTCCGGCCCAGGGGGTGGGCCGCCATCTTCCGGAGGCGCGAAATTGCATAACAACGTGGTTTTTCCCGATTTTTCCGCATTCCACATGACGCTCGCGGGCGCGCCCGCAGCGCGCGTCCCGTCAGGGCACCGTCCGGAAGGCGCACTGGACCAGGATCCGGCTCCCAGCCAGGTCAGCGCCCTCGGCGGCGGCACGGCCCGGGTCGCGGCCCCGCCGTTTTCGTGGCTGGGGGCCGACGCCTGGCCGAATTTTCCGGCATCGTAGGACCGGCGAATTGAGGCGTCCTGTTGCTGCGGATGCTGCGGATCGAGCAGTCCTGCCGGCTGCCGAGTCCGCCGCAACCCTTCGAAACCGGCGCCTATCGCTGGCCGGACCCCGGTAGTAGGGTCTAAGCAACCAGCCAGGACACCATCCAGGGAGCACAGCCATGAAGAAGCTCATCAATGATCCCCGCGCCGTGGTCAACGAGTCAGTGGAGGGATTTGGGCTTGCTCATGCCGACCTCGTGGCCGTCAGTCCGGACCCGATGTACATCGTTCGGAAAGACGCCCCTGTGGCCGGCAAGGTGGGTCTCGTTTCGGGCGGCGGCAGCGGCCACGAGCCGCTTCACGGCGGCTTTGTCGGCATGGGCATGCTCGACGCCGCCGTGCCGGGCGCCGTGTTCACCTCGCCCACCCCGGACCAGATCCTTCCAGCCACGCTCGCCGTCAACTCTGGCGCCGGCGTCGTGCACATCGTGAAGAACTACACGGGCGACGTGCTCAACTTCGAGACCGCGGCCGAACTGGCCCAGGCCGAAGGCGTGGAAGTCCGCACGGTGCTGGTCAACGACGACGTCGCGGTACAGGACTCGCTCTACACTGCAGGACGCCGCGGCGTGGGCGGCACTGTCCTCGTGGAGAAGATCGCCGGCGCGGCTGCCGAGCGCGGCGACAGCCTCGACGCCGTCGCCGCCATCGGCGACCGGGTCAACCGGAATGTCCGCAGCATGGGCGTGGCGCTGTCCTCCGTCACCGTCCCGCACGCGGGCGTACCCAGCTTTGACCTTGAGGAAAACGAGATTGAGATCGGCATCGGGATCCACGGCGAACCTGGCCGGCACCGAATACCGATGGAAAACGCCGACGGCATCACCGACCGGCTGCTGGAACCGGTCATCAGCGACCTCGGAATTGCCGCCGGGGACAAGGTGCTGCTATTCGTCAACGGCATGGGCGGCACACCCCAGAGCGAGCTGTACATCGTCTACCGCAGGGCGGCCCGGGTGCTTGCCGAGAAGGGTGCCACGGTGGCTCGCTCGCTGGTGGGCAATTACATCACCGCGCTGGAGATGCAGGGCTGCTCCATCACGGTCCTGCGCCTCGACGACGAGATGACGACGCTCTGGGACGCTCCCGTCCGCACTCCGGCCCTCCGCTGGGGCGTGTGACCGTGGCACTCGACATCCGGTGGGCGCTGCGCTGGCTTGCCCTGTCCGCTGAGGCCATGGCGGACCACCGCGTGGAGCTGATCGAGCTGGACCGGCCGATCGGGGATTCCGATCACGGCGAGAACATGGACCGCGGCTTCAAGGCTGTGACGGAGAAAATCGCCGAGGCCGTTCCGGAGAGGCCCGGAGCCGCGTTGAAGCTGGCGGCCATGACACTGATTTCCAAGGTCGGAGGAGCTGCCGGCCCGCTGTACGGAACGGCCTTCCTGCGGGCAGCGACGGCGCTGGGCGACAAAGCGGAAATCGACGCCGCCACCCTGGTGGAAGCCCTGCAGGCGGCCCGGGACGGCATCGTTGCCCGCGGAAAAGCCGAGCCGGGGGACAAGACGATGGTGGACGCCTGGACGCCGGCAGTCGACGCAGCAGCCGCTGCGGCGGCAGAGGGACCGGGGGAGCCGGACCTCCGGAGGGTCCTGCAGGCGGCGGCGGCGGCAGCCGAGGCCGGGGCCGTAGCCACCGAGCCGATGATGGCCCGCAAAGGACGCGCCAGCTACCTTGGAGAGCGCAGCATCGGCCACCGCGACCCCGGGGCCGAATCCAGCGCCCTGATCCTGCGCGCAGCGGCCGAGGCTGCGACATGACCGTCGGGCTCGTCGTCGTCTCACACAGCGGAAAAATCGCCGAGGGCGCCGCCGAACTTGCCGCCCAGATGGCGCCGGATGTCCTGATCGTGCCCGCTGGCGGCACCGACGACGGCCGGATCGGCACCAGCCTGGAGAAGGTCATGGCGGCGCTGGAACAGGCCGCCGGGAACGACGGCGCCGTGGTCCTGACGGATCTGGGATCGTCGGTGATGACCGCGGAATCGGCGCTGGAATTCCTGGGCGATCCGCAGTCCGTGCTGCTGACGGATGCGCCCCTGGTGGAGGGGCTCGTGGCCGCCGCCGTCGCAGCCCAGGCCGGGGCCGGCGCGGAGACGGTGAAGGATGCAGCGGAAGCCGTCTACCGGCCCCCGGTTGCACCGGAAGTGCCCCCGCATGAGCATCAGCAGCCGCCGGATGCCACCGGAGACTTCGAACTCGTCAACCAGACGGGCCTGCATGCCCGGCCTGCGGCGAAGATTGCCGGCGGCTTGTCCGGGATGGATGCCGACGTAACGGTCAACGGCGCGGACGGCGCATCCATGACGTCGCTCATGATGCTCGGCGCCGGCAAGGGGACGGTGCTGCACGTGGAGGCAAGCGGCCCCGACGCCGCCAAGGCTATTAAGTACGTGGGGGGCCAGGTCAGGGAAGGGTTCGGGGAACCCTAACGCGCTCCGGGGCCGAGGACCGCCGTTGGCGCCCGGCGCCGGGTTGGTGGAAGCGTGCCCGGTCCCTGTCCGGCAGGCCGGACGGCGATCGTCAGCCCGGGAGCCGAATGCCGTCCGGATGGAGCTCCGCCAGGCCGTCGCTCAGCAGGCCGGCCAGGGCCCGTTCAAGCTGCTCCGGCGCCGAGTTGAGCCGGTGCAGGGCCGCGAGCGGAATGCCGACCCCCTCGGGCGCGAAGCCCAGGTCCGCCGGGGCACGCTGGAACAGCTCCGGTTCCACCGGCGCCTCGGCCATGCGCAGGACCGCCATCACGGCACCGCGCACCTGACGGTCCGTTCCGTGCCAGGACTGTCCCTTCGGGGTGTACGTCGGCGGTGGTTCGCCGGCCGCGAGCCAGGCGCAGGACGTGCGGACCGGGCATTCACCGCATTTCGGCACCCGCGCTGTGCATACCAGCGCCCCGAGTTCCATGACGGAAGCGTTCCAGCGTACGGAGGCGCCGGCGTCGTCGGGGAGCAACTGCGCCGCCAGCCGCATTTCCGCGGCGGTCAGGGCCTGCGACGGCAGGGCGGTGCCGGAGAACAGGCGGGCATGGACCCGCCGGATATTGGTGTCCACCACCGTTTCGCGGCGTCCGAAGGCGAAGGCGGCGACTGCCGCGGCGGTATAGCTGCCCACGCCGGGGAGTTCCAGGAGCTGCGCATAGGTTTCCGGAACCTTCCCGCCATGGTTGTCCCGGATGGCGACGGCGGTGGCGTGCAGGCGCAGCGCCCGCCGGGGATACCCCAGGCGCCCCCAGGAACGGACGGCCTCGCCGGAGGGTTCCCGGGCCAGGCCGGCCGGCTCCGGCCAGCGCTGCAGCCACTCGTCCCAGACCGGCAGGACGCGGACCACGGGCGTCTGCTGGAGCATGATCTCGCTGACCAGCACACCCCATGGCGTGCACTCGGCGGCCCGCCATGGCAGCTCCCTGGCATGGGATTCGAACCATTCAGCCAGGTCCTCCTGAACAGCGGCGAGTTCCAGGCCGGCAGGGAGCACCCCGCCGGCACGGGTGTCCGTCGGGGCGGCAGTGGGGAGGGCGGGGCAATAGGCTGGAGTTTCGATCCAATCAGCCTAATAGATGCGGGCCGTTGTCCTCCCCTCGGCGTGGTGGGAGCCCAGACCCTGCGCGGTTCTCTAGCCTAGAAGAATGGTCAGGCAAGGCAACTCAGGAACGAACGGTACGAGGCCGAAGGCTTCCGGCAGCGGAAAGTCCGGCCGGAAACCCGAGCGGCGTCCGGTCAGCCCCGTCATCCGCCGCCGCCGGCTCTTCGTGGTTCTTGTCCTGCTGGTGGTGCTCGCCGTTGCCCTGGGGAGCTTTGTGGCAGTCTCCACCGCCATCAACGCCGCCGGGAGGACCGCCACGAGCGCAGGCGGACCTGTCACGGAAAGCCAGCAGACCGGTCCGGCCGGCGGAGCGGCCACCGCCCCCGCAGCCACGTCAACCCCCACGGCAGCCAACGGCTGCGACCAGAAACTCGTGACCGTCACAGCTGCCACGGACAAGGCCCTCTACGCCGCGGGCGAGATGCCGCTGCTCACTCTGAAGGTCACGAACGGCAACAAGGTGCCGTGCGAGGTGAACATCGGGACTTCGCAGATGGAGTTCCTGATCACCAGCGGCTCGGACCGTATCTTCTCCTCCCGGGACTGTCAGGCGGAGAACGCAGATCTGGTGAAGACCCTCGCCCCGGGCCAGAGCGAAAGCGCAAAGTTCCCCTGGAAGCGCAACCGGACGGTACCGGGCTGCGCGCTGATCAAGTCGAAACCGGGAGCCGACGGCGCAGCCTACGTCTTCACCGCCCGGCTGGCGAACAAGACCAGCCCCAAGGCCGTGTTCCGGCTCAGCTGAGCTTCCTGCAGGCTGTTGCGTGCGTGCTTGAAGGCTAGGACGAGGACTTAGACGGCCCGGACGATTCCCGGATGATCAGGCTGGATTCAACTACCTGTACTCCGGGGTCGCGGGTTCCGGCGAGCGCTGCCAACAGTGCTTCGCCGGCGCGTCGGCCCACGGTGACGAGGTTCAGGTCAACGCTCGACAGATTGGGCCTGGCGTGCGTGGTGAACACAGACCAGTTGTCGACGCCGATCAGCGCTATGTCTTCCGGAACAGCCCGGTCCAGAACGCTCAGTTCATCGGCGACGCCTCGAGCGATCTGATCGCTGCCGCAGAAGACCGCGTCCACTTCCGGGTGTGCCTTCAAGAGCGCGCGCGCCCCGTTGTGACCCCATTCGTGGGTCCAGCTGCCAAACCATACGTCACCTGCCGGTTCCAGGCCGTTTGCTGCCATGGCGGTCCTGAACCCCTGGGCCCGGAGGGAAGCCGAGGCATGGCTTTCCAGCCCCGTAATATGCGCGATGTGCCTGCGCCCGGTCTTGACCAAGTGGTCTACTGCCCGCTGGGCCCCGCCGCGTTCGTCGCCCACGATCGATGTATCAGCGGAATCGCTGGAAGGGCCGAATGCATAGATGACCGGCACCGGCAGGCTCTGCGCCAAAGGCGGCCGAGGGTCGGCACGCGGACTGATAACGATGATGCCGTCCACACGGCGGGCGAGCAGGGTCCGCAGGTAATGCTGTTCGCGGAGGGGGTCATCCCGGCTGTCGCAGACGAAGCACAGCATTTCGCCGAGGCCCAACGCGTCTTCGACTCCGCGGAGGATGGGAATGCTGAACCTTCCGAAGCTGTCGGTATTGATAACCCCGACAGTATAAGTGCGGCCCAGGCGCATGGTCCGTGCTGCCCCGTTCGGTTGCCAGCCAAGTTCCTCGGCCGCGGCCCGGACCCGTTGCCGCGTCGACTCCCGCAACTGTCCGGTGCCCCCGAGCGCCTTCGACACGGTTCCCACTGATACTCCTGCGGCGGCCGCCACGTCGACAATCCCGGGCACACGAGGAAAATTTTCCGTCACGGGTTTCCTTTCGTGTGCGGGTACTGAGTCCCCGGTGTGATGATTCGTCAACGGACCTCGGATCTAGAAGCAATACTAGCCGATCCGTTGACAGTAGTGACCCGGGCCACCTAGTCTCAGCGGCTAGGAAGAGGTTTTCCTGTTTTCCGTTCGAGAACTGTCTTGCCACAGGCACGAGGATGAATTTCCGTACGTCTCCGGGCATGCCAGAACGACCACAGAAAGAAGTCACCATGACGACTGTCCAACAGGAAGCCGCTGGGCAAGGCCGCCCCGAGGGAACCGCCATATCGGGACCCGTCGGCGCTACGGAGTCCGGCCATTACGTGTTGCGCCCCGTTCCCTTCAATGCCATGTCGCTGTCCGGAGACGGCCACCTCGGATCATGGCAGGAACTCAATCAGCGGTCCACCATTCCGCACTGCGTGGAAAACCTCGAGTCCAGCGGAACAATGGACAATCTTCGTCGGCTCGATGGCGCGAGCGACGCTCCCTTCCGGGGATTCTGGTTCCAGGACTCCGACATCTACAAGACTCTCGAGGCAGTTGCTTGGGAGCAGGGGCGGAGCGGAGAAATGCCGGCGGCCGATTTCCTTGAGTCTGCCGGGCGGTTGATGGCAAAGGTGCAGATGGCCGACGGCTATTTGAACTCCTTTGTCCAGGGCGTCGAGCCCGATCAGCGCTGGCAGAAGATGGAGTGGAGCCACGAGCTGTATACGGCAGGCCACCTGATCCAGGCCGCTGTGGCCGTTTCCCGCGCCACGCAGAACACCCAGATCCTTGACGTGGCACGCGGGGTAGCAGACCTCATAGTCCAGACCTTCGGCGACGGCGGGACCGAGATGGTTGACGGCCACCCGGAAATCGAGACCGCCTTGGTGGAGCTCTACCGGCTTACGGGCGAGAAGAGCTACCTGTCCACGGCGAGCCGGCAGCTGGAGTTGCGCGGCCGCGGTTTGCTCCCGGGCGACCGCTTCGGCCGGCCCTACTTCCAGGACCATTTGCCCATCCGCGAAGCTGCCGGCGAAGCGACCGGCCATGCGGTTCGGCAGGTGTACCTTGCAACGGGAATCATCGACGTCTTCCTCGAGACCGGCGATGCTTCGCTCCTGGACGCGGCGGAAAAACTGTGGCAGAGCACGTTCACGGAAAAGGCATACCTCACGGGTGCGTTGGGTTCCAGACACCGTGACGAGGCCTTCGGTGATCCTTACGAACTGCCCGCTGACCGCGCCTACGCGGAGACCTGTGCCGCCATCGCCAGCTATCACTGGAACTGGCGCATGTTGCTGGCAACAGGCGGGGGCAAGTATGCCGATGAAATGGAGCGCGCCCTCTACAACGCCATCGCGGTCTCCACGTCCCACGACGGAAAGAGTTTCTTCTACTCCAACCCTCTCCAGCTACGGACGGGTCACGACGGTTCGACCGAGGACGCCCCATCGCAGCGGCTTCCTTGGTACGCCTGCGCGTGCTGCCCGCCAAACCTCGCACGGCTCGTCGCTTCCTTACACAGCTACCTGGCAACCGCGGATGACGAGGGCGTGCAGATACACGGTTACAGTGACGGCGAGCTCCGGCTGTCGTCCCCGTCACGGGGCGGCGGACTGACGATCCGGACCGCGACCGACTATCCGTGGGACGGACTGGTGCGGATGACGGTAACCGGCGGCGCGGGCGAATGGACGTTGTCCCTTCGGATCCAGTCCTGGTGCACGGCTCCGGAACTGACTATTGACGGAACAGACGTCCCAGCCGTGCCCGACGCTGCCGGCTACGTCCGCCTGCGCAGAACATGGAATGGAACGGCAGACGTCCAGCTGCGGTTGCCCATGCCGGTCCGCATCGTCACCGCCCAGCCACGGGTGGATGCAGTCCGCGGCTGCGTGGCCCTCATGCGGGGACCCATCGTATTCTGCCTCGAGCAGCCTGACCAGGAACCAGGACATGCCCTGGAGGACCTGCGGATAGATCCGGCAGCAGCGGTGCGGGTCCAAAAAACCGATGACCTTCCGGGCGTGCCTGTGGTGCTCATTGCTTCGGGAAAATCCACGACGGGATCCGTTGACGGGCTGTACACCGATTACCCGAACCCTTCCGGCGGCGAGGCCGACACCGTCCTGACAGCGATTCCCTATTTCCGGTGGGCCAACAGAGGCGAAAACGCGATGCGCGTCTGGATTCCCACAATCTAGGAAAGACCGGCCAACCTCGGGACGACGCATCAGCCGGAAACGGAGGAAGGAGCCTAGAGGAACCTGTCCAGGAGGCTGGCCTCGGCCATCCGGCTCAGGCCCTCGCGGACTGTCCGGGCGCGCTGGTCGCCGATGCCGTCCACCGTCATGAGGTCATCTATTGTCGCGGCCATGAGGAACTGCAGGCCGCCGAAGTGGTCCACCAGGCGGTCTGCGACGGCCTTCGGCACCGCCTTGAGGCCGGAGAGCAGACGGTAGCCGCGCGGCTGGACTACGGCGTCGAGGTTAACCTCCCCGCCGGCGAAGCCGACGATGCCGGCGATCTTGCCCAGATCGATCAGCTCGGTAGGCCCCAGGTTGACGAGGGCCTTGACGGCCATCTCAATGTCCTCGGCGGAAGCATTCGGGTCGGAGTAATCGCGGATGATCACATCGCTGCCGGGTCCGCGGCCAACGGTCAGTTCGTCCAGCTGGAGTGACAGCAGACGGCCGTCCTCGCCAAGTTCCAGCACGTACTGCGAGATCTCCTCGGAAATCCGGCGCACCATTTCCTGTCGCTGCAGGGTTACCGCAACATCGCGGACGGTCACCATGGCCTCGATTTCCAGCGCCGAAAGCGAGCTGGTGACCTGGTCCAGGCGCGAGCGGTAGCGTTCCAGGGTTGCCAGCGCCTGGTTGGCGCGGGCCAGGACCTTCTCGGACCCTTCCAGGACGTGGCGCAGCCCGTTCACGTACAGCGCGATGATCTGCATCGACTGGCTGACCGAGATGACCGGCACGCCGGTCTGGATGGCGACGCGCTCCGCCGTCCGGTGCCGGGTCCCGGACTCCTGCGTTTCGATGCTGGAGTCCGGGACCAGCTGGACGGCGGCCCGCAGGATGTTGCTGGCGTCCTTGTCGCAGATGATGGCACCGTCCATTTTGGCCAGTTCCCGAAGGCGGGTGGGGGAAAAATCGATGCCGATGTCGAAGCCGCCGGAACAAATGGATTCGATGGTCCGGTCAATCCCGAGCACGATCAGGGCGCCGGTTCGGCCGCGAAGGATGCGCTCCAGGCCGTCGCGCAGGGGAGTGCCCGGGGCCACTCTGCCCAGAGTCGCCTTAAGTGAATCTTCAGGGCTCCGAGCCATAGGTTTTCCCTTCAAAGGTGCAGGCCCAGCCTGCAGGTGCGCCGGTTCCAAGGATTGCCGGCAGGATCAAAAGTACTCAGTTCCCGCTCTCACCATAGTAGGGGCAAAACGGGGCGTGAACCGCACAGGCAAGCCTCAAAGTGGCCCATTCGGACCTGCTCCACATCCCTTCGCCCGGGACCCGGAGACCACCATCCAGGCCTGCGCTTCGGCGCCCCAACGCGGGCGCCTCGCACCCTGCGATAAACTGGAAGCCTTGGCAGCATGGCCGGGGTTCCGCAGCGGCGCCCCGCAGGAATCCCCGTCCCACCAGCCAGCCAGACCCCACGATGCGCGGCCCCCGGGCCGCGATCATTCCCAGCCCGCAGCGAAAGTAGCACCGTGTCTCAAGAAGTCCTCAGCCCCGCCCGAGTCCAGGAGATTCACAAGCAGGCGGCCCGGCGTCGGACATTCGCAGTCATCTCACACCCCGACGCCGGCAAGTCCACCCTGACTGAAGCGCTGGCGCTGCACGCCAAGGTGATCGGCACCGCCGGTGCCTCCAGCGGCAAGGCCAACCGCAAGGAAACCGTCTCCGACTGGATGCAGATGGAGAAGGACCGCGGCATCTCGATCAGCTCGGCGGCCCTGCAGTTCGCCTACCGGGACACCGTCATCAACCTTTTGGACACCCCCGGCCACGCTGACTTCTCCGAAGACACCTACCGGGTGCTGGCCGCCGTGGACTGCGCCGTGATGCTTGTGGACGCTGCCAAGGGCCTGGAAACCCAGACCATGAAACTCTTCGAGGTCTTCAAGCAGCGCAACCTCCCCATCATCACCGTGATCAACAAATGGGACAGGCCGGGCCTGGACGCCCTGGCCCTCATGGACGAGATCACCGAGCGCACCGGGCTCCAGCCGATGCCGCTGACCTGGGCAGTCGGCATTTCGGGCGACTTCCGCGGCGTGTGGGACCTGCGCAGTGACCGCTTCGCACAGTTCACGCGCAACAACGCCGGCGCCAAAATCGCCCTCACGGAGTACTTCACGCCGGAAGAGGCCGCGGCCAGCCAGGGCGAGGACTGGTCCAACGCGGTGGACGAGGCCGGACTGGTCATTGAATCGAACCTGGACTTCGACGTCGAGGCCTTCCACGCCGGCAAGGCCACGCCGATCCTGTTCAGTTCCGCAGCCTTGAACTTCGGCGTGAAGGAGATTCTCGACGCCCTCGTGGACTTCGCCCCGCCCGCGGCGCCCCGGCCCGACGTCGACGGCGCTGCGCGTCCCGTCGATGCCCCCTTCGCGGGATTCGTCTTCAAGGTCCAGGCCGGCATGAACAAGGCCCACCGCGACCACGTCGCGTTCATCCGCGTGTGCTCCGGCATCTTCGAGCGCGGCATGGTGGTGACCCAGGGCAGGACCGGAAAGTCGTTCGCCACCAAGTACGCCCAGCAGGTCTTCGGCCGTGAGCGCGAAGTCATTGACGAGGCGTTCCCCGGCGACGTCGTGGGCCTGGTCAACGCCTCCTCGCTGCGGGTGGGCGACAGCCTGTTCCTGGACCAGCCCGTGGAGTTCCCTGCCATTCCGCTGTTCGCCCCGGAGCACTACCAGGTGGCGCTCTCCAAGGACCCCAGCCGTTTCAAGCAGTTCCGGCGCGGCATCGAACAGTTGGAGCACGAGGGCGTCATCCAGGTGCTCCGCTCCGACATCCGCGGCGACCAGGCGCCCGTGCTTGCCGCCGTCGGTCCCATGCAGTTCGAGGTCGTCGAAGACCGGATGGCGAACGATTTCAGCGCGCCGATGCGACTGGAGCGGCTGCCCTATTCCATCGCCCGGATTTCGACGCCGGACGCCATGCCGGCCCTTGCCAACGTGCCCGGCGCCGAGGTGCTGCTGCGGTCCGACGGCGAATACCTTGCGCTTTTCAATGACGTCTGGGCGCTGCGCCGGATCGAGAAGAACCATCCGGATCTGACGCTGCTGCCGATCGGCACGCATAATCCGGCCAAATAGCGGCCCTGCCGCCAGCCGCGGCCTCGGAACGCTTCCTGCAGGGGTTTCCGGCGGCCGCTTTCGCGGTATCATAAGTAGCCTTGCTAAATGACGCGGGCGGCGGGCAGCTGCCGGCTTTTGGATTGATCCGCCCGACCCATGGGCAGAACTCGCACTCGAGGGACAACGAACACTTTTTGACGATGAAATTGGAATCCGGATTCCTGCTGAGCGGGCGCTACCGGATTGAAGGCCTCATTGGCCGGGGCAGCCAATCTACTGTTTACCGCGCGTATGACGAACTGCTGCAGCGCGAGGTGGCGGTCAAACTTTTCCGTACTGATGTGGACGATGTCGAGCACACCCGCAGGCAGGGCCAGGAAGTGCGGATCCTGGCCGGGATGAGCCACCATGCCCTGGTGACGCTGTTCGACGCCGGCGCTGACCTGAGCGATCCGGACGCGCGGCTGACCTACCTCGTGATGGAGCTGGTCCGCGGCCCGGACCTGCGCCACCGCACCGCCCAGGGGCCCGTGTCCGCGGCGCACATGGCCCTGATCGGCCACGACCTGGCGGACGGGCTCTCCTACATCCACCACCACGGCATCGTCCACCGCGACATTAAGCCTGCGAACATCCTGCTCGTGGATTACAGCAACCAGGACCGCCGGCCCCGGGCCAAGCTCAGCGATTTCGGCGTCGCCGTCCTCGCTGAGGGCAGCAACCAGGCGGACGAGTACGGCACGTCCGGCACACCGGCCTACCTGAGCCCGGAGCAGGCCGCAGGTGAACCTGCCGGAGCGCCCAGCGACGTGTATTCCCTCGGCCTCGTCCTGCTTGAGGGGCTGACCGGCAAGAGGGCTTACCCCGGTGCGCCCGTCCAGTCCGCCCTGGCGCGGCTGTTCCACGAGCCTCAAATTCCCAAGGAACTCGCACCCAAGTGGGTCGCGCTGCTCTCCTCCATGCTTGCCCGCGAGCCAGCCGAGCGCCCGGCCGCCCGCGAAGTCTCGCTGGCGCTGCGCCAGGAAGTCATCAACGGATTCGGCCGCCACCGCCTCGACACCGCCCCGACGGCGAACGATGAGGAAGGCCGCATGCGCGCGGTCGAGCGGTACCGGATCCTCGACACCCCGGAGGACGGTGCCTTTGACCGGATCGCTGCCCTCGCCGCGCGGATATTTTCCGTGCCGGTGGCCATCGTCAGCGTGGTGGACCACGACCGGATCTGGTTCAAGGCCCACCACGGCACGGAGGTTTCGGCGATCGGCAGGGATCCGGGCCTGTGCGCTTCGGCGATCCTGCAGGACGAAACGTGGATCGTCGAAAATGCCGTCACGGATCCCCGCACCCTTGCCAACCCGCTGGTGGCGGGCGAGTTCGGGCTGCAGTTCTACGCCGGCGTACCGCTGCGCACCCCGGACGGCTACAACCTGGGTACCTTCTGCATCCTGGACCGGGAACCCCGGGCCTTCACCGCTGAGGACGCCCAGACGCTTAAGGACCTGGCCGCTATCGTCATGAACGACCTCGAATTACGGCTGCAGAGCCGGGAGGCGATCGCCCGCTAGTTCCGGCGCCGGCTTTGGCCGGGACGCCTAGCGCCGTCCGGCGCGGAGGGCCAGCTCCAGCTCGAACCGCGCCTTCGGATCCTCCAGGGCGTCACCGAAGAGCTCGCGCAGCTGCGCCGCCCGGTAGCCCACGGTCTGCGGATGGATTCCGAGTTCGGCCGCAACCGGGCCGCGCTGGCCCCAGTGACGGAGCCAGGAGAGCAGTGTCTCCGCCAGCCGCTCGCGCTGGGCGGGGCGCAGTGTCTCCAAGGGCGCCAGCCGGCGGTTCGCCAGTTCGGTGATGGCCGAGGGTTCCGCGCCGAGAATCACCTGCGCCAGATGCTCGTCTGCCCAGATGGGCGGATCCTCGGCACCGTCGCGCGGCGGCAGCACGGAGGCCGCCAGTACGGCCAGCCGGAGGGAGTCCGGGACCTTCTCCCAGCCGCCGGCGGGCCCGACGGAAGCCCCGCGCCCCCGAAGCGCCTTTTCCAGCTCGGCGCGCGCGGCCTGTGACTTTCGCGCCGGAACCAGGGCCACGGCGTCGGTTT
>JAODMS010000262.1 GCA_025464925.1 Arthrobacter sp.
GCCGAGCATGGCATGCCTTGGGGGAGCACTCGCGCATCAAGTAGGCGATACCCGTACCTAACGCACACGCAGCCCGAGCGGACGTTATTGCACTCTCACTTCGGCGCGTCATCTTGCGGTCTCGGCAGCGCCCGCAAGATGACGCTGTCTCACATTACGGCCGGCCAGCCTCGAGAAATGGCCCGGCAGTGTGCAAGGAGTGAAGGATGGAACCTGCCGCCAAGCGGTGACGCCCGGGTCTGCTAGGCCAACGCCTCTTCTTGCGGCAGCCAGCCCGCGCTCATCTGCTCGCTCCTACATCTACAGATAAGAAATGCCCACAGGTCAAATGCGTCTACAGCCGGTACCGGCGAATTCTCTCGTAGAGTGTCCCGCGTGAGACCCGAAGTTTCTCTGCGGCATCCGACTTGTTGCCGTTGCACTCACGCAACACCGAGGCAATGATCTCGCGCTCAGCGAGCTCCAGCTGGCTGAGCGACGGCATACCTGCCATCCGTGAGCCAGGACCCGGGCCGCCCCCGAGGGAGAGTCCTGCGACATCCAGACGGCTGAGCACGAGTGAGCATCCCTCCGAGGTGGTCGGCGGTTCAACAGGCACGATTTGCGCCCGAATGCCCGTCGGCAGGACGAACTCGATCGCGTGTGACCCGGTCTCCTGGACGAGGTGCCACAGTTGCTCGCGGTCAATTGTGAGTCCGCCAAGACCGTCCTCGGCGATCATCGTGTATCGGTCGAGGGTAATGACGGCAGCTCCGGTACCCGCTTTGACCCGCATGTGTGCGTCGAAGAGCCGCTGGTGCCGCGTGCGCGAAAGCTTGGACAGGGACTCCTGGACGCCGGCAAGCACCATATTGAGTGCGATCCTCAGGTGCGGGTTCGACTCATTGGCCAGGGATGTGACGTTAACGGCTCCGAGTAGCTTCCGCGTAATCGGGTGCAGGACCGGGCTCGCTGCGCAGATCAAGTTGTGCATGCGCTCGTCCACGTGTTCGGTGCCGCGGATGACGCTGGAAGCGCGTGTTGCGAGAGCGACGCCCACCCCGTTTCTTCCCGCGGAACGCTGGGCCAAGTCTGCGCCTTCAGTGACGTCTGCGCGTGCCAGTTGCCGGCGCAGGCTGGGAGCTGCCGCCCATTCGTAGGTCACCGTGCCCTCGGCGTCGGTCAGGGCGAGCCAAGTCGTCGTGCCTTCGAGGGCAGTCTGCGTTGAGGCTAGCGCGCTGCGCGCAACCTTCAGGAGAGACAAGTCCTGATCAGCTGAATTCCACATTATTTTATTCCTCCGCGGCATTGCGTTGAGGGGAATCCTATGAGCTGGGACGAGATGAATCTCACACTGTTCAAAAAATGAACACCCGGCCACCGACTGCTTCGGGCACTGAAGAAGCTCTGAACACCTCCGACAAGTGTGGCACAGGACACAATGCCGACTCGACGGGGCCAGGGGTGATGGCTGGCTCGGCCCCCCGGCAGCGCCGCCCTCCCGCCCTGTTCAATCCTTGGACCCCCGGATCCGCCGTCTCCTTCTCATTCATAAGATCAAAAAGCTTCGTGAAGTCGGTCGATGCGACCGATCCGGTTTGCTCGCGGCCGTTCACAAGCGAATCATTCTTCCCGCCATCACAGATTTCAACCCCACCCGTCGCCAGTGCGCTGAGGCGGAGCCGTTGTCAGAAGAGTCATCGGAAGTCAAAGGAGATATCCATCCATGAAGGCCATGCGTTATCACGGTAAGCACGATCTGCGCGTTGAAGACATCCCTACGCCGAGCGTCCGGCCAGGCACCGTCAAGATCAAAGTTGAGTGGACCGGGATCTGCGGGACCGACCTCCACGAGTTCGAAGACGGCCCCATATTCTGCCCGGCGCCCGGCCATCCTCACCCCTTGACCGGAGAGTCGGTGCCCGTCGTCCTGGGCCACGAACTCGCGGGTGTCATCGACGAGGTCGGACCGGACGTGGGCGGCCTGTCGGTCGGCGACCGCGTCGCGCTCGAGCCCTTCATTACTTGTGGAAAGTGCGAATACTGCGTCGCTGACCGCTACAACCTGTGCACGAAGGCCGGCTACTACGGACTGTCCGGGTGGGGAGGCGGATTTGCCGAGTATGTGGTTGCCGAGGCTCACCGGGTGCACCCCATCGGAGAGCTGTCGACCGAGATCGGCGCGCTCGTCGAACCGCTCGCGGTGGCGCACCATGCGGTGCGCCGATCCGGGGCCAAGCCTGGCGACACCGCAGTCGTCTTTGGGGGAGGCCCCATCGGTCTCTTCGTGACGGCCGTGCTCCGGGCGATCGGCGTCGAACGGGTCGTGAGCGTCGAGATTTCTTCGGTGCGCAAGGCAAAGGCTCACGACGCCGGCGCCTTCCTCGTGCTGGACCCTACGGTGGACGACGTGGTCGCCCGCGTGAAGGAACTCACCGGAGGTTACGGAGCCGACATTGCGTTCGAGTGCGTTGGCGCCTCACCGGCGCTGCAGAGTGCGCTCGATTCCACAAAAAGTGGCGGCACCGTTGTGAATGTCTCCATCTGGGGGCACAAAGCGGAGATCGACATGTTCGGTCTGGTCATGCGCGAGATCCAGCTGATCGGCACAAGCGCGTACTGCAACGACCACGAGGCGGTCATCAAACTGCTCCAGGAGGGCAAGATCCAGGCGGAGCAGTTCATCAGTGGCCGCATTGCTGTGGACGATGTCGTCGAGCAGGGATTCCGGCAGCTCATCGAGAACAAAGAAGAGAACGTCAAGATCATCGTTCATCCCTAGCAATCAACCGTGGCGGCGGGCTGCCGCCGCGCAGGCAGAGCGCTCTGGTGCCTGTTCCAACCGGAAAGGCTCCAGGGCACTCTTGATCGCTGGCGGGCAATTCAACTGACCGATGTTCAAGTTCTGTACGGAGCGCGGATTTCGGTGCTCTTCTCCGCAAAGATCAAAGTACCGGTTCGATCCGGGATGGCTCCAAACCGGGGGAGCCCAGTCCTGCCCGGTCGGCCAAAGAACCCCGACAAGAACGTCGCTCGGTGGACTGCCGTTCTTCGCGCAATTTCCGGGCATTTAAGCCCCGGGCTCCCCATTCACCCGTTCTCTCTATTCAAAGGAGCATAGAAATAATGAAATTCCCGTCTTCCCTCGCTTGGCGAAAAATCGCCGTTGGGTTCCTCGCCGCAGGCCTTGTGACCTCTACCGCTGCATGCAGCACCAGCAGCAGCGCTGCTCCGGGTGCCCCTGCCGCGTCCCAAGGCAAGGGCACCGGCACGACGGATGGTGCCGGTGCGCTCCTGAAGGTCTTTATGCCGTCGACGTCGAATGTATACCTGGCGGCCGCCTCGCAGTCCATCAAGGACGAGGCGAAAGCCCTCAACTACACCGTCAACATTGTCGAGAACAACTGGGACCAGACGGAACAGGACCAGCAGGTCCAGGAATGGCTCGCCACGGGTGAGCGGGCAGCCGCCGTCCTGGTGTGGCCGGCCGGCGCCGCCGCCGCAACGAACTCGATCCGACTGCTTTCCGCGCAGGCACCGGTGATCCAGTTCAACAACCTGGTCACTCCGGAAGCGTCCAAGTACGTGACCGCCTACGCGGGGGTCTCGGACACCGGCATCGGCAAGGAAGCCGGAGCCAACGCGCTCGACGCTGTCGAGAAGCTCAAGGCTGACGGGGTCAAGTTCCACGGTCCCGACGGCAAGCCCAACGTCGTCGAGATCCGGTTCACCGCCGGGTACGCCGCTGGCGACGACCGCGAGAAAGCCTTCGCGGAAGCCACTCCCGGCGCGTTCAACATGCTCGCCGTCGAACCCACCCCGACCGTTGACGCGCAGGGCGGCTTCAAAGCGGCCAGCCAGGTCATTCCGCGCTTCCTCGGACAGGGCATCGACATCGTCTACGCACACAGCAACGACGTGGCCAACGGCGTGGTGCAGGCGCTGGAGCAGAACGGGCTGAAGCCGGGCAAGGACGTCATCCTGATCACCGGAACCTCCTCCGGCGACATGACCAACCTGCGCAGCGGCAAGATTTGGTCCGCCACCCTGCAGTCACCGGTGATCGAGGGTGCCCTCGTCGTCCGGACCGCCGCGCAGTACATCGCCACCGGCCAGGTGCAATCCGGAGACGTCACCATCGAACCGTCGGCGACCAAGCCTGAACTCAAGGTCGAGGCCCCGCACGCGGCCACGTACATGATGAACCCCCAGGTGAAAGCCGAGAACATTGCCTCCTTCGACATCTGGGGCCTCTCGTTCGACAAGCTGATGGGCAAATAGGCCCCCTCTACTGGAGTCCGCCCCCAACCGCGGAGCCTCGGAGACCTCCCACCGCCGGAGCTTTCCGAGGCTCCGCACCTATCTGGTGCGCGCCCTGCTGCGCCACCCAATGCAAACCTAGGAGAAACCCATGACTGGAAGCACTCCCCTTCGCCTTAAGGCGAGCGGCATCTTCAAGTCTTACGGAGCAGTGAACGCCCTCTCGGACGTGCATTTCGAACTCCGAGCCGGCGAGGTCATGGCCCTCTTGGGTGAGAACGGCGCCGGCAAAAGCACGATCGTCAAGGTCATCTCAGGCCTCGTCTCACCCGACAAGGGTTCCATCGAAATCGACGGAAACCCGGCGAATATCTCCAGCGTCTCGCTGTCACAAGCGGCCGGGATCGCCGTCGTCCAGCAGGAGTTCAGCACGGTCGGAACCATGACCGTGGCCCAGAATCTCGTGCTCGGCCAGCAGGGCGCCCCCTGGTGGTGGAGCCCCCGCAAACTGAACGACAACGCCGTCGCGATCCTTGAGCGCGTCGGGCTGGCCGGCCTGCACCCGTCGACGCCGGTCGAGGAACTCTCTGTTGCGGAGATGCAACTTCTTGAGATCGCGCGCGTGCTGGCCAGGGACGCCAAGGTCATCATCTTCGACGAACCGACCGCAGCCCTCTCGGATGCCGAGATCGTCCGCGTGCTGGACACCGTCAAGCGTCTCGCGTCGGAGGGGCGGAGCGTCGTTTATGTCACTCACCGGCTGGGCGAGGTTTTCGAGATTGCTGACCGCGTCACTGTCTTCCGCAACGGCAAGAGCGAGGCTCCTCTCGAGGTCAAAGAGCTCGACGTCGAGACGATCGTCGCCAAGATGATCGGCCGGGAGCTGGGCCACCTATATCCCGGCAAATCCGCGGCGGTCGGTGAAGTCGTGCTGGAGATGCGCGGACTCCGGATTCCCGAGCTCCGTTCCGAGATCAACCTGACCCTCCGGCGTGGTGAGATCCTGGGTCTGACGGGGC
>JAODMS010000264.1 GCA_025464925.1 Arthrobacter sp.
CACGGCCTGGCGCTGCATGTTCGCACCCATGAGGGCGCGGTTGGCGTCGTCGTGCTCCAGGAACGGGATCATCGCGGTCGCGACGGACACCATCTGGCGCGGGGAGACGTCCATGTACTCGACCTCGTTGGGCACGACGAGCACGGGCTCGCCGGAGCCACCACGGGTACGCACGAGGACCATGTCCTCGACGAACGTGTTCTTCTCGCTGAGCGGCGCGTTCGCCTGGGCGATGAGGCGTTCCACCTCGTCATCAGCGGTCAGGTAGTCGATCTGGTCGGTGACGATGCCGTCGACGACCTTGCGGTACGGGGTCTCGATGAAGCCGAACGCGTTGATGCGGCCGTACGAGGCGAGCGAACCGATGAGGCCGATGTTCGGGCCTTCAGGTGTCTCGATCGGGCACATGCGTCCGTAGTGCGACGGGTGGACGTCACGGACCTCCATGCCTGCGCGGTCGCGGGAGAGACCACCCGGGCCCAGCGCGGACAGGCGACGCTTGTGCGTCAGGCCGGCGAGCGGGTTGTTCTGGTCCATGAACTGCGACAGCTGGGAGGTTCCGAAGAACTCCTTGATGGCTGCCACGACGGGGCGGATGTTGATCAGGGTCTGCGGCGTGATGGCCTCGACGTCCTGGGTGGTCATCCGCTCGCGGACGACGCGCTCCATGCGGGACAGGCCCGTGCGGACCTGGTTCTCGATGAGCTCGCCCACGGCGCGGATGCGGCGGTTGCCGAAGTGGTCGATGTCGTCGACCTCGACGCGGAGCTCGACGTCCCCGCCGTCGCGCTTGCCGCCGAGGGTCTTGTCACCGGCGTGCAGGGCGACCAGGAACTTGATCATCGCGACGATGTCGTCGATGTTCAGCACCGAGGCGTCGGAGTCCGTGAGGTCCTTGTCGATGCCGAGCTTGCGGTTGATCTTGTACCGGCCGACCTTCGCGAGGTCGTAGCGCTTCGGATTGAAGTACAGGTTGTCCAGAAGCGTCTGCGCGGCCTCGACCGTGGGGGGCTCGCCCGGTCGCAGCTTGCGGTAGATGTCGAGGAGGGCGTCCTCGCGGGTCTCCGTCGCGTCCTTCTCCATGGTGGCGCGGATGGAGTCGTACTGGCCGAACTCCTCCAGGATCTGGCCTTCGGTCCAGCCGAGGGCCTTGAGCAGGACGGTGACGGACTGCTTGCGCTTCCGGTCGAGGCGGACGCCGACCTGGTCGCGCTTGTCGATCTCGAGCTCGAACCAGGCACCACGCGAGGGGATGATCTTCGCGCTGAAGATGTCCTTGTCACTCGTCTTGTCGGCGGTGCGCTCGAAGTAGGCGCCCGGCGAGCGGACGAGCTGCGACACGACGACACGCTCGGTGCCGTTGATGATGAACGTGCCCTTGTCGGTCATGAGCGGGAAGTCGCCCATGAAGACGGTCTGGCTCTTGATCTCGCCGGTCTCGTTGTTCATGAACTCGGCGGTGACGAACAGCGGCGCGGCGTACGTGACGTCGCGGTCCTTGCAGTCGTCGACGGAGTACTTCGGCGGCTCGAACCGGTGGTCACGGAACGAGAGGCTCATGGTCTCGGAGAAGTCCTCGATCGGGGAGATCTCCTCGAAGATCTCCTCCAGACCGGACTTGGTGGAGACGTCGGTGCGGCCGGCTGCAAGAGCGGCGTCGACACCTTCCCTCCACTTCTCGTCACCGATCAACCAGGCAAAGCTGTCGGTCTGCAGAGCGAGAAGCTCTGGGACCTCGAGAGGTTCTGCAATTTTGGCGAACGAGATACGACGGGGCTGAACAGTTGCGGAGGTGCGCGAGGCGGCCAAGAGGGGTCCTTCCAAGGGCTCGCAGGCGGGTGGCTCGAGAGGTCGTGCTCCGCGCACGCCAAACAACCCCGGTCAAGGGGCGCCGTTGCATCTCGGTGAGGAGACGAGCAGGACAAGGCGAGCGCGAAAGTTCAGTGTAACGCGGGAGCCACGCCGAAGCAAGGGTGGGTCTTGACAATCGCCCGTTAATAGGTGAGTCTAGTTGGCTTTCCGCGCGGCCGAACCCGTTTCGTCCTGCAACCGCAGGCCATTGTGAGACGGGGTTCCGCGCGGCTGCCGGGCCGTTCGTCCCGTTCCCGCACCCGGCCGGGCCGGGACCTCCTAGGGCGGGTCAGAGGGCGCGGATGTCGGACACGAGCCAGCCGTCGTCGTCCTTGACCATCGTGACCTTGATGCGGTTGGCGAAGACCGTCGGCTCCGCGGAGTCGCCGACGAGACGGGCCTGATCGACGAACACCAGGACGTCGGCCCGGTCGGCGGAGCACTCGTCGCCGCAGGCGATCGCCGCCGACTCACGGGTCACGGCCTGCACGACGATCTTGCGCTGCGGGGCCAGCTCGGTGAGCGCCGGGGCGATCTCGTCGAACTTCTTGGAGAACGCCGGCGTCATGAGCGCCTTGGACGCCTCGAGGTGCTCGTCGAGCTGGTCGTAGCGGAACGTGAAGATCGTCTCGGCGGCGGTCGCGGCGGCCGCGGACGCCTGCCGGCGGGACGTGTCGAGGGCGCCGGCGCTGTCGTCGCCTCCGGGCGGGTCGACGACCATGAACACGCCGGCGACCAGCGCCGCGATCGCCACGAGTGATGCGGGGACGAGCCACAGCAGGTCACGCCGCGAGGGCCGCGAACCGGCAGCCCGCTTCGCCGGCGCATCCGACGCGGCGCGGG
>JAODMS010000149.1 GCA_025464925.1 Arthrobacter sp.
TCCATATCAATAAATTGGTATCAACAAACTTGGCACACTATTGAGTTCTCAAACAACAGACACACCCGGCACCACCCGGACCACACGGTCCAGGATCGCTCCGGAGCAACTTATCCAACCTACCCGGCCGCTTCACCCTAGTCAAATCGGCCATCCGACTCAGTTTCGCCGTAGGCTTCTGTGTCGTCTTGGCGTTCAACTCCGGGGAGCAGCGCGGAAATAAACTCTACCACCATCTTGCCCCGGTGGCAATCCACCCTTGTCCAGGAGGCGGAAGAGCCCGGAATCGCGGGGATTCCGGGCTCTTCGTTCACGATCGTTCCCGGCCTCGCCGGGTGGGCGGCAGGTTAGCTCAGCGGCTTGAAGTACGCCACACCCAGCGGGGGCAGCGTGACGGTGAGCGTTGCAGGCTGTCCATCCAGCTTGTCCTTGGAAGCCGTCAGGGTGCCGGCGTTGCCCACACCCGAGCCGCCGTAGCTGACAGCATCGGTGTTCAGCACTTCCTGCCACCCTCCGGCGGACGGCACTCCCAGTTGGTAGTCCTTGTGCGGACTGCCGGAGAAGTTCATCGCGCAGACCAGCGGGTTCCCGTCGGCATCGCGGCGGATGAAGGTAAGGACGTTCCGATCCGCGTCACCTCCGTTGATCCACTGGAACCCGTCCGGGTCGTTGTCCCGCTCGTACAGGGCCGGGGTGGAGCTGTAGAGCTCGTTCAGGTCCTTGGTCAGGAGCTGAATGCCCTGGTGCGCCGGAATGTCGGCGAGCCACCAATCCAGTCCGTGCTGCTCCGACCACTCCGCCTCCTGGCCGAACTCAGTTCCCATGAAAATCAGCTGCTTGCCGGGATGGGCCCACTGGTAGCCGAGGAAGGCGCGGAGGTTGGCCAGCTGCTGCCAGCGGTCCCCCGGCATCTTGCGCAGCATCGAGCCCTTGCCGTGCACGACCTCGTCGTGGCTGATCGGCAGGAGGAAGTTCTCCGTGAAGGCGTAAACCATGGAGAAGGTGATGGTGCCGTGGTGCCATTTGCGGTTGTAAGGGTCCTCGGCCATGTACTTGAGCGAATCGTGCATCCAGCCCATGTTCCATTTAATTCCGAAGCCCAGTCCGCCCTGGCTTGTGGGGGCAGTGACGCCCGGAAATGCCGTCGATTCCTCGGCGATCATGATCGTGCCGGGGTGGGTCTTGTAGACGGTGGCGTTGGTCTCCTGCAGGAAGGAGATAGCCTCAACGTTTTCGCGGCCGCCGAAGCGGTTCGGCTGCCACTGCCCGGCCTCGCGTGAATAGTCGAGGTAGAGCATGGAGGCGACGGCGTCAACGCGCAGTCCGTCGATGTGGAATTCCTCAAGCCAGTAGAGCGCATTGGCCACGAGGAAGTTGCGCACTTCGCGGCGGCCGAAGTCGAAGATCAGCGTTCCCCAGTCCGGGTGCTCGCCCAGGTTCGGATCGGCGTGCTCGTACAGGGGTTCGCCGTCGAACTGGGCCAGGGCCCACTCGTCCTTGGGGAAGTGCGCCGGGACCCAGTCGAGCAGTACACCGATGCCCGCCTGGTGGAGTTCGTCCACAAGGTGCCGGAATTCGTCGGGGTGCCCGAAACGCGACGTCGGAGCGAAGTAGGACGTCACCTGGTAGCCCCAGGACCCGCCATAGGGGTGCTCGGCCACGGGCATCAATTCCACGTGGGTGAAGCCCATCCACTTCACGTACTCCACCAGTTCCTTGGCCAGCTCGCGGTAGCCAAGGCCGAGCCGCCAGGAGCCGAGGTGGACTTCGTAGACGCTCATGGGGCTGTTGTGGGGATCCCGGCCTGACCGGGCCTCCATCCATGCGTCGTCCCGGAACTTGTAGGAGGGCTCAACGACGCGCGACGCCGTCAGCGGCGGGACCTCGGTCCCGAAGGCCAACGGGTCTGCCTTCTCCACCCAGTGCCCGTGCCGGGACTTGATTTCGAACTTGTAGCACGCCCCTGCCACGACGCCGGGGATGAACAGTTCCCAGACACCGGAGGAGCCGAGGGAACGCATGGCGAATTCCCTGCCGTCCCAGCCATTGAAGTCGCCCTTGACCCGCACCGCCTGGGCGTTGGGGGCCCATACGGCGAAGGACACCCCGTCCACGTCACCGAGTGAGGACTTGTAATGCTGGACGTGCGCGCCGAGCACGTCCCACAGACGCTCATGGCGGCCTTCCCCGATCAGATGCAGGTCCACCTCCCCCACCGTCGGCAGGTAGCGGTAGGGGTCGTCAATAACCTGCAGGCCGCGGCCCTCGTACGTCACCTCTAGGCGGTAGTCCGGCACATGGCCGTGCTCCAGCGGTTCCAGCACCGCCACCCAGACGCCGCTGGACTCGTGGACCATGGGGGTCGTGCCAACGGCCGTTACTACGGAGACGGCTTCCGCCATGTGCTTCAGCGTCCGGACTGTGACATGGCCGTGGTCGTCCAGATGTGCGCCCAGGACTGCATGTGGCGCGTGGTGCTCGCCGGACGCAACCCTGGCAAGGGTCTCCGCGTCCACGGGGAGTGGTGTGCCGGGGCGATCGATACGTGCTGATCCTGTCATTTTAATACCTTCCACTGCGGCTCCGGCTGCTGCGCCGGAGCCTGTACTGCCGAGGAGACGACGTGATGCGTTCACCGGAATCGAAAGCCAGTCCGGCCTGTTGCGTAACTCGTACACGACTTCATAGAGGGCCTTGTCCAGCCACAGCGCCATGAACAGCGGCGAGTTCCGGTCGATGCTTCCGGGGGTGACCTCCGCGTAACCGGCCAGGAAGGCCTCGGCACAGTCGTCCACCCATGTCGCTGGCACCGTGGCACCGGGGGACTCCCGGACCGCCGCGCCGGCGGCATAGTCGAAGGACCGGAGCATTCCGACGACGTCGCGAAGCGGGACGTCGGGAAAATTTCGTTGGGAGATCGGCCGGAGCGGCTCTCCCTCGAAATCCAGGATGGCCCAGCGCGGGACAGTCCCGGACCCTCCCGGGACCTGAAGGATCTGTCCGAGGTGGAGATCGCCGTGGATGCGCTGCAGGGGGCCGGCGCTCGTGCCTTCAAGCCGCGCGAGCAGTGTGTCCAGTGCGTCGCCATAGGGTCCGACGGCGTCACCGGCTTCGGCCCAGGACTGGCGCACACGCTGGGCCACTCCGGCCGCGATGTCGTGACCCGGGACGGATTCGGCCGAGACACCCAGTGCCTGGGCAAGCCGGCGGTGCACCGTGGCGGTGGCAACACCAAGCGCATGCGCCTCGGCCGTGAAGTCCGTGCCCGTGAGCGCCCCCTCTACGGCCAGGCGCCAGGCATCGAGGCCGCCGGCGAGGAATTCGTGGGCGACGGCCAGCTCGCCTTGCACGGGGGAAACGCCACCCGTCTGGCCCTCGGGGCTGGACTTCCATTCACCGGTGACCCAGCCGAGGGTCGCCGGGACTTCCGCGGTGCGCTCCGCGGTCAGGGCGCCGCCGATTTCCACCTCCGGGTTGTGGCCCTCCGAAAGGACGCGGAAGAACTTGACGATCACGGCTGATTCGCCGTCGTCCACGATCACCGAACTGTTCGACTGCTCGCCGGAGAGCACCTTTACCGTGCCGGTGGCGAAAGGCAGGCGGTGGTCGGACTCCACGCGGTAGCCGACGGCGTTCCCGGACGGTGTGGTCCCGCCGGTGCGCATGAGTTCCAGCCAGGCGGCGACGAAGGCAGGGTCGTGGACGCCGTCGTAGATCCAGCGGTGGCCGGCATCTGCCGTCGTACCTTCGGCGGGGCTGCCGCCGGAGATTTCACCGATCAGGGCGGACTCCGCCCCCGGTAAAGGCTCGCGGCGGAAGCTGAGCGGGACCTGGACGACGTCGGTGCGGCTTCCGTCGGCTGTCGGATACCTCACCGCGACCAGCGCCACCTCAAGCTCCGCCTCACCGCGGCCGCCGTCCAGGCGCAGGCCTCCGGCCGGCTCGAAGGTGAACTCCGCGCTCTTGACCGGGAACCAACGCTGGCGAGGCAGCCAGGCTCTGAGCAGTTGGCCGAGGCCTGGGGCAAGGGTCTGTTGGGTCATTTCAGCCTTCAATGGACAGGATCGGCATCGCCTGGGTGTGGGGCGAGGCCGGGTTGGAAGCAGCCGAACGGATTCGCAGCCAGAAGAAATCGTGGCTGCCCAGGGTCAGCGTCAGCGTTCCATCATCGGCGATGGGGGGGAACGCCTGTCCGCCGAACACATCCCGGAGCCCCCGCCCGGCATAGGCCGGCACCCGCAAGGTGGTGGCCACCGGGTGCTGGGACAGGTTGAAGACGCAGAGGATGCTTTCGCTGTCCTCCCCGGCCGAGTTGCCTTCCGGCAGCTCGCGCAGGTAGGAGAGGACGACGTCGCGGTCGGCTTCGACGTGCTTGAATCCGCCCAGCCCGAAGGCGGGGTGGTTCTTCCGGACGCTGAGGATCTGGCGCGTCCATCGCAGCAGCGAGCCCGAGTGGGCAGCCTCCGCCTCCACGTTGGCCATGCTGTAGTTGTAAACCAGCGACTGGATCACCGGGAGGTAGAGCTTGCCTGGGTCCGCGTTGGAGAATCCGGCGTTGCGGTCCGGGTTCCACTGCATGGGGGTGCGGACGGCGTCGCGGTCTTCGAGCCAGATGTTGTCCCCCATGCCGATCTCGTCCCCGTAGTACAGGAACGGGCTGCCGGGCAGGGACAGCAACAGGGCATTGATGAGCTCAATTTCGGCCCGGGAGTTGTCCAGCAAGGGAGCCAGCCGACGCCGGATGCCGATGTTGGCACGCATGCGTGGATCCGGCGCGTACCACCCGAGCATGGCTGCACGCTCGTCAGCCGTGACCATTTCCAGCGTCAGCTCGTCGTGGTTGCGCAGGAAGGTGCCCCACTGGGCGCCTTCGGGAATGGCGGGGGTGTCCTGCATCGTCTCGATGATGGGCGCGGCCTTCTGGTCCCGCAGCGCATAGTAAAGGCGCGGCATGATCGGGAAGTGGAAGGCCATATGGCACTCCGGCTCCTCCTCGGTGCCGAAGTATTCAACCACTTCAGCTGGCGGCTGGTTGGCTTCGGCGATGATCACTCGGCCCGGGTAGCTTTCATAGACCATCTTGCGCAGCTTGCGCAGGAAATCATTGGTCTGGGGCAGGTTCTCGCAGTTGGTGCCCTCTTCTTCGAAGAGATAGGGAATGGCGTCGGCGCGGAAGCCATCGATGCCCTGGTCCAGCCAGAACCGCACAACGTCGAAGAGCGCTTCGATGACCTTGGGGTTTTCGAAGTTAAGGTCGGGCTGGTGGCTGAAGAAGCGGTGCCAGAAGAACTGGCGACGGATCGGGTCGAAGGTCCAGTTGGACTCCTCCGTGTCCACGAAAATGATGCGGGCGTCTTCGTATTTCTCGTCCGTGTCACTCCACACGTAGAAGTCGCCGAAGGGACCATCCGGATCCTTGCGTGATTCCTGGAACCAGGCGTGCTGGTCCGAGGTGTGGTTCAGCGGAAGGTCGATGATCACGCGCACGCCCCGGGCATGGGCCTCGGCTACGAGCCGTTTGAAATCACTGATGGTTCCAAACTCGTCGAGCACGGAGTTGTAGTCGGAGATGTCGTAGCCGCCATCCCGGAGCGGTGACTGGAAGAACGGTGGCAACCATAGGCAGTCCACTCCCAGCCACTGCAGGTAGTCAAGTTTGTCGATCAAGCCGTGGAAATCACCGGAACCGTCGCCGTTGCCATCGGCGAAGCCCCGGACTAGTACCTCGTAGAACACCGCCCTGCGGTACCACAGGGGATCATGCGGGAGGCCCGGCGCATTCAATTCAAAGGTTGCTTTCGGGCTGAAGTGATGGCTGGGGCTCTGCTGGCTGAAACTCACTGATGCTACCTCCGGATGCTAAGAATGTGGGCGGGTTCGACGCGGGCGTCCAAACGGACGTAGTTGTACTCGCCCCACTCCCAGCTTTGGCCGGTCACCAGATCATCCACCATGAAGCCGCCGTTGTGCGTCAGGTTCTCCGGGTCCAGCTCCAGTGCCTCCAGATCCAGGGACACCGTGCTTTCCCGGATATTGTGCGGGTCCAAGTTGACGACGATGATCAACGTGTCCTTCGTGCCGTCGGGCAGGACCTTGTGCTTGGAGTACACGATGGTGGAGTCGTCGGTGCTCCGGTGCAGTGTCAGGTTCTGCAGATCGCCCAAGGCGGGGTGTGTGTGGCGGATTTCGTTGAGCCTGGTCAGGTACGGGGCCAGCGTCCTGCCGGACGTTGCCGCCGCCTCCCAGTCACGGGCCTTGTATTCAAATTTCTCGTTATCGATGTACTCCTCGGCACCCGGCCTGGCCACGTGTTCGTAGAGCTCGTAACCTGCGTAGACGCCCCAGAGCGGGCTCGCCGTTGCGGCGAGCGCGGCACGGATCTTGAAAGCGGGCGGGCCTCCGAACTGCAGGTACTCGGTGAGGATGTCCGGGGTGTTGACGAAGAAGTTCGGCCGGAAATAGGCCGGGGATTCGTGGCTGACTTCCTGGAAGTACTCCTCGAGCTCCTCCTTGGTGTTCCGCCAGGTGAAGTAGGTGTACGACTGCTGGAAGCCGGCCCGGCCGAGGGCGTGCATCATGGCCGGGCGGGTGAATGCCTCGGCGAGGAAAACGACCTCGGGGTGCCTCTCGTTGACCTGGGCGATCAGCCATTCCCAGAACCACACCGGCTTGGTGTGCGGGTTGTCCACGCGGAAGATCTTCACGCCGTGGCTCACCCAGAGGAGGACGATCCGGAGGATCTCATTGGACAAGCCGGCCGGGTCGTTGTCGAAGTTAAGCGGGAAAATGTCCTGGTACTTCTTCGGCGGGTTTTCGGCGTAGGCGATGCTGCCGTCCACACGCGTGGTGAACCACTCCGGGTGGCTTTCCACCCAGGGATGGTCCGGCGCGGCCTGCAGCGCCAGGTCCAGGGCGACCTCGAGCCCCAGCTCTCCGGCACGCGCCACGAAGCCGTCGAAGTCCTCGAAGGTACCCAGGTCCGGGTGGATGGCGTCATGCCCGCCCTCCTTGGCACCGATCGCCCACGGCGAGCCGGGATCGTGCGGCCCGGCCAGGAGCGTGTTGTTCGGGCCCTTGCGGTGCTGGATTCCGATCGGGTGGATCGGCGGCAGGTAGATGATGTCGAAGCCCATGGCGGCAACGGCGTCGAGGCGTTTCGCTGCGGTCTGGAAGGTACCCGAAGTCCACTCACCGGTCTCGTGGTTGCGGACGGCACCCTCGGAGCGGGGGAAGAATTCATACCAGGCGCCGCGGCCGGCGAGCTCCCGCTCCACCAGCAGCGGGTACTGCTCGGAGACGGTCACGAGTTCGCGGATGGGCTGGCGTTCGACGATGGCGGCCACCTCGGCGCTGAATCCGGCGGCCAGTCGATCCTCAGGCGTCAGGGAGGTGTCGGACAGCGCGACGACGGCCGTCTGGAGCGTCTGCTGGTCGGCTGACGGGCGGGCGGGGTCCTCGGACGCTTCGGAGAGCAGCGCGGCGCCCTCCGCAAGCATCAGCTCGACGTCGATGCCCGCCTCCACCTTCACCTCGGCGTTGTGGTGCCAGGTGCCGTAGCGGTCATGCCAGGCCTCGATGACGAAAGACCAGTTGCCGGTGTCGGAAGGAGTCAGGATGCCTTCCCAGCGATCCGTGCCTTTTCCCCGGTTGCCCCTGGGCGGAGCAAGGCGGACGCGTTGCCGTTCCTTTCCGTGCGGGTCCAGCAGGACCGCGCTGACACCGAGCCGGTCATGACCTTCGCGGAAGGCGGTGGCACCCACCACCAGGCTCTCTCCCGCTACGGCTTTGGCAGGGAATTTGCCGCCTTCGACAGCAGGTTGCACGGCGGTGATCGGAAAACGGCCAAATTGAAGGCCATCGGTGATCAGGGCCTTCGGCATTTGCTGGGACACGGCGCTGGTACTTGAGTTAGTCGTCACAGGTTCGACGTTATCGACAAAATGGCCAGAATGCTAAGGGTGCGTACTTTTCGGCGTTTCCCAATGGCGATCCGTCATTTGGAGGAAAGAAACTTAAAGCTGTTCCGGGGCACGGACTTGTCGGTTAGTGTTTCGCTGGTGAAGGCAATCCGCAGATTTACCGTCAGAACCGTCCTCCCGGAATCCATCCGGCCGTTGGCACAGCTCGCCACCAACCTTCGTTGGTCCTGGCACCGGCCAACCCGAGAGCTTTTCGAGGGGCTGAACCCCCGCATCTGGGCTCAAAGTGGCCACGACCCGGTGTCCTTCCTCGGCCTGGTCAGCAGGGAGGAACTGCAGCGCCTCGCGGCCGATGAGGACGTGGTGGAGCGTGTGCAGGCGGCGGCCGAGGACCTGAACAGGTATCTGGAGCAGCCGCGCTGGTACCAGAGCCTGGGCGAGGGCGCGCCGCGTTGCATTGCCTATTTCTCACCCGAGTTCGGCATCACCGAAGTGCTGCCCCAGTACTCGGGCGGCCTGGGCATCCTTGCCGGTGACCATCTGAAGGCAGCGTCGGACCTCGGCGTGCCGCTGATCGGTGTCGGCCTCCTCTACCAGGCCGGCTATTTCAAACAGTCCCTTTCCCGTGACGCGTGGCAGCAGGAAACCTACCCGGTCCTTGATCCGGACGGCCTGCCCCTGACGCTGCTGCGCGAGGCATCCCCGGATGGCAACGGCAAGCCGATCCAGATCTCCCTTCCCCTCCCGGCCGGCCGCCGCCTGCTGGCGCACGTGTGGCGGGCCGACGTCGGACGCGTCCCGCTCCTGCTGCTGGACTCCAACGTTCCCGGGAACGACGACGCCGCCCGCGGCATCACCGATCGGCTCTACGGCGGCGGCGGCGACCACCGTCTGCAGCAGGAACTCCTGCTGGGCATGGGCGGGGTCAAGGCCTTGCGGGTGTTCCAGCAGCTGACGGACACCCCGGCGCCGGAAGTGTTCCACACCAACGAGGGCCACGCCGGTTTCCTGGGCATCGAGCGGATTCAGGAGATGATGTCCGCAGCCGAACCGCTGAGCTGGGACGAGGCGCTGGCGGCCGGGCGGGCGTCCACGGTCTTCACGACCCACACCCCTGTGCCGGCCGGAATCGACCGCTTTGAGACCTCGCAGATCCAGCACTTCTTCGAGGCGGGGTTGGCTCCCGACGTTCCGGTGTCAAAGATTTTGAACCTGGGCCGGGAAGACTTCACGGACGGCAACCCCTTCGTCTTCAACATGGCGGTCATGGGCCTGCGGCTTGCCCAGCGGGCCAACGGCGTCGCCAAGCTGCACGGCGTGGTCTCCCGCGGGATGTTCTCGGCACTCTGGCCGGGCTTCGACCATGCGGAAATACCGATCACCTCCGTTACCAACGGCGTGCACGTCCCCACCTGGGTCGACCCGCGCATCTCCAAGCTGGCCCGCGATCAGTTCGGTTCCGAGGCTGAGGCGCAGGGCCGTTGGGACCTCGCCTACCACGTCAGCGACGAAGACGTCTGGGCCCTCCGCCGCGAGATGCGGGTATCCCTGGTCGAGGACGTCCGGCGCCGCCTCCGGGCTGCGTGGAAGAAGCGTGGCGCGGCCGACGCCGAACTGGCCTGGACGGACTCCGTTCTGGATCCGGACATCCTGACCATCGGCTTCGCCCGTCGTGTGCCTACCTACAAGAGGCTCACCCTGATGCTCCGCGAACCCGAACGGCTCAAGGCCCTGTTGCTGCACAAGACGCACCCCATCCAGCTGGTCATCGCCGGGAAGTCGCACCCGGCCGACGACGCGGGCAAGAAAATGATCCAGGACCTCGTCCGGTTTACCGACGACCCTGCGGTGCGGCACCGGATCGCGTTCCTGCCCAACTACGACATCGCCATGGCCCGGACGCTGTTCCCCGGCTGCGATGTGTGGCTCAACAACCCGCTGCGTCCGCTGGAAGCCTGCGGAACGTCCGGCATGAAGGCCGCGCTGAACGGTTCGCTGAACCTTTCGGTCCTGGACGGCTGGTGGGATGAGATGTACGACGGCGAGAACGGCTGGGCGATTCCCACCGCCAACAATGACGCCTCGCCTGAGGAACGCGACGACATCGAGGCCGCGGCGCTCTACGAACTGCTGGAAACGCAGGTGGCACCGAAGTTCTACGGGCTGACCGTCTCCGACGGGGCCGGGGCCGCCGGCCCCTCGCAGTCCGGGCCGCAGGAGGTTCCCACCCACTGGGTCTCGATGATAAAGCACACCATGTCCCATCTGGGCCCTGCCGTTTCCGCGGACCGGATGCTCAAGGACTACGTCAACGTGCTGTACCGGCCTGCCGCCGTAGCGGGACGCCGTGCCGTGGCGGACGATTATGCCCAAGCCAAGGCCCTTGCAGCATGGACTTCCCGTGTCCGGGCCGCGTGGCCCCAGATCGAGGTGGAGCACGTGGATTCGGTGGGTGTCTCCGAGGATCCGCAGATCGGCGACCTCCTCCAGGTGAACGCCTACGTGGACCTGGACACTCTTTCGCCGGATGACGTCTCCGTTGAGGTGGCGTACGGGCGGGCCGAGGACAGCGACGAACTGGCGGATGTAACGGTGGCGGAACTGAAGTCGTCCGACGACCTCGGCAAGGGCCGCCACCTCTTCACCGGCACCCTCGTGATCGACCGCTCGGGGTCGTTCGGCTACACCGTACGCGTATTTCCGAGGCACGACGCCCTGGCGTCAAAGGCCGAGCTTGGCCTGATCGTCAACGCCTAGGCCGGGCCGGGGCCGGTCCTGCGGAGCGCCGCAGGACCGGCTTCGGCTAGAGGCAGACGGCAATGACGGCCAGGATCTTTTCGGCGTAGCTTTCGGCGTCCTGAAGGGTTTCGCAGAGAACGCCGAAGGAGCGGTCGGCGCGGAAGACGGCCGGCACCTGCCAGATGAAGGTCACCGGAGTCTCTCCGTTGTCCGTGACGGCGTCCGCGACGTCGTGCAGGGAATCATGAAGGGCGTCGAGGTCCACTCCGTAGTGTTCGGGAAAGTCCAGCGTCTGCGCGAATGCCTCCAGGACGGCCTGCTGGGTGTCCGCTGCGGGGATGACCACGGCGCGGCGGCCGGCGTCACCGATCTGGTCCCGTAGCTCTTCGATGGTCCAGGTGTCTGCAGAGAAAATCTTCATGGCTTCCTTACTTGCTTCGACGATGAACCGGGACGAGCTGATCCTCGTGGCGGCTCGAACTACGTGCTGTAAACGTTGATGGTGTTGGCCTGGACCACGTCCCGCTCTCCGGAGGAGACACGGATTCCCTGGCGCCGGTCGTGGGCAGCAGAGGTCGTCAGCCGCAGGTCGAAGATCCGGTGCCCGGTGCCGTGTTGGTTGCTCAGAACGGGCAGTGTGACCTTGATGTCCTCTGCGCCGCCGTTGACCACCACCAGTCCAGCCACCTGGCCGTCGTCGGAGCCAAGCAGCAACTGGACCAAGCGATGGCGCGGATCCTGCCAGCTGTCCGCGGACATCGGCTTGCCGTTCGCATCGAACCAGTGGAAATAGGACTGTTTTTCGCGTACCGGATAGTGGTGCGGTTGGCCGGAGAGGAACTCCTTGCGCAGGCGGATCACGCGTTTCGTCGTGCGCAGCATCGCATGGGATTCCGGGGTGGCGGTCCAGTCAATCCAGGCCAGGGGGTTGTCCTGGCAGTAGGCGTTGTTGTTCCCTTGCTGGGTCCGGCCGATCTCGTCCCCGGCGGTGATCATGGGCACGCCCAGGGAGATCATCAGCGAGGTCATCAGGTTCCGGCTGGTCTGTCCGCGCCGGGCAAGAATTTCTTCATGTTCCGTCGGACCCTCGAAGCCGTGGTTGTAGCTGCGGTTGTCGCCATGGCCGTCGCGGTTTTGTTCGCCGTTGGCCTCGTTGTGCTTGCGGTCGTAGGAAACCAGGTCAGCCAGCGTAAAGCCGTCATGGGCCGTGATGAAGTTGAGGGAGGCGAGCCTGGACCGCCCTGAGGGCTCAAAAAGAGCGGCGGAACCGGAAAGGGCGTCCGCTAGCCGGGCCACCGAGCCGCCGTGCCCGCCGGCGTCGATCGCTGCCCGGTCGGCGAGCCAGAAGTTGCGGACGGCGTCGCGGAAGTGATCATTCCAGTCGACCCAGCCTGCCGGGAACCGGCCCGTCTGCCAGCCGCCGTAGCCCACATCCCAGGGCTCGGCGATCAGCTTGGTCGCTGACAGGACAGGATCCGCGGCAATTGCGACGAGGAAAGGGTGCCGGGGATCGAACTCGTTGGCGGCATTGCGGCACAGTGTCACTGCGAGATCGAAACGGAAGCCGTCGATATGGAATTCCGTCGCCCAGTAGCGCAGGGAATCCAGCACCAGCTGGACCACCCGGGGTTCTCCGAAGTTCAGGCTGTTCCCGCAACCGGTGGTGTCCACATACTTGCCGTGGCCGTCGTTCCGGTAGTACTGCATCTCGCCCAAGCCGCGGAAGCTCAAGGTCCGGCCGTCGGGGCCGCCCTCGGCCGTGTGGTTGTAGACGACGTCGAGGATCACTTCGATGCCGGCGGCATGCAACCCCTTGACCATGTCCTTGAATTCGTCCTGGACTGCGTGCGGGCCGCCGGCCTGGGCGGCTTCGGTGGCGTAGCCGGAGTGGGGGGCGAAGAACGCCGCCGTGTTATAGCCCCAGTAGTTCGTCAGTCCCAGATTCTGCAGGTGCGGCTCGTCCACATGGAAATGGACAGGCAGGAGCTGGACCGAGGTGATGCCCAGAGCGCTGAGGTACTCGATCATGGCCGGGTGCGCCATGCCGGCATAGGTTCCTTGAAGGTCTTCCGGAATGTCCGGGTGCAGCTTGGTCTGGCCGCGGACGTGGGCTTCGTAGACGATCGTGTTGCGCCATGGAACACGGGGGCCGCGGTCCTCGCCCCAGTCGAAGTCGCCGGCCATCCGGACGCTGGTGATGAAATCGTCGCGTTCGTCCACACCCCGGCCGTAGGGATCCAGCAGCAGCGGCTGCTCACCGGCCAGATCAAAATTCCCGGTCGGCATGGACAACGGCAAGGCCTCATGATCCGAGGAGGCCCGGAAGCCGTACCGCGAACCGAAGGGAATGCCCTCCACGATGCCGTGGTGAACGCCGTCGGTCACATTGGGCAGGGTCTTCAACTGCCAGGTGCCCCCCGGGGCCTGATAGGCGATCTCCAGGGTCATCACCCCGGGTGCGTAGACAGCGACGTTCGCGAACGCGCCTTGAGGGTCATCCATAGCGGACGACCCGGTGCTGGGAACGGTGATCCCCAGCGGAAACGCGCGTGAGGCGTCTACGGTGGAGGCTGGATCTATTAAGGGCATAACCATTGCTTAAATTTTAGCCGGGCCGAACAAATGGCCCCCGTTTTAGTTTTCATGACGTTAGCAGTGTACGGAATCACTGCGCTGCATACTGGAATACAGCGCCAAACTGGAGGTAATTGTGCGGGTTGCTCTTGCTCAGCTCATCACCGGCCGCGATACTGCCGGAAACCTGGACCTCGTGGAGGAGTACGCCCGCCGGGCCCAAGCCGGCGGCGCGGAGCTGGTGGTTTTGCCCGAGGCAACGATGCGCGCCTTCGGGAATTCGCTCCTGGACGTGGCCGAGCCGCTGGACGGTCCGTGGGCATCGCGCGTGCGCGCCGTCGCTTCGGAACTCGGGATCGTGATCGTGGCCGGGATGTTCACCCCGGGCACCGGCGTCGACGGCGGGAACGGCCCGGCCCGCAAGGTGCGCAACACGCTCCTGGTCACCGGCCCCGGAGTGGAGACCAGCTACGACAAGATCCATCTCTTCGACGCCTTCGGGTTCGCAGAGTCGGACACGGTGGACCCCGGCACCGATCCCGTCACCTTCGAGGCGGGTGGTGTGACGTTCGGACTGGCTACCTGCTACGACATCCGCTTTCCCGACCTGTTCACGGAAAATGCCGACCGCGGCGCCCAGGTGAACATTGTGTGCGCTTCCTGGGGATCCGGCCCGGGCAAGGTGGAACAATGGCGGTTGCTGGCCCGCGCCCGCGCCGTCGATTCCACCACCGTCGTGCTGGCCTGCGGCCAAGGCGATCCAGCCAGCCAGGGCGGCGAGGCGAAGGGCGCTGCCCCCACCGGCGTCGGGCACTCCATGGCCGTGTCCCCGTTCGGGGACGTCCTCGAAGAGCTCGACGGCGAGCCGGGACTGCTGTTCGTTGACCTGGACACCGCCATAGTCAAGGAAGCCCGCACCAAGCTCCCAGTCCTCGCCAACCGCCACAGGTTCTAAGTCGCACCTTAGCGACTCGCCGTGGTCACCTTCGCGTGCAACGGTGTCTAGCCGTCGCTTAGACGCCTCCCGCCGCTTCCTTCGGCCGCTGACGGCCTCTTGAAGCTCTGGTCGGCGATGCGCTCCTTAGCAAGGCCCCGCCGCCCGCTCGAGGGTTGGGCCACTATCGCTGGGCTACTTCATCAGATCGTCACAGCGCCAATCAGAGTTAAAAGGCAACGCTCCCTTACGTAGGCGACTTAACTGGAAACGCTCCCCCACAAATCGTGAGGGAGCGTTTGTAGACCGAAGCTAAACGTAAACGGACCGTCAGAGCCGGAACCGGAGTTTTGCAAAGGAGCGCATTGCCGACCGGAGGCGAGCGAGGCCGCCAGCGGCCGAGAGAGGCGCAGGGAGGTGTCTAAGCGACGGCAAAACTTCGGTTCCGGCGCACCCAGCCACAAATCGGTGACAGTGGCTAGAACGCCGAAACCGGAAGGGTTACTTAGCGGAGCGCTGCCGGGAAATCTCGTAGAGGGAGATGCCGACGGCCATGGAGGCGTTGAGTGATTCCATCGCTGAGTCGATCGGGATGGAAACGATCTGGTCGCAGTTCTCCCGGACCAGCCGGCTCAGGCCCTTGCCTTCCGATCCCACCACGAGGCATACCGGCTCGGTGGCCAGGGAGAGGTCCGGCAGCGACACGTCGCCGTCGCCGTCGAGTCCCAGGACATAGATGCCCATGTTCTTGAACGCCTTGAGGGTGTTGTTCAGGTTGGCGGCACGTGCCACGGGCACGCGCACCGCCGCGCCGGCGCTGGTCTTCCAGGCCGAGGCGGTGACGCCGACGGAGCGGCGTTCCGGAACGATGACGCCGTGGCCGCTGAAGGCCGAAACCGAGCGGATGATGGCGCCGAGGTTGCGCGGATCGGTGATGCCGTCGAGGGCGACGAAGAGCGGCGCGTTGGCCACGTGCCCCTTCTTCCAGCTCTCCAGGGTTTCCTCGGCCAGTTCGTACGCGTCCTGGTATTCGTACGGCGGGATCTGCAGCACGAGGCCCTGGTGGATGGCGTCGTCCGTCATGCGGTCCAGTTCGGGCTTGCCCGTTTCCAGCAGCGGAATGCCGCGCTCGGCGGCAAGCTTGAGGGACTCCTTGACGCGGTCGTCCATCTCGATGCGGATGGCGATGTGCAGCGCCTTGGCGGGGATACCGGCGCGCAGGGCCTCGACGACCGAGTTGCGGCCGGTGACGACTTCCTCAGTGGCACGGCCCTTGGGCCCGGAGCGGGCCCCGGCGCTGCGGGCGCCCGTTCCGCGCTTGGCCTCGGAACGTTCCGCAAGCTGCTTGTTCTTGTGGGCCTTGTGGTACGGGCGGTCCTCCGCCTTGGGAGTGGGGCCCTTGCCCTCGAGAGCCTTGCGGCCGTGACCGCCGGTTCCGACGCTGGGGCCCTTCTTCATTTTGACCGACCGGCGACCGTTGTTGGCCATGAGTTCCACCCTTGCTTTGTTGATAAGTCTGACCTCCAGTCTACTGACTCGAGTTAAATCCTCGACCGCGGACCGCGATGGTTCCGGTCCCGGGGAACAGTGCGGGCCGAGGCGGGCCGACTTGTCAGTTGTGCTTGAGGCTCCAGCTCGCTCCGTCGGGGCCGTCCTCGACGACGATGCCGGCTGCGGCGAGGGTGTCCCGGATGGCGTCGGACGCGGCCCAGTCCTTGCCCGCCCGGGCCTCTGCCCGGGCGGCGAGTTGCGCCTCGACCAGGACACCCAGGGCGGTGTCGGCCTGCTCGTCGGCCACCGTCGTCGCGGTGTCATTAAGGCCAAGGACATTCAGCATTCCGGTAACGCTGGCGAGTGCCTGGCGGGCGACGTCCAGGTCTCCGTCTGTGAGGGCGGTGTTGCCGGCACGGACGGTGTCGTGGAGCGCTGCCAGCGCCTGCGGAACGTTGAGATCGTCATCCATGGCCGCGGCGAAGGCGACCGGCACTCCGCCGTCACGGCCGGGGGCGGTGTCGCCGCCGGACCCGCCGCTTCCGGCGCCTGAGATGGCACGGGCGGCGCGGCTGAGGAAGCCGTCGATTCGTTCCACGGCGGCCGCGGCCTCCTGCAGGGAGGTGGGCTGGTAATCCAGCACCGAGCGGTACTGCGCCTGACCGAGGTAGTACCGGACCACCCGCGGCGGGGCGAGTTCCAGCATCTCTGACGGACTGACGGTGTTTCCGAGGGATTTGGACATCTTTTCACCCGCGTAGGTGACCATGCCGTTGTGCATCCAGAAGTTTGCGAAGCCGTGGCCGGCGGCCTGCGATTGAGCCATTTCGTTCTCGTGGTGGGGGAAGCGCAAATCCAGCCCGCCGCCGTGGATGTCGAACTCGGGGCCGAGGTATTTGGTGACCATCGCGGAGCACTCAAGATGCCAGCCCGGGCGGCCGGCGCCCCAGGGCGAATCCCAGCTCGCCGACGTCGGCTCTCCTTCCTTGTGGCCCTTCCACAGTGCAAAGTCCCGGGGGTCCTTTTTGCCGCGCGGGTCAGCGTCGCTGGCTCCTTGCATGTCATCGAGCTTCTGGCGCGTCAGCGAGCCGTATTTATTCCAGGAGCGCACGTCGAAGTAGACGTCGCCGGAACCATCGAGAGCCGGATAGGCGTGCCCGCGGTCGATTAACTCCCGGATGAGGGTGTGCATTTCCGGGATGTGACCGGTAGCGCGCGGCTCGTACGTCGGGCGGGACACGCCGAGCGTGTCGTAGGCCTTGAGGAATTCCTGCTCGAAGCGGTAGGCCAGTGCCCACCACTCCTCGCTGCGGACGGCTCCCGGCTCGTCCTCGAAGTCCGGTTCAAAGGAGGCGGCGGACTTGGCCAGGATCTTGTCGTCAATGTCCGTGACATTCCGGACGCTGGTGACGCGGTAGCCGCGGTACTGCAGCCAGCGGGTGAGCTGGTCGAAGGCGATCGCGGAGCGGATGTGCCCGACATGCGGCATGCCCTGCACCGTGGCGCCGCAGTAGTAGAGGCTCACCTGGCCCGGTACCAGGGGGATGAAATTCCGGACTTCGGCGGATGCTGTGTCGTAAAAGCGCAGGGTCACCGCTCCAGATTAGCCGATGGGCCCTCGAGCCCTTACTGCGGCTGCCCTTGCCTGAGGCTCCGGCATCAGCCTCCCTACTTGCAGTACTGGCCGATCTTGTTCATCTGTTCGGTGAGCTGGGCGGTTTGCTCGGCGGTCTTGGTGGCGTTGGGAGTGCCCCCTACCTGTGTCATCACGTCCGCCATCTTCTGAATCGGATCCGCCACCTCGGGAGCCACCTTGTCGGCGACTTCCTGGTAGTGCTTGGCGATCTGGCCTGCTTGCTCCTGCGGGGTCCCGCTGGGCACGAAGGTGTCCCCGCTGAGGAACTTGCAGCTTTCGTCGACACTCATCCGCGGCGCCGTCGAGGCAGTCGATGGTCCGGCACCGGCGCAGCCCGACGTCAGGATTCCTGCCAAAAGGACGATGGCGGGGAACTTTTTCACGGTGTCTCCTGATGCTTCGGGAAGGGGTTGTCCCGTTAATCGTAAGTGACCCGCGCCACGCCTCCTTAGCCGAGAAGATAAACGAGCGCTGTTGCCACGGCCGAGATGCCCTCGCCCCGGCCGGTGAATCCGAGCCCGTCGCTCGTGGTGGCCGAGACGCTTACCGGCGCACCCGCGGCGCTGCTGAGGACCCGCTGGGACTCCTCCCGGCGGGGGCCGAACTTGGGCCGGTTGGCCACGAATTGCACGGCGATGTTTCCAATCTCGAATCCTTCGGCACGGACGATCCGGGCGGCCTCAGCCAACAACGTCACCCCCGATGCCCCGGCGTATTCCGGCCGGTCGGTGCCGAAGTGCGTGCCCAGGTCCCCGATTCCGCAGGCGGAGAAAAGCGCGTCGGCCGCGGCGTGCGCCACGGGGTCGCCGTCGGAGTGGCCGGCGAGTCCGCGCTCGCCTTCCCAGAACAGGCCACCGAGCCACAGGGGCTGCGGTTCGTGCCCGGCGGCGTAGGCATGGACATCGATGCCGATCCCCGTCCGGGGGATGACGGGCATGCCTATCCGGGCCGGGTTGTTCTCGGGTGCACCATCGAAGCCAGCCATGCTCAGCCTTCCACCCAGCGGGCGCCCAGTGGCCCTTCGAGGAGACCCTCGGCAATGATCAGGTCCAGGGGCGTGGTGATTTTAAGCGACTGGCTGGCACCGCGGACGGCGTGGACGGGGACGCCCAGCAGCTCGACCAGCATGGCATCGTCCGTGACGGCGGCAGCCCGGACGGCGTCGAACCCGGCGGCAGCCTCGTGGGCGCGTTTGAGGGTGGCAAACCCAAAACCCTGCGGCGTCTGCACGGCCCGGAGCGTCTCCCGGGGCGCGGTTCCGGTAACCAGCTCCGGGGCGACCGCCGCGCCGTCGCCGGTGGTGGGCTGCACGGTCTTGACGGTGTCGACCACGGGCATGACGGGAATCACGGCCACCGCTCCTGCGGCGAGTGCCTCGGCCACCCGGTGAAAGACGCACTCCGGCGTCAGGGCGCGGGCTGCGTCGTGGACCAGGACGGCAGCCGTGCCCGGAAGCAGCGCGGACATCGCTGCGCGGACGGACTCAGCGCGGCTGGCCCCGCCGTCCACGACCGTCACGACCGGAGGTGCTCGCCCTGCCCGGCGGTGGCGTCCAGGCCGTG
>JAODMS010000168.1 GCA_025464925.1 Arthrobacter sp.
CAGCTGCTCCTCGACGTAACGGGCCGATTCCTCATACCCGGAAGTGCCGGACGCGCGGTTTCCGCCATGAGCATCGGCCACCCGCTGCAGTGCCTGAAGGTGGTCCATCATGCCCCGGCCCCTGAAAGCCTCAAGTACCGCGCGGGCATCCACACCGCTCGAAGGAGCCAGTCGCGGGGCAGTGCATCCGGACATTAAGAGGCTGATTGCGACCACGACGGCGGCGGCCGCGGCTCTTCCGCGCGTGATCATCGTAAAGGAATCCTGCATGCTCCGAACATAGTGCTTCAGCCGTTCATTGCTTCCCCCTCAACCGATTCACACAGCATATTCACAGGCCGACTCCAGATGAAAAGGACCTGCCGAAAGGCAGCAACCGTGCACTGGTTATCACCGGGTTTCCGCGCATGATCGCCCAGTGCGGACACGTGCTTCCCTCGGTGTTGGCCGTGATCCTGCTGTCGACGGCGGCCTGCACCCCGACAGCTCCGGCCAGCGGCGCGAGGACTGGATCCGGCGGTCCCGCTGGCAGAGGGCTCTGCGCGAACTGCAAGCCCGTCACCGCTCCCCCAACCGCGCCGGAGCTACTATCCCGACAAATCCGAAGGGCTGTTACGCGCGGCGGCACCCGTGGCGGCGCCGACAGTGACGTGACTGCTAATCCGGGAGGCAATAGGGACGAACTGGTCGACTGTGACCGTTATGTCCAGGGTGCCGTAGGCCGGGTCGAGGTTTTGCCGGAGAGGTATCTGGTCCACTTTCCTAAGGGTAGACCTCGCGGACCCAATGGTTCAGGTGCGCCACTGCGCTTCTTCGGACCCCCTCTGCGCGACACCACACCACCTCGTCACCGCCTGGTGAAAGCCCTGCACGCGCGGCCTCATCTACGCGCTGCACGACCGGAAAAGTTTCGCCGAAAACGAATTCGTGGGCTCCGTGCTCAAGTACCGCCAACCATTCCACCGCACGCTGGATCGCCTTCGTTCTTGCGGGGTCGAAGGTGTGGACAGCGTTCCAACTACCGTCACCCGCTTCGCTGCCCGGTAGGTTAGAAAGCCTCACATCAAGAGCCGCTGTCCCGTCTCCGGCGTCGCGCCAGATGACCGCCACGTCCAAGGGGTCCTCGCCGCCGACGGGAGTGAAGTCAAGAAAGACGTTCACCTTATGAAAGTGGTTCGGCAGCGGAAGCCCACGAGCTGATTCAAACCGGAGCCCGGAAACGGTTCCGTGCATCTCCTGGCCATGGACCAGAAGGTCCTTCATGAGCTTCTCCCAGGCTCCGACCGGGTCCGCTTCCCGGGCTATCTGGTTCAGCCGCTTCAGCGACTCGGCGATGGGGATATGCTCGCTCCTGTCACTGTTCACCCGCGCCGTGGCTGCATCCCATATCGAGGACAAGGCCTGGATGGCCTCGTTGACGAGTTCCCTGGACGTCTCGCTGTTGAGTTTTGGAAATTCCGAATACCCCATGACGGAGGAAGCATCGTCAGCGAGCAAAAGCGCTTCCGTGCCATTGACGCTGATCCACTTCCGGGCGCCGGCTTCCCGGTCCTCCGGGCTGCTGGCTTCCAGTAGTTTTTCGTCTTCGAAGCCATACCGGAGGCGCAGCGCGAGGTCGCCAAGCTCGGCATCGAGGACGTGCCCGGACACTGTCAGCGGCATCAGCGGCCGTCGATGACCGGTGTGGATCTGGATGCGTTCCAGTGCCCCGCGCCTGCAAAGGCGTGCGAATCGTTCGTCATCGGCGTCCGGCGGGTGAGGGTGCTGCACGTTCACTGGACTATCAGCATCCCCTGCATGGCGGAGTGGTACCGATCAGAACTGTTGTCAACAACGGTACGGCCGATATCCTACTGATTTTCATGACATTTATCCTTGGCGCCGGAGGGGACTCTACGGAAAGTCAGTCTGTTCTATCTTGCATCCGACGCCACGAAAATGCACCGGGATAACGCAGCAAGAGCCACCGGTGGTCGATCGGCATCTCGGACAGCTGAGGTGTCCTGGCGGTAGAATCAACACCTGCCCTTGGTTCTCCCCGCCGCTGGCGCCCTGGGCCGCTGGCCTCGCTCAGCTCGACCTCCCGGTCTGAACCAACGCGTCGACAACATTTACGCCCGCACCGGCAATAATGAGCAGGACATAGTGACTCTCCAAGGGGTTCTGCAGACCGCCGGCCCAGCATGTGGACGATCCGGTGGTCCAGCCAGTATCCACGTGTATACCGGCACCAGTCGTTTTACCCGCAACGGCAACCAGCATCGTTTCGCTCGGCCACACTGCTAGCTCCAGTCCAACCGGTAATCAGGGGATTCGACCAAATGCAAAAAATTAGTGAAAAATTGTACAACTGGGCTTCCATACTGGAGGAAAACACACTCGCTCAAGCCGTGACGGCCAGCGAGATGCCATTCATCTATCCGCACTTGGCCCTCATGCCGGACGCCCATTTAGGGAAGGGTGCGACAGTAGGCTCGGTCATCCCCACGCTGGGGGCAATCATTCCTGCGGCCGTGGGGGTAGACATTGGCTGCGGCATGATAGCCGTTAAGACCCAATTCAAAACCGCCGACTTGAAGGGCAAGAATCTTGCCATCCTCCGGCACAGCATTGAGCGCAGCATTCCGTTATCAGCGGGGAATGCAAACCGAAGGCTGACCGAAACGGCCAAGGTGCGGGTGGCGGAGCTGGAGTCAGTGGCACCGCGTAATTACGACAACATAACCAAGCGTGATTGGCGACTGCAGCTTGGCACCCTGGGCTCGGGCAATCACTTCATCGAAGTATCGCTGGATGAAGAGGGCAACGTCTGGCTGTTCCTACACTCCGGCTCACGCGGGATAGGCAATCAGTTGGCCACGCGTCACATTAAGGCAGCCCAACAGTACACCGCAAAGAAGTCCATAACCGTACCCGACCAGGACCTCGCTTACCTGGTTGAAGGGACACCCGAGTTTGACGCTTATATCGCTGATCTAATCTGGGCGCAGAAATTTGCCTTGGCCAACCGCGAAGAGATGATGGACAGGGTCATCAAGGATTTCCAGCATTGGTATGGCGAACCGGTTCAGGAGCTGGCGCGTATAAACTGCCACCACAACTTCACTCAGCGGGAAACCCATTTCGGGAAAAACGTCTGGCTATCCCGCAAAGGTGCAATTCTTGCGTCCGAGGGAACACTCGGCCTAGTTCCTGGATCGATGGGAACTGCCAGTTACGTTGTCGCCGGCAAAGGCAACAAGTTGGCGCTCAACTCTTCTCCCCATGGTGCGGGCCGAAACTACTCACGATCCGCTGCCCGAAAGAAGTTTTCCCAGGAGCAGCTCAGGGAGGCGATGCAGGGCATTGAATACCGTGACACGGATGCCTTCATCGACGAGATTCCCCAGGCGTACAAGGACATCGACATCGTCATGCGTGATGCGGCGGATCTGGTCGAAGTCCAGCACACCTTGCGCCAGATCCTCAACGTGAAGGGAGACTAGTGAAGATTATTGTAGATCTATCACCCTCTGGATGGTCACGCCGTCCAGCGATCTTGCCGGATCCCGCCCCGTTGACCTCCTCAACAGCAGTTCCTCTCCCCTGCTCCGCGCGCTGGGAACCTCCCACCGGCACTAGAGCCGGCCCTTGGACCGAACCGGTAACCTGCGGCCCCTGCCCTACGCGATGAGCGCCGCCGCCATGACCATCGGCAGCGAGACCACTGAGGCGATGGAGGTGACCATCGTCAGGGTCTTAAAGGTCCCTTGGGTGGACAGTCCGAGCAGCGACTTAAACATCCAGAAGAAGTTGCTGTTGACCTGAAGGGCGAACATCGCGCCGGAGGCGATGGCGAGGCCGATGACGATCGGTGAGACGTTGATCGACCCGAGTACAGGGCCGATGATCCCGGCGGCAGTGATGGCCGCCACCGACACCGAACCGATCGCCAGGTGCAGCACCGCGGCGATGACCCAGGCGAGCAAGATGCTGAGGATAACTGGAGCCCGGGCATCGGCAGTGAAGAGGTCGGCCAGAATCGTGTCCAGCCCGGTCTCCCTAATGACGGCGCCCAGGGACCCACCAATGCCGGTGATGAGCAGGATCTCGCCGGAGGTGTGGAAGCCCTCGCTCATCGCCGTCCCCGTGCCCTCCGTGCCCAGGGTGCGCCGGCAAAGCAGGTAGGAACCGAGCAGGCCGACGAAGAGCGCGAAAGTGGCGTTGCCGAGGAAGGCGATGAAGTCATTGGAGAACTCGAACAGCTCTGCGAAGGCACCGAACGCGATCATCACCAGCGGCACGAGGATGGGCAGCAGGCAGACAAACAGCGGAGGCGTCACTGTGTCCTCCTCGGCCAGCTCGGTTGTCTCCTGCACCACCATCGCCTCATCGACCTCTTCATCTTTGGCCGGTTTCCAGTAGCGGCCGCGCAGGAGCAATTGGAAGATCAGCGTCGTCACGATTGCGGTCAACGGCCCCAGCACGAAGCCGTAAATCAGCCAGGTACCGAGTGGGATGTTCAACAACCCCGCGATGGAGACCGCGGCTAGTCCCGGAATCACGAAAACGTAACCGGCGAAGATCCCGGTCCCGAGCGCACCGCACATGTGCGGCAAGCCGGTCCGACCGATGAAGGGCCCGGTCGAGCGCGCCACCGGAGAGGCCAGCACGACCTGCACGTCCACGTAGATGGAGGGGAAGATCGTCGCCATCGCAGCCGTCAACGCATACGGGAGCCGGCGGGCGCCGACACCGTTGACGAGCATCGTCACCATCTTCCGGAAGGCGCCCATCGCATGGAGCATTGCCCCGATAAGCACCCCGAAACCGATGAGCAGGCCGACCTCGGCCATAATCTCGCCGAAGCCGGAGGCGATCGCTGTGATCGTCGCCGTGAAACCGACGCCGGTCGCGAGACCGAGGTACAGGGAGCCGATCATCAGCGAGATCACCGGGTCGACTTTGAGCTTAATGATGAGCAGGACGACGACGACGATGGCTATCACGGTGTGAAGGGCAACCATGACCTGCTCCTGCCTGTACGAGGAGTGGCGTCATCCCAGTTCCTACTCTGCTAGGAGCGCCGTGTCAAGGCGTGGAAACACCATAGAGCAACCCGAGCAGGAGCCGTTCGAAGGTTGTGAAGAACGCGGTACGAGGTCTTCCCGCAATATGTCGAGCCCCGGCCACTCCGGCCGGCACCTCTCTTTCGGATCGAAGATTGGCACAGCCTAGGAACGGGGTTTGAGGGATTCCACCGCAGCCCGGGCTCCGCGGTCATGAAGGTCGTTAAGGGCCTGGGTGTAGGCGGTAACGAAGGGTTCGTTATCGATCAGGTCGCCGAAGATCTCGCGGTTGGCGATGAAGGCCAGTGGTTCCTCACGCTGCCGTGCCGCGGCTGCCATCAGCGGTTCTTTCAACCGGTCGATGACTTCGATGGGGTCGCCCTGCTCATCGACGCCTTCGTCATAACGTGCCCAGCTCGCGACGATGGCCGCGGAGCGGTGGATTTCCCCGCCCTGCTCGACGTTGATGCGGATGACCGGCAGCAGCCATTTGGGGATCCGGTCGGAGCTTTCGGCGCACAGACGGGCCAGGGTGTCCCGGATGTGCTCATTTGAGAATCGTTCGATGAGGGTGTGCTTGTACTCGTCGAGGTCGATCCCGGGTACCGGCTGCAGGGTGGGGGTGGCTTCCTTGTCCATGTAGTCGAGCAGGAACCCGGCAAACAAGGGATCCTGGGCCACTTCGTGGGCGTAACGGTAGCCGGCGAGGTAGCCGAAATAGCACATGCCTTGGTGGCTGGCGTTGAGCAGGCGCAGCTTCATCAGCTCGTAGGGTTCGACGTCCTCCACAAGCTGGACTCCGGCTTCTTCGAAGGGAGGGCGCCCGAGGCTGAAGTGGTCTTCGAGCACCCATTGCTCGAACGGCTCACACACCACCGGCCAGGCGTCCTCGACACCGAATTCCTCCGCTACGGCCTCTCGGTCCGTGTCGGTGGTGACTGGGGTGATCCGGTCCACCATGCTGTTGGGGAAGGGAACTGTCTCCGCGACCCAGGCGCCAAGCTCAGGGTCCTTGAGGTGCGCAAAGGCGGTGAACATCTTGCGGGCCACGTCGCCGTTGCCCTGGATATTGTCGCAGGACATGATCGTGAAGGGTGCCAGCCCGCGTTTCCGTCGCCGGGAGAGGGCTTCGGTGACGAGACCGAAGGTCGTCCGCGGGGCGGCTCCTGGCTGGAGGTCATGGAGCACGTCGGGGTTGTCGGCGTTGAAGTCGCCGGTGACGTGATGAAAGTTGTAACCGCCCTCGGTGACGGTGAGTGAGACGATGCGGATTGCCTCGGAGGCCATTTTCTCGATGACGGCTTCGGGATCGTCGGGGGCGAAGAGGTACTCGACGACTGAGCCGATGACCCGCCCTTCCCGGGTTCCGTCCGGCTTCTTCACCACGAGGGTGTAGAGGCAGTCCTGTTTGTCCATCACCTGCTTCATGCGGGCGTCACCGGGCAGGACCCCGACCCCGCAGATGGCCCAGTCGTGAGCCTGTCCGGCGTTCATCAGCCGGTCAAGGTACATGGCCTGATGGGCGCGGTGGAATCCGCCGACACCGAAGTGCACGATGCCGGCGATCAGGCCGGAGCGGTCATAGCCGGGAGTAGCCAAAGATGCGGGGGCCATGGCGACTGTGGTGTTGTTCAGGGTTTGCATGGTTCAGTGCTCCTGGGCTGGTGAGGGGGCGGGCAGCGGACCGAGTTCGGCCGACCGTGGTGGATTTGCGCCCTGACGGGAACAGGTGATCGCCGCGGCGCGGTTGGCGTAGGCGGCGAGGGCGTGCAGTTGGTCCAGGGTCAAGGTCTTCAGTCGTTGTCTGCCTCCGGCCCCGAGTGCTTCAAGTTGGGCGAGTCCGGAAATGAGCCCGGCCATGAAGGAGTCACCAGCGCCTACGGTATCTGCCACGGTGATGGGTTCGGCTGCCAGCTCCACCCTCCCCTGGCGGGAGAGGATGACCGGGCCGGAGGCTCCGCGGGTCAGGGCGACGATTGCCGGCCCCAGTTTCAGCCAGGCTGCCAGGGTTTCTTCCGGCGTCCGGTCCGGGTAGAGCCAGCCCAGGTCCTCGTCGCTGGCTTTGACGATGTCGCTGGCCGCCACGAACACCTCCGCCTGCCGGCGTGCAGCGGCCACATCGGGGCTGATTGCGGGCCGGCAGTTGGGGTCGTAGCTTATGGTCGCGTGCATTCGGGCGGCCTCCACAAGGACAAGACTTGCCTGATCCCCCGGCCGGAGCATAGCAGCGATGGATCCCGTGTGGACGTGGGTGGACCCTTCGACGGCGGCGAGGGCAGGCAGGGACGCTCCGTTGATTGTCCAGGTGACGGAGAAGGTGTATTCGGCGGCACCGTCGGGATCCAGCGTGGCGAGGGCCGTTGATGTCGGGGTGGTTCCGCCGTTGATCACGTGGACGCCGTTCGAGCGCAGGTGTTCTTCGATCATGAGCCCATACCGGTCATCGGCATAGTCTGTCACCAGGCTCGTCTGCAGGTCCAGGCGCGCAGTCCCCACGGCCATGTTGAGGGGGCTTCCGCCGGGATGGGCCTGGAGTGCCGTTGGCCGGTGGGGGTCGCTGATGATGTCGACGAGGGACTCGCCGATGACCGTCAGGATGGTTTTACTGACGGCGTGGCGGGGTTCGGAGGCGGGGTCATTTAATTGCATGGCTGCTTCCTTGCAGTATTTCTTTTCGGTCAGGACCAGGGGATGATTCTGTCCGCCCTGTGGCGGGTGGCCTCGATCATCCGGGCGTTGGCTTCGTCGCTTCCGTGGGCCCAGGCTTCGGCGGCTGCCCGGTCCTTACCGAAGAGGATGTGCCTCTCCACCAGCCGGGTCAAGCGCAGCGCATGCGCTGAGTCCAGGAACCACACCTCGTCTAGTTGCTCCCGGACCTGCCGCCACCGGAGGCTGTCGGCCAGCAGGTAGTTGCCTTCGGTGATCACGAGCGGGACATCGGCGGGAACTGCAATGGACGCGGCAATCGGTTCGTCGATCGAGCGGCGGAACTCCGGCGCGTAAACCACCGGTTCATCCGCCCGTGCAAGACGCTGCAGCAGCGTGAGGTACCCGCCCACGTCGAACGTATCGATGGCGCCTTTGCGCCCCTTCAGCGCTGTCCCGTCAATGACCGCGTTGCCCAGGTGGAAGCCGTCCATGGGGACCACAACCGCGGACCCGGGGCCGAGGAGATGGCTGAGGCAGGCCGCGAAGGTGGACTTCCCCGAACCGGGCGCACCCACGATGCCAAGCAGCGTTCTGCTTCCGGCGGCAAGGCGGAGCCGCAGCTCCGTCACCGCCTGCTGAACTTCGGGCGACAGCAGGGCCTTCGTGCCCGGCTGCCCGGCATCGGTGGCTTGCATCAGCGGCCCGGGTAGACGACAGCTTTGAGCTGGCCGGGCTGCTTGCCCGCTTTGAGGGCCTCTTCGGATTCGGCCAGGGCGAACCTGCCCGTGACCAGGATGTCCAGGTCCACCTTGCCGTCTGCGATGAGTTGGATGGCCAGCGGCCACGTGTTGGTGTAGCGGAACACGCCGGAGAGCCAGATTTCCCGGTTTTGGATGTAGGAGACGGGGAGCTCGACGTCGTCTGCCCCGAGGCCCACCAGAATCACCTTCCCGGCTGGCCCCACGGCCTTGATGCCGGAGTGGACTGCCTGCGGTGCGCCGGACGCGTCGATGAAAGCATCCACGTCCAGTCCCTCCACGCTGTCGGTCCTGGCGTTCAGCGCATGGGTTGCGCCGTGTTCCAGGGCGAACGCGAGGCGGTCTTCGGCGATGTCGCTGATGTAGATTTCGGTGGCGCCGAAGGCGCGGGCGGCCTGGGCGGCGATGATGCCGATCGGGCCTGCTCCGGCGATCAGCACCCGGCTGCCGGGCTTGATTCCGGCGCGTTCGCAGGCCCAGAGCCCTACGGAGAGCGGCTCGATGAGTGCAGCCGCCTCGTCGCTGACGCTGTCCGGGATGTCGTAGGCGAAGTCGCTCTGGATGGTCACGTATTCGGCGAAGGCGCCGTCGATCGGCGGGGTGGCGTAGAACTCGATGTCCGGGCACAGGTTGTACCGGCCAGCTTTGCACTGCTTGCATGTGCGGCAGGGGCGCTGGGGTTCGACGGCGACGCGCTTCCCGACCCTTGAAGGGTCAACGGCGCTGCCGACAGCGGCGATCCGTCCGGAGAGCTCGTGGCCGAGGATCAGCGGGTGGTCCACGACGTAGTCGCCGATCCGGCCGTGCTCGTAGTAGTGGACGTCGCTGCCGCAGACGCCGACCGCGGCGACCTGCACCAGGACCTGGTCGGCGTCGAGCTGCGGGAGGGGCAGGGTTTCCATTGTCATGTCGCCCTGGCTCTTAAGGATGTTGGCGCGCATGGTGGAGGGCAGTCCGGAGCCGGCGGCAGGTGACTGGGTGGTTGTTGTCGTCATCGAAGCAATCCTTGAAAGAGTTTGGTGGGGAATCGGAGGGCTATTTCACGGCGCCGAGGGAGAGGCCCTGGACGAGTTTGTCCTGGGCGGCGAAGCCGGCGAAGAGCACCGGGAGGGAGATCACGACGGCGGCCGCGCAGACCTGGGCCAGGAAGAGGCCCTGGCC
>JAODMS010000190.1 GCA_025464925.1 Arthrobacter sp.
GAGCTGCGCGGCATCCCCGATGAGATCGTCGGGCTGGGCGGGCTGCTGGACACCCCCGAAATCGTCGACCTTGTCGCGACGCTGCGGGTCCTGACGGATCCTGGCCGCTCGGACTCCCTGATGCGCCTGCTGGCGGGTGCCCGGTGGCGGATCGGCCCGGCGGACCTGATGGCGTTCCGGGACTGGTCCAGCTTCCTCGCGCGGCGCCGGGGACGCCCTGGCGGCTCCGAACTGGACGACGCCGCCGACCCCGGCGAAGCGGCCGTGATCGAGGGCGACCTTACAGATGCTGCCAGCCTCGTCGAAGCACTGGACTGGCTGCCCCGCGAAGGCTGGACCTCTTCGCATGGCCGCCGGCTGAGCCCCGAAGCCCTGGGCCGGCTTCAACGGCTCTCGGCCGAGCTCCGTCAGCTCCGCGGTTACATGGGGGATGACCTCACCACCCTGCTCGGCGAGGTGGAACGGGCCATGCTCCTGGACATCGAGGTGGCGGCGCGGCCCGGGACCAGCATCCATCAGGCACGCAGGAACCTGGACGCCTTCCAGGATGCCGCGGCAGGTTTCCTGCACACTTCGCAGCGGATCGATGTGCTGGCATTCCTGGCCTGGCTTGAAGCAGCGGCCGCAGAGGAGAACGGCCTCGATGCCGCCGCGCCGGAGGTGAACCATGAGGCCGTCCAGCTCCTGACCGTGCACGCCTCCAAGGGCTTGGAATGGGACGTTGTGTTCGTACCGGGCCTGAACTCCGGGGCGTTCCCCAGCAGCCGCGATTCGCGCTGGAGCAGCGGCAGCGCCGCCCTGCCCTGGCCGCTGCGCGGCGACCGGGCTGACCTGCCGCAATGGGACGTCGACCAGCCGGACCAGAAAGGCTGGCTCGACGCCGAGAAGGAGTTCAAAGCCGCGGTGCAGGTCCACGGGGAGGCCGAGGAGCGCCGTCTGGCCTATGTGGCCTACACCCGGGCCAAGCATGTTCTCTGGACCTCCAGTGCGGCGTGGGTGGGCTCCCGGGCGGGCATGGCCGAGATGTCGCCCTTCCTGTCCGAACTGGAGCTTCTCGCGGCGGAGGGAGCAGCCGAAATACACCCGCTGTCGGTGGGGGAGGACTCGCTGCCGGCGGAAAGCCCCCTGACCTCCGAGCTGGAAGTCGCCGTATGGCCCTACGACCCTCTCGAGGGGCCCTATGATCCGCGCACCGGGGCACGGCGGAGGCTCCTTCCGGGGCGCCGGGCGGCCATGGAATCAGCCGCCGGCCGGGTGCTGCAGCTATTGGATCCCACCGCCCCGGACCCGGGCGGCATGAGCGCCGCCCAGGCTGAGGCCCCGGATCCTGCCCGGGCCGATTCGTCGGGCGCGCAGGAACGCCGGCGGCTGCTCCGCGGGCCCGCGGCGGACTGGGCACGGGAGGCGGCCACCCTGCTGGAACGCCGCTCCCGGCGGACCGCTCTGCAGGATGTGCACCTTCCGGGCCACATTTCCGCGTCCACGCTCGTGGACCTTGACGAGGACCCCCGGGCCGTCGTGGCCCGGCTGCGTCGGCCCGTTCCGCGCGAACCGGGGATGTCGGCCCGCAAGGGCACGGCCTTCCACGCTTGGGTCGAGGAGTACTTCGGCGCCGCCGGCATGCTGGACCTTGGCGAGGCCGCCGGCTCGGACAGCCACATCGACGAGGCCTACGGGCTGGACTCCATGGTGGAAACCTTCCGCCAGTCCGAGTGGGCCCACCGTGCCCCCGCCCATGTCGAAGTCCCGGTGGAGACGCGGATCGGTGACGTGGTGGTCCGCGGGCGGATCGACGCGGTGTTCCGGGATGCCGACGGCGGCTGGGACCTGGTGGACTGGAAAACCGGCCGCCGTCCCTCCGCCGCCCAGTTGAAGGTCAAGGCGGTCCAGCTTGCCGTGTACCGCCTGGCCTGGTCCAGGCTCAAGGGAGTTCCGCTGGAGGACGTCCGGGCCGCGTTCTACTACGTCGCGGACAACCAGGTGGTCCGTCCGCACGATCTGGGATCGGCCGAAGGGCTGGAGGAGATCGTGGCCGCAGCGCTGGGCCAGCCCACGCCGGTGGCCGGCGCAGCGAACCGCCGGGAGGAAGGCAGCTAGCCGGTTGTGGCCGGCCGGGCTAGGGCGACTTCGGCTGAACCAGAGCGATCGACTGAGTCGAGGTGTCGTCGGCGGCGGAGACGACCGATGACCCCCGGCGCCGGTCCGGCGCGTCGGCTTCGGGGGCGGCGCCGTCAGCGTCGTCTCCGGCAGGCGGGATCGGCGCGACGTGCACGGCGGGCATCGCGTTGCTGGAGGGGACCGCATCCAGCCCCGACACCGAGTCCGGGGCGAGCAGGGTCACCTTGCTGACCGCAGGCGGTACGGCGGGGACGTCAGGGGCGTGCCGGCGCCCTGCTTGGGGCGCCGCCACGGGCTGCGGCAGGGGTTCGACGGGCTCCGGCAGGGGTTGCGGGAGGGGTTCGACGCTGATCGGCTGTCCGCCATAATCCGCCACGTCGTCGGCCAGCATGGTGAGCATGGTCTCGGCCTCGTGGATCATGTCGTGGTTCCCGGCGGCCAGCCCCTTGACCAGGTACTGCGCCAGCGCAAACTCGGCGGACAGCGCCGCCCGACGCAGCAGGTGGGCATCGGGCACGTCACGCCGGCTGTAGGTGTAGTGCGCCAGCACCGCGCCGACAAAGTCCTGTTCGTTCGAGGCGACCAGCCAGGCCATATCGTCGGCCGGGTCCCCGATGCGCAGGTCCGTCCATCCGGTCACGGCGGTCACACGGTCGCCGTCGACCAGGAGGTGGTCCTCGTGAAGGTCGCCGTGAACCACGCAGGGGTTGAAGCGCCACAGCGACACATCTTCCATGGCGTGTTCCCAGCGCCGCAGGAGGAGCGGCGGAATCTTTCCGGTGGTCGCGGCCTGGTCCAGTTCATTGAGGCGGCGCTGCCGGAACTCGTTGGGCGTGTAGCTTGGCAGGTCGGCGTTGCTCACAAGGGAGTGCGGCAGGTCATGAATGGCCGCCAGCGCTGCACCGATTTCCTGGGCCAGGGTGGCGGAACCGTTGCTCAGGTCCTCCACCGAGCGTGTGGTTCCGGCCAGATGGGAGTACACAAAGGTACTTAGCGGTCCTTGCCGGACGGTTCCGGCCACCGTGGGCATCAGGAAGGGGAGCTCTGCCCGGATGCCGGGAACGAAGGCCTGCAGCACCAGGAATTCCGTTTCAAGGCGGGCACTGGCTTCGGCGTGCCGCGGCGAGCGGACGCGCCAGCGTTTACCTTCGGAGTCCAGGAGGAGGGCCGAGTCGAAGTCTGCCGGATCGTCGGGCGCTGAGCCTACGGCGGTTGGGGTCAAGCCGGGGACCGCCGCGGTTGCTACAGCTGCCAGTTCGATTGGATTTCTTCTCACACTTCCACAGTAGATTGAGCGGCGCCCAACACAGCGATGCACCACGGCGAGTTTTCAGATCGGGAATGAAGGCCGCGGCAATGCCGTTGCCTGACACCCGTGCCCGCGCTCACAGGAACGGGTGCGTGCGCCCACATAGGCGTCTGGAAAATGTCATTTGTCTGCCGGAGTCAGTACGGTGGATACATGAGTCTTGCGGAGTCACCGGCACCAGGGAACAGGGCACCAGGGAACAGGACGACAGGGGACCGGCTACCCAGCCATCCTGCACCGGCGGTTACTGCAGGGACGGCAGCAGAATCTCCCCTGCGGCACAGCCTGCCGGCGAACCATCTGATCGATACCGTCCTCCCGGTGCACCCCGCGCTGGTCGACCGCGGATCCGCCGTACGGATGAAACCCGGCATGGTGGAGGAGCTCCTCCGTTCCGGCTCCGCGCGGGCGGTCGTGCTTTCCGGCAGGCAGGCCCTAATCAGCGGCAACAGCCTGGTCCTCCTGGACGCGGCGAAGCTCGCAGAGCACCTTCAAGGGACCCCCTACGCACCGGAGCACCTGGTCTATCTGGGCTCGGCCCTGGCTGGCTCGGACCTTGACCCGGGCACCGAGTTGGTCCTCTTCATCCTCCCGGAGCAGTTTGAGATCCGCGCCGAGGAGTTCGAGGCGCACATTGCCGGTATTCCCGATGCCGCGCAGTGGGCGGGATTCCGCGACGTTGCGGCCCGGTTGGACCCCACGGACACCGCGCTGTTCGTTGAAGCCAGTGCCATCGCCAACTGGCATGCCACGCACACCCACTGCCCGCGGTGCGGCACCGCCACGGAGCCGGAAGCCGGCGGCTGGGTCCGCCGCTGCCCGGCCGACAACTCGGAACACTTTCCGCGCACGGATCCCGCCATCATCGTCACCGTGGTGGGCGCGGACGACCGCCTGCTGCTCGGCGGCGGCGGACCCCTGGACGCCAGAAACTATTCGACGCTGGCCGGATTCGTTGAACCGGGGGAGTCGCTCGAACAGGCAGTGGTCCGCGAGATAGGCGAGGAGGTCGGGCTCCGGGTCACCGCATCCCAGTATCTGGGGTCCCAGTCATGGCCCTTTCCTGCCTCGCTGATGCTCGGCTTCACCGCCACGACCCCGGACACGGAGGCCCGGCCTGATGGCGTCGAGGTGACCCGGGCTCGCTGGTTCAGCCGGAGCGAGCTGCAGGAGGCGGTGCTCAGCGGCGACATCGTCATTTCCAGCAGGCTGTCCATCGCCCGGTCCCTGATCGAACACTGGTACGGCGGCGTCATCCAGGACCGCCAAGGGACTGAATGACGGCCCGGCGGGCAGCCCCGGAGGGCTGGACTTAGCGACGCCGTTGCACCGCAGCGCGCCATCCACCGAACACCCTCGAGCAACTGAGCAGCAAAAGTGACCACAGAGAATTTGAACTTCAGTGCCTTTCCCGGCAGCCAGGCCGACGACGGGAACGCCGTTGCCACCCCGGACTCGGACAACCGCTCCCTGGAGGAGCGCATCCTGGGCGGCCTCGACGCCGAGCAGCGTGAGGTTGCCAGCACGCTGCACGGGCCGATGTGCGTTCTGGCCGGCGCCGGCACCGGCAAGACCCGGGCCATCACCCACCGCATCGCCTATGGTGTGCACTCGGGCGTGTACAGCCCGCAGCGGCTTCTGGCCGTCACGTTTACGTCCCGGGCGGCCGCTGAAATGCGCAGCCGGCTCCGCGACCTGGGTGTCGGCAACGTCCAGGCCCGTACGTTCCATGCCGCAGCACTCCGGCAGCTGCAGTTCTTCTGGCCCCAGGCCGTCGGCGGCGCCCTGCCGAACCTGCTGGACCACAAGGCGCAGATGATCGCAGAGGCAGCCCGCAGGCTCAGGCTCAGCACCGACCGGGCCTCCATCCGGGACCTTGCCTCCGAAATCGAGTGGGCCAAGGTGTCCATGCTGACACCGGCCAACTACCTGGAAAACGCCCGGATGCGTGGCACTCCGGGCGGCTTCGACCTGACCGCCGTTGCGCGGGTCTTTCAGTCCTACGAGGACGTCAAGACGGACCGCAACGTGATCGACTTCGAGGACGTGCTGCTGATCACCGTCGGCATCCTGCAGGAAGACCCCAAGGTGGCCGCGACCGTCCGTGAGCAGTACCGGCACTTCGTCGTGGACGAGTACCAGGACGTGTCGCCGCTGCAGCAGCGCCTGCTGGAACTCTGGCTCGGCGGCCGCGATGACCTCTGCGTGGTTGGCGACGCCAGCCAGACCATCTACTCCTTCACGGGAGCCTCTCCCAAGCACCTGCTCGGCTTCAAGGCACTGTATCCCGAAGCCACCGTGGTCAAGCTGGTCCGCGACTACCGGTCCACCCCGCAGGTGGTCAAGCTCGCCAACGAGCTGCTGGCGGCACGGCGCAGCGGCGGTCCCGTCGCGGACGCGGCCTGGGCCGCGCCCCTGCAGCTTCTGGCGCAGCGCCCGGCCGGCCCGGTGCCGCAGTTCACCGAATGCTCCGATGACGAGGCCGAGGCTGCCACGGTGGCCCTCAGGGTCCGCGAACTCCTCGATGCCGGTACCCCGGCGAGCCAGGTTGCGGTGCTGTTCCGCACCAACGGCCAGTCCGAAGCCTACGAACAGGCGCTCGCCTCGGCCGGGATCGGCTACCAGCTGCGCGGCGGTGAGCGCTTCTTCGCCCGAAAGGAAGTCCGGGACGCCATCCTCCAGCTCCGGGCCGCCACCCGGGCGGTCGCGGAGACCTCATCGCCGGAGCCGCTGGGCCAGCTGGTCCGCGACATCGTCGCGTCCCTGGGCTACACCGAGGCTGCTCCGCACAGCGGCGGCGCCCTCCGCGAACGGTGGGAATCGCTGGCGGCCCTGGTCGCCCTGGCCGATGAGCTGGTGATCAGCAGGGGAGCCCAGTTCAGCCTCTCCGACTTTGTCAACGAACTCCAGGAACGGTCCCTCGCCCAGCACGCGCCGACCGTCCAGGGCGTGACCCTGGCCTCGCTGCACGCCGCGAAGGGCCTCGAATGGGATGCCGTGTTCCTGGTGGGGCTGAGCGAAGGGCTGATGCCGATTTCGTTCGCCGACACTCCCGAAGCCGTGGACGAGGAACGCAGGCTGCTGTACGTCGGGATCACGCGCGCCCGGGAACATCTGTTCCTGTCCTGGTCCACGGCAAGGACGCCGGGAGGCCGGGCCAACCGCAAGCCCTCGCGCTTCCTGGACGGGCTGCGGCCGGACTCCGTGGCCAGCTCCTCGATCCGGGGCAAGGGTGCCGCACCGCGCCGGAAGGCTGCTGTTCCGGCGTCGTGCCGGGTCTGCGGAACCATGCTCGCCAGCGGTGCGGAACGAAAAGTGGGACGCTGCAGCCAATGCCCGCCCAGCTACGAGGAACAGACGTTCGACGCGCTCCGGCAATGGCGTAAGGAGGTGGCGCTCGCGGCCGACGTCCCCGCCTTCGTGGTCTTCACGGACGCCACCTTGATCGCCATCGCCGAGGCCCGTCCCGAGTCCCTCGAACAGCTGGCCACGCTCGCCGGCGTCGGCCCGTCGAAGCTGGAGAAATACGGCGCAGCCGTCCTGGCGGTCCTCGTCGAGAGCACCAGCCTCTGATGCCCCGTCCCGCCGGCGCCCCGGCAGCCACGGCGTCAACAACGGCGGCTCCGCCGCTGACCACCTCCGACGGTGCCCCGGTGGAAGTTCGCCGCTCTGCCCGACGGCGGCGGACGGTCGCCGCCTTCTGGGAAAACGGCACCGCGGTGGTCGCCATTCCGGCCTCTTTTACCCGCAGCCAGGAACGCGAATGGGTACATCGGATGCTGGAGAAGCTCCGCCTCCAAGGGGCCCGAGGCGCCCGCGGTGCCGGCCGCCGCCGTCCCCGCAGCGACGCCGCCCTGGCCAGCCATGCCGCCGTGCTCTCCGACACGTATCTCGGGGGCCGCGCCGTGCCTTCCTCGGTCCGCTGGGTCAGCAACCAGAACTCGCGCTGGGGGTCGGCGACGCCGTCGGAGGGAACCATCCGGCTTTCGGACAAGCTCCAGCCCATGCCGCAGTGGGTCATTGACTACGTATTGCTGCACGAGCTTGCGCATCTGCTGGTGGCCGGCCACGACGCCGCGTTCTGGCGGCTGCTGGAGGCGTATCCGGAAACGGCGCGTGCCAAGGCCTTCCTGGAAGGCGTCTCCTTCGCCACGTCCCACGGACTCCCGCCGGCTACTGGCCCTGACGGCACAGATGACACAGGCAGCGGACAAGGAACGGCCCCGGACGGAACCGGAGTTCCGGCCGGGGCCAGCAGGCCTGGGCTTTAGGCCCTCGGGGGCGTGCCGCCCTCGTCCGGTGTCGTTTCCCCGCCGTCGCCCTTCCCGCCCTCGTCCTCTTCCGCCGCGGGCTCGTCGGCGGCGGACTGCCCGTCGTCGGCAGGCTGATCGAAGCCGCCGCTCAATAGCTTCTGCAGGGCGTCGTCGACCTCGGTGCCGCTGGCCTCGGCAAGCTTCCGTCGCCCGCTGAACCCCTTCGGGTCATCAAGGTCCTCGGCCGTGGGCAGCAGGTCAGGGTGATGCCAGATGGCGTCGCGGCCTTCGATCCCGCGTTCGTCCTTGAGCGAGGCCCACAGCGTGGCGGCCTCCCGGAGCCGGCGCGGCCGCAGTTCGAGCCCCACCAAGGAAGAAAACGCATGTTCCGCGGGCCCTCCGGTGGCGCGGCGGCGACGGACGGTCTCCCGCAGCGCCGCGGCCGAAGGCAGCACCTTCTCCGTGGCTGCCGCCGTCAGCTCGTCGACCCAGCCTTCCACCAGAGCGAGGGCCGTCTCCAGCTTTTCGAGGGCCTGTTCCTGCGCGGGCGTGCGCTGCGGCATGAAGACGCCCTGGGACAAGGCCTCCTGGATGCCTTCCGGATTGCTGGGATCCAGGTCCCTCGCGAGTTCCTCGATCTTCGACGTGTCGATGTGGATACCCCCGGCGTAGGCCTCAATGGCGCTGAGGAGGTGCCCACGCAGCCACGGGACCTGGACAAAGAGGCGGGCGTGAGCCGCTTCCCGAACGGCCAGGAACAGCCTGACGTCGTTCTCCGGCAGGCTGAGGCCTTCGCCGAACTTCGCCACGTTGGCGGGCAGGAGCGCCATTTCCAGGTCCGCGAGGGGGACGCCGATGTCGGTGGAACTCACGACATCGGCCGAGAGGGCACCAATGGCCTGGCCAAGCTGCATGCCGAAGATGGCCCCGCCCATGTTCTGCAGCATCGAGGAGGCGCCGCCCATCATTGACTTCATTTCCTCGGGCATCTGTTCGGTCATGGCTGCTGACAGCGCATTGGCGATGCTGTTGGCGACAGGTTCGGTCAGCCGCTTCCACGTGCCCAGGGTTTCCTCGACCCACTCGGCACGCGACCATGCCCTGCCGATCAGCCCGGTCGCCGGCAGCCCGGTGACCTGGTCGAGCCAGAGCTCGGCGAGCCGAAGGGCATCATCGACTTCGCGTGACTCCCGCGCGGTGACGGACGGGTCGGAGCCGCTCGCGGCCACCCGCCGGGCGTTCTCGTGCGCCAACTTCCAGTTCACGGGGCCTTCGGAGGTGGCGCTCATCATTGCCTGGACCTGGGAGAACATCTGGGCCAGGAGGTTCGGATCATCGGGAAGGCCGGCGGCCTTGGCGAGTTCCGCAGGGTCGATATTGCCCATGCCTTGGCCGCCCATCAGGTTCTTCAGCATTTCTGCCAGCGGATCCTTGGGTTCCTCGTCTCCGTTGGACGGATTGAGTGGGTTGGAGGTCATGGTCCCGCCGATCGTCGGAGTGGCTGTTTCTCAACTTCACGGTACCCCGCGGCAAGAGGCGCTGTCTGCCGTAACCGGGCCACGTTCGCTGTAGGCAAAGAGCCATCCGGGCTGTCGAGCGCGTAGTGTTGGAAGCTGGAATATTTGCAGGCGGCCACCTCGGTTCAGGTTGCGGCCGCAGTGCGCCGTTTACGGGCCCGCGGGGCCCGCCGCGCCGGCACGGAGAGGTCCTTTCTTGACGATTACCCAGGGCGAGCAGCCCGACAGCGATGCAGCGGCCGGCCGGGCCCGGGGCCGGAGGGCCCGTCACGGCGGACCGCGTCTCGCCCGGAACGGGGACAACAGCAATCGGGACAACGGCAACCGCAACGGGAGGTCCTCGGCCATGACCGTCTCGGGCCTGCTCGCACTGGCCCTGGGCATCACCGCCGTGAGCCTTCCCGTTCCCTATGTGGTCGAGACTCCCGGGCCGACCTACAATACGCTCGCCCAAGACAACGGCAAGCCGGTCATCAGCGTCATCGGCCATGAGACCTTTCCCGCGAAGGGAAGCCTTGACCTCACCACGGTGTATGTCGATGGCGGCCCCAACGGCCCCGTCAGCACCTTCGAGGCTTTCTCGGCCTGGCTGGACGGGACCAAAGCCGTCTACCCCGAGGAATTGATTTTCCCCAGCGGCGTGACGAAGGAACAGTCAGAGCAGGAGAGCGCCGTCGCGATGACAACGTCGCAGGAGAACGCCGTCGCCTCGGCCCTGAAGGAACTTAACATCGCGTTCGAGCAGAAAATGGAGATCGCCGGCCTTGCGGACGGTTCCGCATCGAACGGCTTGCTCCAGGCAGGCGACGTCCTCGTCTCCATCAATGGCAAGCCGATCACCGGCCTGTCCGTCGTGCAGTCCGAGCTGGCGGCGGGCAACGGAACGCCGGTCACGGTCGTCGTGGAGCGGGCCGGCAGCCAGGTGCCCGTAACCATTACGCCGGCTCGGACCGAGGCCGGCCGCTACGTCCTCGGCGTGATCCTGCAGTACAAGTTCAAGTTCCCGTTCGAGGTCAAGATCTCCCTCGACAAGGTGGGAGGCCCGAGCGCCGGGCTGATGTTCGCCCTCGGGATCATCGACACCGTAACCGCCGGGGATCTGACCGGCGGCAAGCATATCGCCGGAACCGGAACGATCACCCCCGACGGCGTGGTGGGACCCATCGGCGGGATCAGCCAGAAGATGCACGGTGCACGATCCGCCGGAGCCAGCTTGTTCCTGGCCCCGGCCGAAAATTGCGATGACGTGGTCGGCCACATCCCGGATGGCCTGCAGGTCGTGCGGGTCGAGAATCTGGCCGGAGCGAGGAAAGCAGTTGAACTGGCGGCGTCAGGCGGAGACACATCCGGGCTTCCCGCCTGCAGCAAAAACTAGACTGGCCCCGGAACTAAGCTTTCCCGTCACTCGTGGCACTTATGACGGCGGCCCCTGACCTGCCCTGCCAGAACGGTGCCGGCAGTCGATAGAATGCATCAACACGTCACCACATGTACCGCATCAACGCCCTGACACAACTAAAAAAACCAGTATTTGACGACCAGCTATGAGGTACCGAGTTTGTCCCGTCCCGCCAGCACCGTTCCGCCCGGAAGGCCCCAGACACGACGAGGCGCCTTGACGCCGACGTTGATTGTCGTCGCCCTGATCGTCGTCGGCTTCATCTTCTTCGCCAATGTCTGGACGGATGTCCTCTGGTACCAGCAGTTGGGCTTCTTTGAAGTCTTCCTGACCGAGAACCTGGCGCGGATAGCCATCTTCGTGACCGGCTTCGCCGTCATGTTCAGCGCCGTGTTCTTCGCGATCCGGATCGCTTACCACGCGCGGCCTGTCTACGCCCCGGACTCCGAAGTCCGGGACAACCTTAACCGTTACCAGGTGCAGCTGGAACCGGTGCGCCGCGTGGTCATGATCGGCCTGCCGGTGCTGTTCGGGCTCTTCGCCGGCAGCGCGGCCGCCAGCCAGTGGCAGAAGGTGCTGCTCTTCCTCAACCAGGAGCCCTTCGGCCGCAACGACCCGCAGTTCAACCTGGACATCAGCTTCTACCTCATGACGCTGCCGTTCCTGGGCTTCGTCACCGGCTTCCTGATCAGCGTCGTCATCGTGGCCGGAATTGCGGGCATCCTGACGCACTACCTCTACGGCAGCATCCGGATCATGGAGCGCGGCATCTTCACGAGCCGTGCCGCCCAGATCCAC
>JAODMS010000194.1 GCA_025464925.1 Arthrobacter sp.
ATCTTCCACGCCGGCTCCACCCAGCGCGGATTGTGGGCGCGCTGGAGCAGCCGGTGCCCGAACGGCTCCTTCATCATCAGTTCCCACGGATAAAGCTTGAACAGGGTGCTGATCAGAAAATTGTCCAGGTCCACGAAGCGGTTCAGGTTCGGATCCCAGCCGATATCGGACATGTTGATCCCGATCGTGGTCCAGCCTCCCTGGCTGGCGACATCGCGCATGTAGGCCGCCGTCATCCAGTCCTCGCCGGATTCCTCCGCCTCGGAGTGGGCGATGTGCAGGGTGCTCATGCCGGTGCGGTACTGCAGGTTTTTCCACCGCCGGATCAGGGCCTCATGGATGCCGTTCCACTGGTCCTTGTCCGGAAAGACGTCCTGCAGCCAGAACCACTGTGCCACGGCGGCCTCGATCAGCCCGGTGGGGGTGTCTGCGTTGTACTCCAGCATCTTGGCAGGACCACCCTGGCCGTCGTAGACGAAGTCGAAGCGGCCGTAGACGTCAGCGTCGCCGGCCTGCAGCGATTCCGCCGCCAGCTCCAGGGCCTGCGCCCCGATGCCGATCGTGCCCATGGCCCCGGTGGCAAGGAATTTCGCCGCTTCCAGGCACATCAGGTGCATGTCCTCGGCCGTCTCCTCGAGGGTCTCCACCTCATCCATCGTGAATTCGTAGTAGGCGCCCTCATGCCAGTACTCGACGTTCCTGCCGTCGGGCATCGTGGTGGTGGAGAAGACCAGGCCCTGCTCTTCGATCCGCTGCTTCCAGTCCGGCCTCGGCTCGGACAAAAGTCGTTTCATGGCTAGCCTCCCGTGCTTCCACCCTTGGAGCTGCTGCCGAAGCCGCCCCTGCTGACGGTGCCGCCCTTGGTGCTGAAGCCGGTGGACGTCTTGGCCCCGGCCGGTGCCGTCTTGGTGTAGCTGGGGTAGCTCGTCCGGTTCTGGCCCACCCCGGGCACACTGGCGCCGCGCGAGTAGAAGTACCAGGCATAGATCGCCGAGCTGCGCCCGTCGCTGCTGCTGTTGCACTGGGTGTCTTCCACGCGCTCGCCGGTTTCGTCATTGAAGCAGACCTGCGCGTAGTCGGCTTCCTCCTCCTTGCTTGCAACGACCGCCGTGATGGTCCCGGCCAGGAGCGCCGTAACACCCAGGCCGACGAACAGCGTGCGTCGCTGCGAGCGCTTCTTCCGTGTGGCTGCGCCTTCGCGTTCGCGCTCGAAGGGGTCAAAGACCGCATCCGGTGCGGCCGGGGTGCCGGGCCGGGCCGGATCCGGGTTCAGTAGCTCCGGCCGGAGTTCCGGCTTCGGGACCTGCCACGGCGGCTGCTTTCGACCCGCCTGTGGCTCGTCTGGGTTCTCTTGCGTGCCCAATGCGTACCCCTTGCTCATGGCCGCAGGGCGTAGGTGTCCTGCGGAGGAACTGCGTGCTTTGCTGTCAGCCTAACCGGCTTCCAGATCCGGGGCGAAGGGAAAGCACGGGAACTTTCCGTGTCCGCCGCTCCGCCGGGCCGTCCGGCGGCGCCAGGCCTACACTGGTGCCATGGATACCGCATCTGTGCTTGCCGTTTGCCGGGTTCACCAGCTGCTGAAGGACCCCGGCAGCGTCGGCGTGACCGCGATCGACAAGCGTCCGGTGGACGGGCCCGTGCGGGTCCACAGGCTGGGCCTGCACGGGGACATCCAGGCGAGCAGGATCCACCATGGCGGCGAGGACCAGGCACTGTACGCCTACTCGCAGGACGATGCGGATTATTGGGCCGCGGAGCTCCACCGCGAGCTGCCGCCGGGCATTTTCGGCGAGAACCTGCGGGTGGCCGGAATTGACCCCTCCAACGCCATCATCGGAGAGCGCTGGAAGATCGGGCTGGACGTCGAGGTGGAAGTGACCTCGCCCCGTACGCCCTGCGCCACGTTCCAGCGGCGGATGGGCGAGCCCCATTGGGCCAGGAGATTCGGGGATGCCGGAAGAGTGGGCGCCTACCTCCGGGTGGTCCGGACCGGCAACATCGAGGCGGGAAACCACATCCACCGGCTTTTCGTTCCCGCCCACGGGGTGAGCATCGGCAAGTGGTTCAGCGACCCGAGCGTCGAGGACATGGAATCCCTCCGGGACGCCGACGCCGACGGCCAGATCCGCCTCCAGTCCGAATACCACGATGAGTTCGCGAAGATGCGGCGCCGGCTCGGCGTATAGCGGACCGCAACTCCCGACCGGCTGCCGTTCCGCGGCGCCGGACTGGGAGCCGGGCCGCCCGTGTGCGCAAGCTCACCGGCCGCCGTCGGCCTCCGGGTCAGCACGGCCCTGATGCATGCCTTACACTTGAAATATCCCCCACTCCGGAAATCCCTTTTTCCTGCCCAATTCTTGAGGCAGGACTGGCAAGTGTTGGGGCCCGCGCACGTGAAGCGGGCATTTTCATAGGGAGAGCCGGCTAAAGAAAACGCTGTACAGACTGCTGGGATAGCAGCCAAGAGATGCAGCGGGAAGTCCTGCCACGGGATTGCGAAAGCGCCGGACTTCTATGTGACCGGCCGGTCAAGTATGCCCGGCAATTACGGCACGCGTACTGCGGCTCCGCTCACCTCGGGTTGTGCCGCTTGGCCCCTATGGATGAGGAATTTCATTTATGCCCGAAAATCAGAACCACTCCGTCGAATCTGAAAACACCGAGAACGACGTCGAGGCTCCGGCGACGGCTGCCCCCGCAGCCGAAGCCACCACCGAAGCTCCGGTAACCACCGAAGCTCCGGCAGCTGCCGAGGCAGCACCGCAGGCCGACGAGACGCCGGCCGCCACCAAGTCGGCCCCGTCCAAGGACGAGGACACCGAGGATGAAGGCGTCAAGTTCGTTGATCTCGGCATCGACGGCCGCGTCCTTGCTGCCCTGCAGGACGTCGGCTATGAGAAGCCGTCCCCGATCCAGGCAGCAACCATCCCGCTGCTGCTCGAAGGCCGCGACGTCGTGGGCCTGGCCCAGACCGGTACCGGTAAGACTGCAGCTTTCGCAGTACCGGCGCTGTCCCGTCTGGCCGAGCTCCACGACCTCAACGGACCGTCCCGCAAGACCCAGGCACTGGTGCTGGCTCCCACCCGTGAGCTCGCGCTCCAGGTTGCCGAGGCGTTCACCTCCTACGCCAAGCACATTGACGACTTCACCGTCCTGCCCGTGTACGGCGGCTCCGCGTACGGCCCCCAGCTGGCCGGCCTGCGCCGCGGCGCCCAGGTTGTTGTGGGTACCCCCGGCCGCGTGATCGACCACATCTCCAAGGGTTCCCTGGACCTGTCCGAGCTCCAGTACCTGGTGCTGGACGAGGCCGACGAAATGCTGCGCATGGGCTTCGCCGAAGACGTGGAGCAGATCTTCCAGCAGACCCCGTCGGACCGCCAGGTGGCACTGTTCTCCGCCA
>JAODMS010000220.1 GCA_025464925.1 Arthrobacter sp.
CGGATTGCGAGGCGAGCAGGATAGTAGTCGTAGGTCCCACCGGATCAGCGCTCCGATTCACGAGGCCCAGCCGCCAGCCCTAACCCCGAATCGGGTGGCTAAGGTGACGCTTGATTTCATCAAGCTCACCTCTGAGTGCTTCAACCTGCAGCTTGTACCTGGCGAACTCGGCCTTACGGCGCTTTCCTGGTTGCGCTGCCCCCAACATCGTCCCTGGAATCCGAAGCAGATCAGCGAGGATGACTGTGGGTATTTCGGGGCTGAAAACGGCCTACCCTTACTGGGCGAAAATCACGATTGCCAGCCAGAACATGCCATATAGAAAGCCCCCATTCCCTTTAGAGTCGGCACGTCCGCGAAGGTGAACTGGTCAGCGGCGATGCCTCGGCTTTCCTTGTAGATCCGGACCACGGGCTGGCTGCGCCATTTATGTCTTTGAAGGCTTGCGCCCCAGCCCCGGCACGGAATCGCAGGGAAATGCCTTCGCAACCCAGCCGGCTTACGATCTCCCCGAACGTGACATTCCGGGACTCAGCGGGACGGCGCAGGCGCCCCCGGCCACGACGGGTCCCGCTACACGGCGGGCGCTCCCGGCAGCGTCCCACCGGTGTCCGTCCGCGTCACTCTCGAGCCCCGCCGAGACGGACACGGCAGCGGAGCTGTTACTGCTTTCTGCAGAAGCCGTTGGCGTTGATGATGTCGACCACCCGCTTTCGCTCCGCCCTAGGACAAAAACGTCATCTGACCACGGAAGACCGCCTGTGTGGTGATGAGCTCTGCATCGGCTCGGCAGCAGTCTCCGGGCGTGCTCCTAGCAGTCCTGCTCGACAACAGATACATCGGATGCCGAAATGTGCACCAACGTCGACGCCACGTTGTTGTCCCTGGTCCCTTCGACCAGGAGCCTATTGGGATTCACTGTTGCCTCGACGCAGAAGTCCGCGGGCAGCTGCAGGCCTTCAAGGTCGATGAACTGGGCCATACGGTACCAGTCGTAAACGTCAGCCCAACCTTCCGAAAGTCCCTGTCGGACGTGAAGTGCAACGTCCTTCTTACCCGCCCCGCAGTTGAAATGAGCTTCATCGAATCTGGAAGGTTTGCCTCCAAGGTTCCGGTCATCACGCAGACAGAACCCTTCCTTGTGAGCTCCCCGCCAGTCGGAGCTTTCGGCGGGCCTCAAGGTTGGAAGTCCATGACATGAAAGTGATTGTGCCCGTCTGCCGACGCGAACTTCATGACGGCCCGCGCTTTGACTGTCCTTTGACCGCCACCCGCCTGGAGGATGTTTTCGGTGGCCTTCAGCTCCGGCGCCTGAACGTTGGGCCGGCTTCCGGTCAGATCCAGCGGCCCGTCCCCTTGGTTGAGCACATCCGAAGTGAATCGCAGGACCTTGTGATTTCCCTCGATCCGGACTTGGAAAGCTTCCAGCAGCATCACGAGATCCGGCAGGAGATCACCGGCGGCCGCGGCGGCAATAACGGAGGGCGTAGTTTGGGCGGAGCCCATGGCCGCCAGAGAGAAATTCGACTGCGTCGGAGCAGCTGGCGGGGAGCTCTGCGGCTGACAGGAGCAAAGTGCCAAGACTAGTGTCACGGCCAGCACGCAATGCACCACACGGGTTGAGGATGCCATGGGAACCCCTTGAATCCAGGATATGACAGGCTCTAGGTCCGTAACGCAAAGTCGGCTTGCCCGGGCGGGTCGCCTTCGAGTGCCGATATTGGGGAATACAGCAGGACGAGCGAATACGTATTCCGTGCAGAAGCGCAAAACAAGAACAGTTGCCCCTCCGAACAAATTGGATTTACTCTTACCTCCGGATGTGGCCTCGGCAATTCATTGGGGGCGGGCCGCGCGGCCTCTCTCCCGTGAAGGCTAGCTCCATCGTTTCTGGGGCGTGGGAGCCAGCCGGTCCCCGTACACGGCACCCTGCAAGGCGCAAACGGGCAGCGACCATGCCTGCAAAAAGTGAGGAAAAGTACGTATAATACGGTTGCCGCCAGAATGGAAGCTGGAGTTGTCGCATTGCCATAGGCAAGGAGAATATCTCCGGTGATCGCTAGGGGCGCCAGTTTGAAGAGGCTCGCGAAATGGAACTCTCACATGAAGATGCGACTGCTTCTGCTTTCGTGGTCTGGTTGACATCTTGGTTCCTTGTGGGGTCCTTCCGGGGCACGGAAGGCATGCTGGGGGCGCGCGGAGTCTGGGTTCCAGGAAACTGACTCAGGGAGTGACGATGACTGCGTCCAATTGCGAAGGTCCATGGGAGTTGGATCTGCTCAGACATTGGCAGTTGAGGCTGGCGGGGAAACCTGTCCAGGTTGCGTTTCGTCAGCAACGCATTTTGGCGGCGATAGCGCTGCTTGGCAGCCGGCCCCGCCGGTTCCTGGCGGGATTGCTCTGGCCGGCGGCTCCTCAGGCGAAGGCCGCTGGGAATCTTAGGACCGGGGTAGGGCAAATATCCCGCAAGTTACCGTGCGTTCTTTCAATCACGCACGATTCGCTGGCTCTGAATGCAGGAGTCATCGTGGATTGGCAGAGTCTGCAAGAACGGATCTCACTCATCCAATTGGAGGCGACAGTGCCTGAACCCGCGCACATTGCCTCATTTGAAAGTGCGGTGTTACTTCCAGGATGGTATGACGATTGGGTAATATTCGAGCAGGAACGACTGAATCGAAGGCGCCTGGAGGCCTTGGAAACGCTGGCGGAACGGTTCTTAGCGCTCGGCGATGGCAGGCACTGCGCCGAAGCTGCCGGAGCCGCTGCGACCATTGAGCCCTTTCGGGAAAGTGCCCACCGGTTAATCGTCCAAGGTCACCTGTCGGCAGGAAACTATTGTCCCGCCATACGTGCGTTCGAACTCTTCCGAACGCGGCTGGCCGACGAACTGGGTGTTGAACCGTCCCCTCAAATGCAACAACTCATCGCCAGCCTGGATCGGACGCTTCCGATGAACCCGGTACGTTCGTTGCCAATTGCGGAGCCGGGGTCCTCGCCACAGTACCCGCGGGAATCGCCATACCCGGCCGTCGAATAGCACGTCGATCCTATCGAGGGCAAGCAACCGGGGGCACCGGGCAAACCGACGTAGGGCACCGCCCAGCAGCGGAAGTTCGAGATCCGCCACAACCCCTGCCTCCGACGGGACGGGATTCGGCTTCTTGTGCCGAACAGCCTCCGCTACATGCAGGGACTAATCGTCCTTTGGGCGATCGGACAGGGCATCGAGCCATCCGCGGACGACTGACACCACCTGTTCGGCATTGCCAGCGTAGGTGACGGTCGGCTCCGCCTGTGAACCGCGATCGAAGGTGACGCGCGCCCGGAAAGCCTCGGGATGCCCCGGCTCGGCCCAGTAACGAATCACCATCGTGGCCTCCCCCTCCGGAGCGTCGGGCGAGTCTTTGGAATTCGATGCCACAGTTCGGACTTCCTTGCTCCCAGCGTATCCTCCCCCCGCTCGTATTTTAATACCTGTAGCTGAAAATCCTCTGCCATCGGCGCGCGGTACTGCCGGAGGACGAGACATCCATTCACCTCAAGAACCGGGCAAGACTGCTGCGAGAACCAGGAATCGCCCGGAGTTCGAGCACGACAGGGACATCACCCGCCGTGCCCACCGGGACCCCATCACGTGATCGCATAATGAAAGTGCTGGTCAATTCGAGATTCACAATTTTTGGTCTGCGCAGTCACCCCGTTCGCGCAGTCAGGCCCGATGGGCGCCGTGACCCTTGCCAGTGGCCGTATTTACGTGTTTCCGGGGGGGCTGAGAGGGAGGCCAGCGGCGGAGCGGGTTACCGGCCCACTGGCCGCCCGCGGGAACGCTCTCGGCGCGCATAACAAGTGAAGCCCCGCCAACGGTTGACCCGGCCTCAAGGGAGCTTCCCGGCAGCACAATGCTATTGGGGCCCAGCGTGGAATTGCTTCCTAGGCTAATTCCATCCAGACGCATGATGCGGTCGTGAAAGAGATGGGTTTGGATAATACAGCCCCGATTGACAGTTACGCCGTCTCCCAGACTAATAAGGTCGAATTCTGGCAACCAGCGAGTTTCGCACCATACTCGCCGACCCACTTTTGTGCCCGTACAGCGAAGCCACACGTTGAACAACGGCGTTCCGATGCTCATTCCGACCAGTCCCGGGACAGCCAGGGATTCAGAGAACACGTCGGCGAGCTCGTTGCGCCATACGAAGGAGGTCCACAAGGGATGCTCGGAGGACTTGAACCGTCCGACGAGAATCCACTTGGCCGCCAAGGCGACAAGGCACGAACCGATCGCACTAGCCAAGAGCACGGGGCCAGAGAGGAGAATAGTTGCCGTTAGGCCGGCCTGCATATAAGTGGACGCAAGGATGTACAGAGCTGCAAGACTGAGCCAGCCCGCGATGATGGCAGGAAGAATTCGGCAGGATTCGACAGCTCCGCGAGCCACCAAGAGGCGGCGTGCGGGGTTGTAGGTCCGGGACGGATCGCTCGTGTCCACCGGGCGTGCCAACTCCACGGGCGGCCGGCCGAACCATGACGAACCTTCTGGAATGTCATCCGGAGCCGCTGACAGAACCGCAATCAGCGAGTGATCGGGGACATGGTGGTCCGGACCCACGCTTGCGGAATTGCCCACGAAGGACTCCTCACCCACGCTGGAGTGTCCGACGTGCAGCCAACCCTGGCGGACGCGCTTGAACGAGACCATCGAGTGGTCCGCGAGGAAGGAGCGGTCTGCAAACGTGGTCAGGTGCGGCATGGTTTCGACTGTCGATATCTCAACGTGCTTTCCGACCCGAGCTCCGAGCAGGCGCATCCAGGCTGGGGTCAGCAGACTGGCGTAGATGCCGTAGGCAGAGACTCGGGATCGGGTCAGCAGGCTGTCGATCAGCCATGCTGCCCACGCCGCCAGGCCTGTCATTGCATGGAACCCAGGCGTCAAGCGACGGCTGAGCCTACGGACTAACCAAGCAGTAGTGAACAGATAAAGCCCCAGGGAGACGATGACGACGGCGGGGGCCCAGAGAGCCAGAACTGCTATTGTTTCGCCGAGACTGCCGTTACTTCGGACTGCCACCACGAGCAACAGAAGCGCGGGCAGCGCCGAAATCATCATGACCAGGCCCAGTCCAACCACTGACAGCGGGTACAGAAGCTGGACTCCGACTGACGTACGCGTAGGGCAGGGTGCCGGAGGCCAGCTCTCGCCGGCCACGCCTGCATACTCCATTTGAGAGCCCGACCACAACTGCCCGGCGGGGACGCGACCGTTGACACAAGTGCCAGGGGCCACTTCCGCACCAGACTCTATGGTTGTTCCACACAAGAGGGTTGACCGGGCGCCAACCCGTGCGTTGCTGCCTATCTTGATGCGACCCACATGAAGTACGCCGCCCTTGATCCAGTGACCGGCCATGTCCACGCCGTGTTCAATGGAGGCACCTGCGCCGATGACGGCCATCCCAGTGACCGGCGGCATAGCGTCGAGATGGACGCCCTTACCGACCCGGCATCCCAGCGCCCGACCGTACCACGCCGCAAACGGTGTTCCGATCCACGCGCCGAGCGAGCAAAAAGCGGTGATTCGCTCCGCGGTCCACAGCCGGACATGCACAAGTCCTCCCCTGGGGAAGGTTCCCGGTCGGATTCCCAGCGTCAAGAGACGTGCGGACCCGACGGCGACGAGGAATCGGGACGGGGAGCTGAAAAGGACGATCCATGCGACCAGAACCGGCATCAGCGGCGGGTTGGGTGCCCATGGAACACTGGCAGTGGCGAAGAGAGTAAGGCTGGCTATCGCCAGGCCCGTTACGTACTTGAGTCCGGTAATGAAGTACAGGCCCACGATCACCGGCAATTGGAACAGACCGGTCCACCATGGCGTGGCGACGGCCGTTTGCTCGTTCTTCGCGGGGGCTTCAAGTCCTTCAAGATACGCCGCCATGGGGCCAAGGGCTGGTGCGGCGTAGATGTCGGCAATGGAGACCTCTGGATATCGCTTCCGCAAGGCGGCCACCAGCTGAGCGGCCGCGACGCTTGCACCTCCGAGAGCAAAAAAATCGCTGTCCTCTGTCATGGGCACCGGCCCGAGAAGCTTTGCCCATTCCTCGGCCAACCACCCGGATGTGCCGCTCAGCCTGTGCAATTGATCGTCGGAACGATTATCGGGTAACGGCCAGGGGAGGGCCTTCCGGTCGACCTTCCCAGAGGGCTTAACCGGGAGCTCTTCGAGAACACCAAGCGCCGGCACCAACTGTGCTGGAAGGGTGTCTGCCAGCCGGGAACGGGCGTCGGCAAGGTCCATGACTTCCCCCGCTGCCGGTACTACGTACCCCACGAGGAGTTTGTTACCACTCTGAGTGGTTTGGACGACACAGGCCGCCGCCGCGACTCCCGGTAGTCGCGACAGGGCCTCGTCTATTTCGCCGAGCTCCACACGGCGCCCAGCAAGTTTTACTTGGTCATCGGCTCTGCCTTTGAAGACCAGGCCATCACGGTCAGCCAGCACCAAATCTCCGCTGCGGTACGCGCGTGACCATCCGAGACTGGGCATGGGCGCGTACTTTTCAGCGTCTTTTTCCGCATCGAGGTAGCGTCCGAGTCCGACACCACCGATGATGAGCTCACCTTCTTCCCCCCATTTGACTGGATCCCCCGTCCCATCGACCACGGCGAGGTCCCATCCGGGTAAAGGTAATCCGATCCTGACAGGCTGCGCACCGTCGTATTGCGCACCGCAGGCGATCACTGTTGCCTCCGTGGGCCCGTATGTGTTCCATACCTCGCGGTGCGGGCTGGCCAGCCCCGCCATCAGATCAGCTGGGCAGGCTTCGCCGCCAAAAATGAGCAGCCGGACACGCTCAAGCGTGTCGGCGGGCCATAGGGCGGCCAACGTGGGCACGGTAGAAACCGCCGTTATTCGCCGCTGTTCTAGCCACGGACCCAAGTCCTCGCCTGAGCGGACGATGGTTCTCGGCGCTGGAACGAGGCAAGCACCGCGGCGCCAGGCCAGCCACATCTCCTCGCAAGAGGCATCAAAGGCGACAGACAGTCCTGCAAGGACCCGGTCGCCAGGTCCCAGGGGGCGGGCGGTGCAAAACATTCCGGCCTCGGCATCTGCCCACGCCGCCGCGGACCTGTGCGATATGGCCACACCTTTGGGCTTGCCGGTCGAACCGGACGTAAAGATGATCCACGCATCGTCTTCCGGGCGGGGAGCCCGTCTGGACGCCCCTTCCCGAACACCGTACAGCGGTGAGATTTCCAGATGATCCCCGATGATGGCGCAGACACCCGCCTCCGACCACACGGTCTCGGCGCGTTCATCCGGCTCGTCGGCATCCACGGGAACATATGCCGCGCCGGACGCGAGGACGCCGAGAATGGCGACGTAGAGGTCCGCAGATCCGGACTGAACCCGGATGCCCACCCGGTCCCCAAGCCCGATGTCCATGGCCCACAGTCGTCGGGCCACTGCATCCATCGTTGAACCCAGCGCCTCGTAAGTCAGCTGGACAGTTCCGTCGTCGAGGGCCAGCGCTCCGGAATGGGCCGCAATGGTCTCGTAAATGATGTCCACCAGCGTGCGAGACGGGTGGGCCCCGCATGTCGGGAATATCGCTGCGTCCGATCGAGACCGGATGAGAGGTCTCGCCACTTGTACTGCCGTTTCCCGTGACACCGGCTCGCTGGATGGGTTCGTCATGTTCAAAGGCTGGTAGCGACTGGGGCCCATTGTGTTCTCCGATCTAGGTCAAAAGTGGTGGCCAAGGTAGGTGGGTGCCTAAGCCGGCAGATGTGTCGGTTGATTCCTTCCCATCTGGGCTGCGTAGGCAGTGCATGCCATGAGATCAGCGAGCAAAAGTTCGTACTCCGCCGCACTGAGGTCCACGAGGGGTGAACGGACGGGCCCACCCGGGAGCCCCAGGGATCGTAGCGCAGCCTTCGCAGATGCCGATCCGGGGCACCTAAACATGCCGGTGTAGATGGACAGCAAGTCACGGTGAATGGCCAGCGCTTCCACCACGTTGCCATTCCGGTAGTGGTCCAAGAGCGTACGTAGCAGGTTGGCGGCAACATGACCCACCACGGAGACAAAGCCCGAAGCTCCTACGGAAAGTAAGGGCAAGTTCAGTGCGTCATCGCCGGAATAGTATGCGAGCTCTGTACGCTTCAAAACCCACGAGGTGGAGATCAGATCGCCTTTCGCGTCTTTCACCGCGACGATACGAGGATGCTCGGCCAGCGTAACGATGGTTTCGGCTTCAATAGCGGTGCCCGTCCGTTTAGGAATGTCATAAAGCATCACGGGCAGCGGCGTCGCGTCGGCAACGGCGCGGAAATGCTGGATCAGGCCCTTCTGCGTGGGACGGCAGTAGTACGGAGCGACCACAAGCAAACCGTCGGCCCCCAGGCCGGCAGCCATCTCTGCCAAAGCCACGCTATGGCGGGTGTCAGCCGCACCCACGCCCGCCACGATTTTGGCCCGTCCTTTAGCTGCCCGGGCGGCGCCGGAAATGACCTCGGCTTTTTCCCGGTCCGTGGTCGCAAAGGACTCCCCGGTTGTCCCGTTGACGACGATCCCGTCATTCCAGCCGTCTCGGATCAGCCACCCCACCAGCCCTTGGATCCCGTCGCGGTCCAATTCGCCCTCATCATCGAATGGAGTAACCATTGCTGTAAGAACCGTTCCAAATTCGTCAGTGTCCACGGTGCACATCTCCTTGATCATGGACACGGCATCCTGAATCCCAGCAGGCTCCGTGTCGAAGTGACTGTTTTTTTAACGCTGGTTGTATAGCGACCATGAAATCCACCTAACCGCAGCAGAAGAAATGAAGAGGAACACTGGGTGAGGTGCAAGCCCACTGCAAATGACGGCACAAAAGTCGGTGAGCTGCGGGTTAGGCGATCACCCTCCTATCAGCTGAGAGCTGACCGAAGGATTCAGAAGAACTTAGCCTCAATCGCTAGGGAGTGCGCGGCAGCCTCGGTAGTAACAAACTTTCGAAATTCCAAAGTGATGGGGCCGGGGCAGGTGACGCCGGTACGAGTCCACGCCCTTTTACTCATAGTTGCCATCCTTGGCTGGAAGCGATGTGCCGCGCGCAAACTGCATGCTCTCGAAAAGCTCAGACCGACGACTGTGCCCTGCAGCAAACCATCTGCCTTGCTCTTGGCCGCCCCCCGAGACAGGGGTCAATGCCAGACCGGCAGAGGTCAAATCCCTACCGGATGCCGCCATCCAATTTCCCGGGCGGGGGCCAACAGCGGGTGTGATCTTGCCGATGCGACCGGTGACCGCTTCCTCGCCCTCCGGAGCGATACCGAACGCCAACCGGACGGCGCGTTCGGCATCCGCGAGCCGGTCCGGGCGTGTGACGGCGCCGACGCAGGTCTCTGATATGTCGACTAGATCGAGGTCGATACCGGCGTCTGAAAGTGCCCTAAGGAATGTGCAGAAAACCTCCGGCGAGGACCGCATGCCCAGGCCGGCGACTGACACCCTGCCGACTTGACCGTCGTGCTGCAAGCCCTGGAATCCTATAGTTCCTTGAGCGGCCCCTAGCGCGGCGAGGGCTGGAGGGGCTTGAGGAGCCGGAAGGCTAAACGCAACGTCGGAGCGCTTCGAACCTGGGCCAGCCGCATTTTGGACGATTGTTTGGACGTTCACCCCCGAGCGCGACAGCACCTGGAATAGGTGCGCCATGCTGACCGGTTCGTCAGGAATTCCGACAACAATGATTTTTGCAGCCGAGTTGACACCGGCCACTTCGGTCACCACGGCTTGCTCTCTTACGGGCTCGCGGAATGGATGGCCGTCACCGTCCGGCAGGATCAACGTACCTATCTCCGGCACGAACGAGGACCTTACATGGATCGGAATACCGAATCGGCGGGCATATTCGACACACCGCACGTGTAGTACCTTGCACCCGGAGGCCGCGAACTCAAGCATCTCCTCGCTCGAGAGGACCCCTATCTTCCGGGCTGCCGGGACAATACGGGGATCCGCGGTGTAGACACCGTCCACATCCGTGTAGATCTCACACATTTCAGCGCCTAGCGCTGCGGCAAGCGCAACCGCGGTGAGGTCTGAGCCGCCCCGTCCGAGCGTAGTCACCCGCTTCCCTATATTCGTCCTGCCCTGAAATCCGGCAACGATAGGGACTTCACCCCGGGCCATGGACGCGCGGATGCGGTCGGGTCTGACATCAGTAATGCGTGCTTTGCCGTGAACGTCATCGGTTATTAGGCCGGCCGTACTGCCCGTGAATGTGCCAGGCGCCTGGCCAAGTTCCACCAATGCGATGGCCAACAGGGCCGACGACACGAGTTCACCGATGCTCAGGAGGGCATCGAGATCGCCGGGATGCGGCCGGGGGGAAACTTCGGCGGCCAGGTCGCACAGTTCATCGGTCGTGTCGCCCATAGCCGACACCACCGCCACCACCTGATATCCGTCCTCCCGGGTTTTGGCTATCCGCTCGGCGGCACGCATGATACCCGCAGCATCCGCCAAAGAGGAGCCACCGAACTTCTGCACGATGACACCCCGCGGGGGCATCGCCGGACCCGTCTCCTCTAACACGGGAGGAGGCGCCAACGGTCCGAGCTGCGATGGTGGGCGGCTGCCCGGGAACGCCGATGACGTCCCCGACCCGGCAGCGGAATGCCGCACCTCTGAGGCGCCTTCTGCGCTGAAATCATCATCGTTAGCCGCTGTTGCCTGTTGGGTGCTCATTGGCCGTCCCTGACATCTGCTTGGATGTTTGTACGCTGTCTTTGCCCCTCTGCACGGATACTCAAGCCAAAGCTCCCAAGGCGACCGGCTCGCTGGTCACAGACTCCGCGGCTCCCGCGAGAATATCGAGTCCCTTCCGCAGATCCTGGGGGCTGATGGTCAACGCGGGCATCGCCTTGACCACCTCACCCTCCGGACCGGAGGTTTCCACGAGCAGGCCCCGGGCGGACGATTCCGCCGCAATCCGTGTAAGCCCCTCGTGCAGCTGCGAAGCAAGCCCCGCGACTTCGTCAACGATGAGCAGGATGTTGTGTTGGCGGCACAGCTCCGAAAGGCCTCTTAGCCAGGATCTGCGGGCGGCTCCGAGCCCGCCCTCGCCCTCGCCCTGTACAGTTTCGACGATCACCGCGGCGGGTTTATCGACTCCCGAGCCAGAGTCCTCCAGCGCATGGCAGAGCCACAGAAAGTCCGGCGTCTGGCCGCCAAAGAATCCGTCGTAGGGCATGCTGGATTCGTTCGTCAGCGGAATCCCGGGGCCCTGCCGTTTCGTTGAATTGCCCGTAACGGACAATGAGCCAAGAGTCATCCCGTGGAATGCACTCGTAAAGCTGAGGATATGGTGCCGGCCGGTGGTTTTACGCGCCAGCTTCAAAGCCGTTTCCACAGAGTCTGTTCCCGTAGGACCGGGGAACATGACTTTATAGTCCCACTTCCGAGGCTTGAGGATCAGCTCCTGGAATGTTTCCAAGAAGCGCCGTTGAGCAGGCGTTTTCATATCGAGGGAATGAACGATGGCACCCGAGAGAAGATAGTCGACGAGCGGCCGAAGCAGCTCCGGATTGTTGTGTCCGTAGTTAAGCGCTCCGGCGCCGGAAAAAAATCCAAATAGGCTCTGCCGTCCTCGCTGTAAAGCATACTGCCGGCCGCACGCTCAAAAACGGTGTCCCAGTTGCGAGAGTAGCAGCGGACTTTAGACTCCAGGGTTTCAAAAATATCCATCAGTAGATTCCTTCGTGATTCTGCGAGGGGCGAAGTTTCCCGAGCGTGGACGCAACTCCGACGCGCGGAAAACGTTCCCGGAGGGGAAATAGCCCGCGTATATAGTGGGCGGAGTTCTTGGCGCTCACGGTGGTCTCGGCCGAATCCGGCTCCGCAAACGGGAGGGCGCCCCGCCCGGTGCGGGACTTCGATGTTCAACCCTCGTGCCAACTCTCCTTAGGATCTGCTGTTCACCGGCTGGTTGCTCGTCGCCCCAGAGCGGTCGGGCTGCAAAACACGGATGTCCTCCGGGACCGGATAACCAGTTCGGTGGGACAAGACCCAAGAAGGACCCTAGGGAGTCCGGCGTTACCACGGCGTCACCCGAGCGTGATCTGAGGCTTTAATATTGGTCAAATGATGGGGACAGGGTCCGCGGTTCCTCGGGCCGCCTGGTACGGGCCGGATCAACAAAGCCCCACAGGTGAGCATCCAGGTTGCCCGTAAGGCCCGCCGCCGCACCGCGGTTGGCGAAGCGGCCGTGACAGAGCCATCCTCATAACCGACAGACTCTTCCTCCTGGACGGCTGAAGCTCTATCTTCGAACCGTGGAGGATGCCCATAAGATGAACAGGGTCAGAAGGACTGCGGCCGCGGCCGGTGTTGACGCAGGGGTACTTGAGGCCTTCAAGGGTCGGGGCATGGTTGACCACCTCGAGGCGCTGCAGCGCGTTGCTGATACTAATGGCGGAAACCGGGCTTCTGGCACATCCCGGTTATGAGGAATCGGCCCGCCTCTTGCAGCCCAGTTTCTGGCTCACTGCGGGTGAACCATCGGGTCCGGTTGCCTTTGTCATTGCCGGCCACTGCCCAAAGCTGTTGTCCGACGGCTCCGGGATCTAGCCAGCCAAATGCTCAGCGCGGCAACGATGGCTAAGGGGGCGAGCAACACTATTGGTGTCGGGACAATCGGCTGCGCCGCCGGCGTGTCGAAGATTTCGCTGTTGACGCCCATGACCATGCGGTCCCCGGGTACGGCAGTTCGGAGGAAGCGGGTGACGATATTGAGGTCCGTTGATATGCAGCCCCAGGTTTCCTTGTTACCTGCGTGCAGGAAGATGGCGTAGGAAGCGTTTGCGGTCGGTGTCATGTCCGGTGGGCGGTTGTAGTTGATGACGGCCACCTGCTCGTAGTCGCCGCTTTTCATCATCTTCCAAAGGTTCTCATCGTCCCTGCTGGTGCTTTGGCCTTCGAAGTACTTGTTATAGTTCGGTCCGTCCGCTCCCCAGCGGGAGCCTGGGTTCAGGGTGCGATATTGGAGCTTCGTGCCTGGGTTTTCCCGGCCGAAAGCCTCGGTGACGGTGAACGACCCTGTTGGTGAGAGCAGGGAGTCGACTTGGATGAGCCCGGGTTGGCCGAAGCCGGAACTGCCGGTGTGCCCCGCTGCCTGCCATTCCTGGTCGTATCCCGTTCCGTTTTTGACGCAGCCCGTGAGCACGACGCGGGTGTCGTTGTAGGCCTCCGCGATGGCGAAGGTCACCCGTCCGGCGCCGCTGGTGGGGTATTTGACCTGGTTGGCGTTGAGCCGTTCGCATGGGCTAACGTCGCTGGCGGCCTCGCCGGCGGAGACCGGACAGGTTGCGATCACGGCAACGAGAACCGCCGTCAGCGTCGGGATTCTGCGCAGAATCATGTTGTGCGGCGTCCTGGTGCGCTCTGATCGGTGTCCCTGGACCGTGGCGGCCGGGGATGCGTACCGTGCGCGGCCCCTTATCCCCACGATTTTCCCGTACATGGCGCCCCCTATCAGGCCCGTTTCGCTCCGAACACCCGACCGCGTCCCGCATGACTGATTGTGGCCTGCGTCACCTCATTGTAGTTACCTCCATCGGACTTGGCTCTCGAAGCCAGCCTCCTTGTTGAGTTTGCCTCGTGAGCAGGACGCGGGCGGAGATGGGGCTGCGGGATGGGCCGCCGCAGGGGTCACCTTCCATATGCTGTCCTACGGGACCGCTTCTGCGCGCACGACAAGCGAGGCCGCGCCGACGTCGCGCCGCTGATAACCGATACTGCGCGCCGCGGCTACGGCGTCGATCGGGTCGGATTTGCCGCCGCCGGCACGAGTTCTGCGGCGAGGTGGCCCGTAGGAGGCTGTCCCCTCTGCGGCGACGAGGACCTCACCTGCTGTCTTTCGGGTCATCCACGCCAGGGCGCGTTCGATTGCGGCGGCACTCGTTGGGAAGGTGGCCGTTTAAATCAACGCCCCCGTCTTTGCGGCCACAACGGCATATGTGGGAGTTCGGGCGTGGATATCGACACCCACGACGTAGTCGTATCTTTCGGCGACGACAGCCATCGAAATACTCCTTTCGGATCGGGCTCTACGACGGGCACCGACTTGAAAGCATGATCACTCCGAGGCAGCTCTCTAATGAGTCACAAGTCAAGTCCTCGTGGACGGGGGGCCTGGACAACCTTCTATCAAGCCATCGCAGTGGAACAGGGCCGGTGCCTGGAGGGCCTGTTCGGGCGGTATCCGTTCGAGGCGTTCGGCGCGATTGTCGATGACGACACGGTCCACTACGCCCTGGAGACGCAGACGCGGCCGGTCTACTCGGAGGTGGCGAACGAATACACGGTGATGCACGAACTGGGACACCAGTGGTTCGGCAACGCGGTGAGCCCGTCTGACTGGCAGGACATCTGGCTGAACGAGGGCTGGGCGCAGTACATCGAGTGGCTGTGGGCCGAGCACCAAGGCGTGGCGACGATGCCGGAGCAGTTTGCGGATGCGTACCTCGACGCGAACAACCGCTGGGCGCTCGACATCACGGACCCCGGTCGGGACAACTTGTTCGCGGGTCAGGTCTACGTCCGCGGCGCGGCTTCTCTGCATGCGTTGCGCGCGAAGATCGGCGACGCGGCGTTCCTCGCGGGCGCCCGGCGATGCCGTAGCTCTCAACTAGCCGCGTGACTCGTGGCACGGCCCGCACGCGGCTGCGTGCGGGGCCGTGCCAGGAGCCGATTCCCGACGAGTTCAACCGGCTTCGAGCGACTGCGCCGGCTCAGGCGGAAATCCGTTCCGCCTGAATGGAGCGAGTAGCCTCAACGGCCGGCACGCCATCGCCGGCCTGGCCGTACAGCCAGTCGTTGTACTGGAAGTCGTTATCCTTCCGGCCCTTGAAGAGCAGGTTTCGCAGCGTCCGGGCCAGTCCGGAGACGTGCCAGGATTCGCCCCAGATGCGGGCAGTGCGCTGGACCCGGGCGGTGCGGCCTGCGCGGATGCTGTTGAATTCCTTGATCGCGTCGTCCCAGGCTTCCGGGTTGGTGCCACCGGCGGTGAATACGGTGGCGTTGCTGACGTCCTGCAGCACGGCCGCGTCCTCGAGCGCCTGGCAAGCGCCCTGGGCGAGGTACTGGAGCATGGGATGGGCGGCGTCGCCCATCAGCACCATCCGGCCGGCGACCCAGTTTTCGATCGGGTCGCGGTCATACATGGGCCAGCGGATGCCCGTGGCCAGGTTCTTCAGTGCTTCCTGGACAGCCGGGACGCAGTCCTTGTAGGCGGCCTCGAGCTCGTCGACGCCGCCGTACTGCTCTTCGCCGCGTTCGAAGGAGGGCGACTTGAATACGGCAACGGTGTTCAGCAGCTCACCCTTGCGCAGCGGGTACTGCACGAGGTGGCAGTCCGGTCCGAGGTAGACAATGACGTCTTCGAGGTCGGCCTTGGGCGTGTTCTCCGTGATGGGCACCGTTCCGCGGTAGGCGACGTAGGCCGAGGAAACGGGCTGATCACTGGCCACGAGGGGCCGCAGGGTGGACTTGAGTCCGTCGGCGCCGATGACGACGTCGGCCTCATAGTCAACGCCGGCGGCCGTGTGGGCCACGCCCCGTCCGTTGACGGTCTCGACGCTTTCGACCATGACATCGTTGACGAGCCTGACGCCTGCCGCTTCACAGCCTTCGAGCAGGACGCGGTGGAGGTCGCTGCGGTGGATCACCACGTACGGCGCGCCGTAGCGTTCGGCGAACTCCCCGCCGAGGGTCTGGCGCGTGAGCTCCTCGCCGGTGACGGCGTCTCGGAACACCAGGTGCTTGGGCTGCACACCAATCTCCAGCGCCTTTTCCAGCAGGCCCCACCGCTTTAGGACACGGGAGGCGTTGGGCGCCATCTGCAGCCCCGCTCCCACCTCGCCGAATTCAGGCGCCCTCTCG
>JAODMS010000082.1 GCA_025464925.1 Arthrobacter sp.
ATCCGCAGCAGGGTACCGACCTCACCCAGCCGGCCGGCGTTCATGGCCTCCTGGGCGATCAGCTTGCCGCGGACTCCGAGTCTCTTGCTGACCATGAGCGCCAGCAGCGACGCCAGCGTCAGGGTGCCCAGGCCGCCGACGAAGACGCCGATCAGGATGACGAGCTGGCCGAAGAAGGACCAGTGCACGGCCGTGGACACCACCGTCAGGCCTGTAACGCAGACGGCGGACGCCGCGGTGAAGAGCGCCTGATGCAGGGGTGTGGGGGTTCCGGTGGAGGAGGACACGGGCAGCGAGAGCAGGGCCGTGAAGACCAGGATCACCACAGCGAACGTGGTCAGCGCGAGGCGGGCAGGTGAGCTGTTGGCGATGCTGTCAATGAAGTCGCGCAGGCGTGTGAAGATCCACAGGCCTTCCCGCTCCGTCGTGCCGGGGTGCCAGCTCGCCGGGCTCTTGGACCTGGACTGGCTTTGCGTCATGTGTGGCTTGTCCTCGGTTGAAACTTCTTCCTTCAGTAGTAAACCACTAATGTCCGGGCAATGGCGGGGGAGCGGGCTTGCGCACTCAGGTAGCCTGTCTTTGATGACCTTCCTGCCCGGACTCTCCCAGACCGCACTGCCGACGACGGTGGTATGGGACTCGGCCATGACCGCCTACAACTTCGGCCCCGGGCACCCGATGGCCCCGGAGCGCCTGGAACTCACGGCGCGGCTGGCGCGCAGCCTGGGGCTGCTCGATCTGGACCACGTCACCGTCGCGGCTCCGGAAGTGGCCGGCGACGCCGAGCTTTCCACGGTTCACAGCGCCGAGTATATTGCCGCCGTCCGCCGCGTCAGTGGGGATCCTGATACCCCGGACCCGGCACGAGGACTCGGCACCGAAGACGACCCGGCGTTCGCCGGCATGCATGAGGCCAGTGCCCGGCTGGCCGGCGGCTCCCTCCTGGCGGCCCGGGCCATTCTGGACGGCAGCGCAGTTCGCGCGGTCAATTTCGGCGGGGGCATGCACCATGCGGCCTGGGACCGTGCAAGCGGATTCTGCATCTACAACGACGCCGCCCTCGCGATCCAGAAGCTGCTCGACGGTGGCCTGCAGCGCGTGGTGTATATCGACGTCGATGCCCATCACGGCGACGGCACGCAGAGCATCTTCTGGGACGACCCCCGGGTGCTGACCATCTCGTTGCATGAGAGCGGACTCACGCTCTTTCCCGGAACGGGGTTCGCGAATGAGATCGGCGGCCCGAACGCCCGGGGCAGCGCCGTCAACGTCGCGCTGCCGGCCGGCACCGGGGACGCCGGCTGGCTGCGCGCCTTCCATGCGGTGGTGCCGCAGCTCACCGGCGCCTTCGAGCCGGAGGTCATTGTCAGCCAGCACGGCTGCGACTCCCACCGGCTTGACGCCCTGACGCACCTGAATATCAGCGTGGATGCCCAGCGGGAGGCGGCCATCGCCGTCGGCAATCTCGCCGCCCGCCATTGTGACAACCGCTGGATTTCCACCGGCGGCGGCGGCTACGACATCATAAGGGTGGTCCCCCGGTCCTGGAGCCACCTGATCGCGATCGCGGCCAGCCGGCCCGTCCCGCTCCGCACACCGGTCCCCGAAGACTGGCGGACGTACGTGCAGGATACCTACGGGGCCAAGTACGGCAGGGACGCACCGAAACTGATGGGGGACGACGTCGACCTGTGGTGGCGTTCCTGGGAAGTGGGGTTCGACCCCAACGACGCGGTGGACCGCGCCGTGATGGCCACCCGCAAGGAAGTGTTCCCCCTCTACGGCCTGGACCCCTGGTTCGACTGAGGCTCCCGGTAGCGGCGAAATAGTTGATGCCATTTGGCGTATATGTCGCTAGTCTGGAGGGCATGGTGACAGACGACGTATTTGCCGTCATTGCTGAGGCGACCCGGCGTGACATTCTGGTGGCCCTCCGCAAGGGGGACAAGGCAGTGGGGGAACTGGTCCTGGAGCTTGAGGCGAGCCAGCCCACCATTTCAAAACATCTCAAGGTCCTTCGGGAAGCGGACCTGGTGAGCATGCGAGCCCAGGGACAGAAGCGCTACTACGCGCTGAACCCGAAGCCTTTGGCCGGGATCGCCAGCTGGCTCGAGACGTTCGACGTCGGGCCGGCAGCGGCCGTTGAGCCATCCCCGGCCGTGGGGCCGGACTCCCGGCTCCGCACCGTCCCGGACAGCCTGGCCGCTGCGGCCGTAGCGGCTGCGACCGCCCCGCAACCCGCCGCCGCGGCCCTGGCGGGCCGCCCGGCGGGCAGTCCGCTGAGCCCCGCCGTCGTGATACCGGTGGGAACCGCGGGCGAGGACAAGATGCCGCAGCAAATCGGCCGCACTGTCGGCCGCGCCGCCACCAAGGCCGCCGATCTTCTGGCGAACCTGCCGAAATTCGGCCGAAAAAAGTAATTCAACGTTCGGCATTATTATTGCGCCCGGCAGACGGGCGCCTACATTTAGGGGAGTTGCATGGACGTACGGCTTGAAGCGATCCGGAACACGGTGCTGGACCGCAACCCGGGCGAAGGCGAATTTCACCAGGCCGTGACCGAGGTCTTCGAAAGCCTCGGGCCGGTGCACGACCGGCACCCCGAATTCCTCGAGGGCGCAGTCCTCGAGCGGCTGTGCGAGCCGGAGCGGCAGATCATTTTCCGCGTTCCGTGGACGGACGACGCCGGACGGGTGCAGATCAACCGCGGCTTCCGGGTGGAGTTCAACTCCGCCCTCGGCCCGTACAAGGGCGGCCTGCGGTTCCACCCCTCGGTGTACCTGGGCATCGTGAAGTTCCTGGGCTTCGAGCAGATTTTCAAGAATGCCCTGACCGGCATGCCGATCGGCGGCGGCAAGGGCGGCTCCGACTTCGACCCGCGCGGCCGCTCTGACGCCGAGGTCATGCGCTTCTGCCAGTACTTCATGACGGAGCTGTACCGCCACATCGGCGAGTACACGGACGTCCCGGCCGGCGACATCGGCGTCGGCGGACGTGAGATCGGCTACCTCTTCGGCCAGTACAAGCGCATCACCAACCGCTACGAATCCGGCGTCCTGACCGGCAAGGGCATCTCCTGGGGCGGTTCCCTCGTGCGTCCGGAAGCGACCGGCTACGGCACGGTGATCTTCACCGAGGAAATGCTCAAGACCCGGGGCCTGTCCTTCGACGGGCAGCGCGTGGTGGTCTCCGGCTCCGGCAACGTGGCGCTCCACGCGATCGCCAAGGCGCAGTCGCTCGGCGCCACCGTCGTGGCCTGCTCCGATTCCTCCGGCTACATCGTGGACGAGGCCGGGATCGACGTCGCCCTGCTCAGCCAGATCAAGGAAGTCGAGCGCGGACGCCTCAAGGACTACGAGGACCGCCGTGGAGCCGCCGTCTCCTATGTGGACGGCGGCTCCGTCTGGGATGTCAACGCCACCGTGGCATTGCCCTGCGCCACGCAGAACGAACTCGACGGTGACGCTGCCGCGCGGCTCGTGCGCAACGGCCTTCTTGCCGTGGGGGAGGGCGCCAACATGCCGTCCACCCGGGACGCCGTCGCGGTCTTCCAGGACGCCGGTGTGCTGTTCGGTCCGGGCAAGGCCGCCAACGCCGGGGGCGTGGCGACATCCGCCCTGGAAATGCAGCAGAACGCCAGCCGCGACTCCTGGTCCTTCGAGCATACGGAACGGCGCCTGACCGAAATCATGGTCGGCATCCACGGCCGCTGCGCGGCCACCGCCGAGGAATACGGTGATCCGGGCAACTACGTGCTGGGCGCGAACATCGGCGGCTTCGTCAAGGTGGCCGACGCGATGCTCGCCCAGGGCCTCATCTAGCCCCGCGCGCCTCAGGGCATCCGCCTCCCGCGCGGTTTACGTCTTGAGCAGCCGCACGTGCTCCGGGGTCAGTTCGGAGATCCGGCTGACCCCCAGCAGTGCCATGGTGCGGACCATGTCGGTCTCGAGGATCTGGAGCGCCCGGTCCACGCCGGCCCGGCCTCCGGCCATGAGGCCGTAGAGGTAGGCCCGGCCGATCAGGGTGAAATCGGCGCCCAGGGCCAGCGCGGCGATGATGTCGGCGCCGCTCATGATGCCGGTGTCCAGGATGATCGCCGCGTCGGAGTTGTCCTTGGTGAACGCTTCCTTGACCTCCGGCAGCAGGTGGAAGGGGATCGGGGCGCGGTCCAGCTGGCGGCCGCCGTGGTTGGACAGGATGATGCCGTCGGCGCCGTGGTCCACCACCCTGCGGGCGTCCTCGACGGTCTGGATGCCCTTGACCACGAGCTTGCCCTTCCAGGTTTCGCGCAGCCAGTCGAGGTCGTCAAACGTCAGGGTGGGGTCGAACATCGAGTTGATCAGGTCCGCGACGGTTCCGGTGTAGCGGGAGAGCGAGGCGAAGGTCAGCGGCTCGTGGGTGAGGAAGTTGAACCACCAGGCCGGCCGGTAGGAGGCGTCCAGCACGGTCTTGATCGTCAGCGCCGGCGGGATGGTCATGCCGTTGCGGACGTCGCGCAGCCGGGCGCCGGCGACGGCGGTGTCCACGGTGACCATCAAGGTGTCGTTGCCGGCCCTGGCGGCGCGCTCGATCAGCTCCAGCGAGCGGTCGCGGTCGGTCCACAGGTAGAGCTGGAACCAGTTCCGGCCGTTGGGGGCGGCGGCGGCCACGTCCTCGATGGAGGCGGTGCCCATGGTGGAGAGCGTGTACGGGATGCCGGCGGCCGCGGCGGCCTGGGAGCCGGCGTATTCGCCCTCGGACTGCATCATCCGGGTGAAGCCGGTGGGCGCGATGCCGACCGGCAGCCGGGAAGACTTGCCGAGGATGTCGGTGCTCAGGTCTATTTTGGAGACATTACGAAGGATGCCGGGCCGGAATTCAATGTCCAGGAAGGCCTCGCGGGCGCGGCGCAGGGTGATCTCCGCTTCGGCCGCGCCGTCGGTGTAGTCGAACGGGGCCTGCGGGGTGCGGCGCTTGGCCATGTCCCGGAGGTCCCAGATGGTGCTGGCACGCTTGAGCTTCGCGGCGCGGCTGAACTCGGGCTTCTTGAACTGCATGAGCGGCGCGAGGTCCGAGTACTTGGGGACGCGGCGCTTGAGAGCTGCGGGAACCATCCCGGCCGCCGCCGCGGAACGTCCGCCGGAGGCTGCTGAGCCGACGGCTGTTCCGTGCGCAGTGTCTTCCGGAGTCGTCGGAGCTTCCGGATTGCCGGGATTGATGGTTTGCGTCATTGCTGCCTCCGGTTGGTGGGACGGTGCGGCCCGATAGGGTCTCACCACACTGTAAGGGAGCCGCGCCTACTCCGCGTCAGGAAACCGGTGCACCCGGGCACAGCTCGATGTCCGCCGTCTGGAAATCGTCGGCCGCATGGCGGCCCACCAGCAGGCGAAACACCCCGGGCTCGAACTGCCAGCCGCCGTCGTAGTGCCCGAAGGCCCGGGCCGGAATGCGGATTTCCACACTTTCGGTCCCGCCCGGCGCCAGGTGCGTCGAGGCGTAGCCGGCCAGCCAGCGCACAGGCCGTTCCACGGCCGAGTCGGCACGGTCCAAATACACCTGGACGACCTCGCGTCCGGTGCGGGTGCCGGTGTTACGGACCGGAATGGAAACCACCAGCTCCTGGCCTAGGGGAAGGGACGCGGGCGCGTCGACGCTGCCGAGTTCAAACGTGGTGTAACCCAGCCCGTAACCAAAGGGAAAGGCCGGGGCCGCTCCGCCCGCCGCTTCCTGCTGGAGCCACGCGCGGTAGCCGACGTGGATCCCCTCGGAATAGACCACTTTGCCGTCCACAGGCGTGGTGTTGAGCACGGGAACGTCTTCCAGGGCGGCGGGCCAGGTGGTGGGCAGGCGTCCGCCGGGTTCCTCGGAGCCCAACAGGATGTCCGCAACCGCAGTGCCGCATTCCTGTCCGCCGAACCAGCCCAGAAGGACGGCGCCCACCTTGTCCCGCCAGGGCATCAGGACCGGTGACCCCGCGTTCACCACCACCACCGTGCGCGGGTTCACCGCCGCCACGGCCTCGACCAGCTCGTTCTGGAAGCCCGGCAGGTCAAGGTCCTTGCGGTCGAAGCCTTCGGATTCGATGGCGGCGTTGGTGCCGACGACCAGCACCGCCACGTCGGCGGTCCGGGCGGCCTCGACGGCGGCGTCGATCTCTGCCTGCGGATCGCTGACGATGGTCTCCTCACCCAGCAGGATGGCGGTCAGCGGGATGGCCTGATCCTGCGGCAGCTCGTACAGGGCCTCGATCCGGAGGCGCTGGCCGGCCGTGGTCTCGATGGCGTGCACCGTCTGGGGCGGGTCGAACAGTGCCGCACCGAGCACGTCCGTGTCGTCCTCCAGCTCACCGTTGAACACCTCCGCACCGTCGACTTCCAGCCGGATCCGGCCGACGGTCCCGACGCCCAGATGGTGGACGCCCGCCGTTTCGGCGGTCCACTCCGTCTCCATCAGGATCGCGGCAGCACCTTCGGGAATGCCGACACCGAACCAGATCAGGTGGGAGGCCAGGCGGTCTTCGCCCGAGATTTCCGACCCGTCGGCGGCAAGGAAAGTGACGCGCATGCCGGGAACGCCGGAGCGCGGGTTGTGGAGCGATGTGCGGGGGAACGACTGGAGCCCTTCGGCCACCTTCGCGCCGCGGACATAGACGACGTCGACGTCCTCCGGCAGCGCCTTCCGCAGTCCCTCTAGCGGTGAGACGGTGTATTTCGGCAGAACGGTGGCGCTGCCGCCGCCCTGGGTCCGGGCCTCGGCGGCATTGTGGCCGATGACGGCCACGCTGCCGAGCTTTGCGGCGTCCAGCGGAAGGATGCCGCCTTCGTTGCGGACCAGCACTGCTCCGCGCACGGCAACCTCACGGGCGACGGCGGCGCCGTCGAGCTTCGCCGGAAGATCGGCGACTGCAGGTTCGAAGCCTTCAAGCGATCCCACCCTGGCGGCCAGGCGAAGGATGCGCGTGGTCTTTTCGAGGATCGCGGGACGGCTGACCCGGCCGTCCAGAACGGCGGCGAGCAGTTTGGGTCCCCAGTGTCCAACAGGTCCCGGCATTTCCAGGTCCTGGTGCGCGTTGGCGGCCTCGACCGAGCGCACGCCGGTCCAGTCCGAGACCACCACGCCGTCGAATCCCCACTCCGTGGACAGGGGCGTCTCGAGGAGCTTGTTCTCACTGGCGGTGGTTCCGTTGATGGAGTTGTAGGAGCTCATCACCAGCCACGCCCGGGCTTCGGTGATGGCGTCCTCGAACGCTGCAAGGTACAGCTCCCGCAGGGGACGTTCGTCCACCACGGAGTCTGCCGTGAAGCGGTCCGTCTCGGCCTCGTTCGCGAGGTAGTGCTTCGGGGTGGCACCGACCCCCATGGACTGCACGCCGGTAACGTACCCGGCCGCCAGGGTGGCGGTGAGGCGCGGGTCCTCGCTCATGCATTCGAAGTGGCGGCCACCCAGCGGCGAACGGTGCAGGTTGATGGTGGGGCCCAGGACGGCATGGACACCCTTCCGCCGGGCCTCCTGGCCCAGGACCTGGCCGTAGCGGCGGGCGGTCTCGACGCTCCAGGTGGCGGAGAGGGCGGACGAGGAAGGCAGGGAGACAGAGTCGTGCCGCTCATCAAAGTCTTCGCCGCGGACGCCGGACGGACCGTCGGACAGGACGACGCGCCTGAGCCCGATTTCGGGAATGGCGTGGGTGGACCAGACATCGGCACCGGTCAGCAGCCGGATCTGCTGCTCGAGGCTAAGGCTCTGGGCAAGCTCCCGGATCCGGGAATCTGCGTCCCCTGAGGCCGCTGCGGCACCGGGCGTGTCCAGGGCGGCTGCGTCGACAATGGCCGGATCGACGTCGGCTGCGGAGGGGAAGTAGGTCATTTAGGTGGCTCCCTTGATGCGGGTGGGGAAGGACGGCGGTGACGGCCGGCACCCGCGGGAAGGAGTCCTGGCGGGCACATTGCCTGCGGGCGGAAAGCAGCCCTCCCTTGGGCCTTGGAAATGATAGTAGCCAGTAAAACCGAGTGTGACTAGATTTTCGTCGGAGAACTCAAATAAACTGGCTCGATGTCGACGTCGAAGCCCCGCGGGCGGTACGCCAAGGGAGCGGAACGCCGCGAGCAGATTGTCCAGACGGCCACCGATGTTTTTGCCACGGCGGGCTTCGAGGGCACGGCGCTTCGACGCGTGGCGGAGCTCGTCGGGGTGAAGGAAGCAACCCTGTTCCACTACTTCCGCGGAAAACAGGAGCTCCTGACGGCGGTGCTGACCGAACGGGACCGGCGCGGCTTGGCTGCCGGCGACCAGCACGAAGTGGGCCTGCGAGGGCTGGCGCCGATCGCCGAGCGGAACCGGGGCGAGCCGGGGCTCACCACGCTCTACGCGGTGGCGTCGGCCGCCGCCAACGATCCGGGGCATGACTCGCACGGATACTTCCGGGAGCGCTATGCGTTGATCGTGGCAGAACTAAGCGCGGATATCGGCCGTCGGCAGGATGCTGGAGAAGTGCGCCGCGACGTTCCCGCCCGAACGCTTGCCCGGCTGGTGGTGGCCTCCTTTGACGGCCTCCAGCTGCAGTGGATGTACGACAAGAGCGTGGACATTCCGGACGGGCTGGCCCAGCTCATCGACGTGCTGCTGGCTCCGCCCGCCTAGGCCGTCGTCGCGCGCGGATTTGCAGCACACATCATGGCGTGGTTATGGTGTGGCTATGACTAACCGTTGGTATGCGTATTTTTCGTTGGCTCTGGAGGAGCCCGCGTCTAACTGACACGCATCCAACTTTCCTTCAGAGCCAACAGGGCAGAGAT